>NZ_JBEZZG010000027.1:0-137879 GCF_040639085.1 Nonomuraea sp. NPDC023979
CGGCCCGATCCCGGTCGGCGGCGTGCTGCGCCGGCTCGCGTGCCCCGCCGGGCTGCTCGTCGGCGACGCGGCCGGCGCGGTGTCGCCGCTGACGGCGGGCGGGCTGGACCCGTGCCTGCGGATGGCGGCCCTGGCCGCCTCCGTCACCGCCGCCTACCTGCGCACCGGCGACCGGCGCGAGCTGGAGCGGTACGACGGCGCCGCGCTGCGCGCCCGGTACCGGACCCGGCTGATGCTGCGCCGCGCCTTCGCCGGCATCCGGTCGCCCGCCGCCGCGGAGGCCGCCGTGACCGCCCTGCGCGGACGCGCCGGGCGCGCCCTGGCGGCCCGCATCCTCTTCGGCGACGGCTCCTTCCCGAACGTGGAACCGGCGCCCGCGACAGGCTGACGCGCGCCCCCGCTCGCGCTGGAGGTCAGGCCAGGGCGAGACGGCGTACGCCTGTCATGGTCGGGGCCGGCATCAGCTCCGGCGGGTCGTCCGGGTCGGTGCGCAGGGACGGGAGGCGGTCGAGCAGGATGTTCAGCGCGACCCGCCCCTCCAGCCTGGCCAGCGGCGCGCCCAGGCAGAAGTGGATGCCCCGGCCGAACGCCAGATGCGGGTTCGGGTCGCGGCCCGGGTCGAACATGTCCGGATCGGGGAACTGCCTCGGGTCCCGGTTGGCCGACCCCAGCCACGCCATGACGAGCTGGTCGGCCGGGATCTTCACGCCGCCCAGCTCCACCTCCCGGGTCGTGGCACGGCCGAGCGCGGCGAACGGCGTGAGGTAACGCAGCGACTCCTCGATCACGGCCGGGATCGTCGACCGGTCGGCCCGCGCCCGATCCTGCTGCTCCGGGAACGCGTCCAGGCAGAGCACCGTGTTGCCGAGCAGCATCGTCGTGGTGACGTGCCCGGCCAGCAGCAGGACGATCGCGAAGTTCACCACCTGGGTGTCGGGCAGGCGCTCGCCGTCGACCTCAGCCTCCACCAGCAGGCTCAGCAGGTCGCCGCGCGGCCGGGCCCGGCGCTCGGCCGCGTGACCGGCGAGGTAGTCCGACATCTCCTTCCACGGGCGCAGCGACTCCTGCCGTTGCGCGAGCTGCCTCTCGTCGGGCTCGGTGAGCGAGATCTTGGTGTCACGCTGGAACAGCGCGTCGGCCCACCGCTTGAACAGCGCCCGGTCGGTGGCGGGCACCCCGAGCAGCTCGGCGATGACGATGACCGGCAGCGGGTAGGCCAGGTCGGTCACCAGCTCCAGCCGGCCGCGCTCGCGGGCCGCGTCCAGCAGCTCGTGGGTGAGGGCGGCGATGCGCGGCTCCAGATCCGCGACGATCTTGCGGGTGAAGGCGCTGCTGACCAGCCTGCGCAGCTTGCCGTGCGCCGGCGGGTCGATCTGCGTGATGAAGCCGTCGAGCGAGAACTCCTCGACCTCGGGCACCAGGCCCTTCGGCACCACCCGCATGGTGTCGGAGGAGAAGGTCGCGGGGTCGCCGAGAACCTCGTGCAGCTCCGGGTAGCCGTAGACGTTCCACATCCCCGAGGCGGGGTCGAACTCGACGGGCGGGCCCGAGCGCGGGCCGTGCAGCCAGAAGTGCTGTTCGGGGATTCCGTACCGTTCGGCGAAGTCGGCCATCGCCTCTCCTTGGTCGTAGATCCGCGTCGGCGTGGGGCGGCCACCCCAGGTCCCTACCCCGCCTTGGCAGCCGGGGCCCCTGCTCGTGCGGGGTGTTTTCGCGTACGTACGAGATCCGCGCGGTCGTTAACGGAAGGGCGGTCGCTCACGGAATCGCGGTCGTTCACGGGAAGGGGAGGAGGCCGGACAGCGGGGCGGACGGTGAGGGGGCGGGCGGCGGCGGCTCGGTGGGCTCGGCGCCGGTCGGCGGCGGCGTGGCGGGCCGGTCCGTGGGCTCCTGGGCGGGCGGCGCGGCCGGCTGATCGGTGCGCGCGTCCGTGGGGGAGGGCGCGGTGGCGGTCACGGTCGCGGACGCCGACGGCGTGGCCAGCGGGCCGGTCGCGGACGGCGTGGGCGACGGGGTGCCCGGCGGCGTCGGCGAGACCGGGAACGGGCGGGAGTGGCGCAGGGCGGGTTCGGTGCGGCGGTCCTTGGCGGCGTCCCGGCCGGCGGGCTCGGCCTTGCCTTCCGTCGCGCCCTTGAGCTGCTCGGACACCGTCTGCCCGGCGATCGCCTGGTAGATCAGGATGCCGCCGAAGCTGAGCGTGAACACCAGCGCCGCCGCCCCGCCCAGCCGGAGCCACCCCACCCGCCCCCGCCCCGCCCGCGCCTGGTCCGAGACATGGGCCGGGCGGGAGGGGCCGGCCTGGTCCGACGGGCGGTGCCGCCTGCCGGTGACGGTGTGCTGCCTGACCTTGGCGCGGGTGCGGCGCAGGTAGTGGGTGTACAGCTCGGTGCCGACCGTGGTGGCCACGCTCATCACCGCCGCGCCGATCACGGTGCCCGCCACCCCGAGCCACGAGGCCGCCACCGCCGCCGTGAGCGCGGCCATCGCGCCCCCGGCCACCTGCACGACGCTCACCCGCCCCCGCCACTTCCCGGGCGCGTCCGGATCCGGGACGGCATCCGCGCGGACGGCCGCGCCCGTACGCGCCCCGGCGACCGCGCCGGTGGCCGCCTCGGTGGCCGCGTCGGTGGCCACGCTGGGGGCCGCCCCGGTGGCCGCGTCGGGGGTGGTGAGGTCGGTCGGGGTGTGTCGCCTGCCGGTCATGCTTACGCTGGCCAGCCTTCCTCGTGGTCGGGCGCGAGCGCGCCGCGGGTGTGGGATCGTGATCCGCCGAACCGGGCCCGGCCACGAGCGTGGCGCGCGGCGCGCCGGTCAGGGCCTGGGACGGCCGAGCGACGGCCTCCCGGGGGGCGGCTGCTGGGACGAGTCACGATGGCATACCCGGGCAAAGCCGGTCAGCGCGCCACGCGGCGTACGGCGACCTTCTGGGAAGGACATTGCCATCTCCGACCACACCCCTGACCTGGCGGAAAATGAGCGATATGTGACGCATTTATGGACTTATGGTCACAGCCCGGTGATTGATAGGTTGCGCGAGAAAAAGTTGCCATTGATCGTCGGGGGAATGCGCGGTGGGCATGAACGTGCGCGCGAAAGGGCAGGGCCTGGCTGGGGAAATCCAGGCCGAGCTCGCCCTGTGGACGGACCGTACCGGCTCGGCGGCCGAGGTGTGGGCGCTGCCGGCCGGGGCCGTGCCGCCGCGCGCGAGCCAGGCGGTGCTGTCGGTCGTCCGCCCGGTGCTGTCCGCCGCCGAGGCGCACGACCCGGTCCCCGTGGTGTCGCTGGCCGTCACGCTGTCGGCGTCCGGGCTGCGCCTGACGGTCAGCTTCGAGGCGAGCGGCGCGGCGGACGGGACGCCGCTGCCCGAGGCTCGGATGCGTGCCGCGTTCGCCGAAGCGGGCGGCACGCTGAAGGTGGCGGTGTCGCAGTCCGGCGGCGTCACGGTCAGCGCCGCCGTCGCCGCCGATCGGCTCAGGTGACGGCGGGCGAGCCCAGCAGGGCGGCGTCGATCCGGGGGCCGAGCACGTCGGCGCCGTCGGTCACCTCGTTGGGCCGCCCCACGCCGGTGGTGACGAGCTCGCGCAGGCTGTGGCCCACGTAGAAGCCCCAGCTCCGGTGGCAGACCTCGTAACACTCGAACTCCGGCAGCAGCCCGACATGGGTGAAGCGCAGCTCGGCCGGGCCGTCGCCGGGGCCGGAGATCTCGAAGCGGATCTCGGTCCCGGTCCACTCCGCCTGGTCCTCGGTGAAGGAGAAGGCGTTGTCGAGGACGCGCCAGACCACGCGCCGGCCGGGGACGACCTCGGTGAGCCGGATGCGGCACCGGTGGACGCCGGGCACCTCGTAGCCGAACTCGTCGCCCTCGGCGGCGGTGGCGCCGGTGACGTTCCTCGACCACCAGCCGCGCACGTCGAGGACGGCGGCGAACACCTCGGCGGGCGGCCGGGGCAGCTCCAGGGTGATGGTCGTGCCCTGATCGGTCATGATCCCTCCGTACGGTCCGCGGTGCGCTGGATCTCCTCGGCGATGCGCTTGACGCGCCGGAGCCTGGCGTCCCATGCCGCGCCGACGGAGGAGAGCTGGGCGACGGCTCGGGCCAGTTGCGCCTCGTCCACCCGATACTTCCTCTCCCGCCCGGCGGGTGAGGCGTGCACCAGCCCGGCTCGGTCCAGCGTGCCGAGGTGCTTGGTGATCGCCTGGCGGGTCACGGGCAGCCGCTCGCTGAGGCTGGTGGCGGTGCCGTGGCCGTCGGCCAGGAGCAGGTCGAGGATGCGCCGCCGGGTCGGGTCGCCGACGGCCGACCACAGCTCGTCGTCGACGGCCGCCGTCACGGTGTGGCCACCAGGCGCGTGACGTACTCGCCGAGCCGGGGCACGAACGTGTCCCAGCCCTGGCTGTGGTCGCGGTGGCACTCCGCCAGCTTGGCGGCCTCCCAGCCCAGCTCGCGGAAGCCGGTCTCGGTGAGCCGGATCCGCGTGCCCGCGCCCGCCGGGGTGAGCTCGAAGGTGACGAGCAGCGAGGCCGATCCGGTCTCGCACCAGCGGAAGGCGAACAGCCGGGGCGGCTCGGCGGTCACCACGGTGATGGGGGCGACCTGCTCGCGGTCGCCCCAGATCAGCTCGCCGGTCGCGCCGGGGACGGGCTCGATCGAGGCGTCGTCGCTCCACCAGCGGGAGATGTGCTCGGGGCGGCTGACGACCTCGAAGACGACCTCGGGGGTGGCGTCGACGTGGATCTCGCGTTCGATGCTGCCGTACTCCATGCTGAACTCTCCAGACCTTACGTGCAACCTTTGGTTGCGTGTAAGGCTAGCGCGTACGGCCCGGATCGCGCAACCAAAGGTTGCGCATGTTCACCAGCCGACCTCGTCGCAGCCCCGGTGGTCGGCGGGCTCGACCTGGAGGGTCGCGTGGGCGATGTGGTGACGCCGGCTGAGCACGTCGCGCGCCTGGTCCAGGACGGCGTGGTGGTCGGCCGGCTCGGCGGTGACCAGGTGGGCGGTGGCCACGTTCATGCCCGAGGTGAGCGTCCACAGGTGCAGGTCGTGCACGTCCCGTACGCCCTCGATGGCGGACAGGTCGGCGGCCACGGCGTCGGGGTCGACGCCCTCGGGCACGTGCTGGCCGAGCACGGCGAAGACCTGGCGGCCCAGGGAGACGGCGCGCACGGCGACGAACAGGCCGATGGCCAGGGCGACGAACGTGTCCCAGAACGGCTGGCCGGTGGCCGACACCAGCCAGCCCGCGACGATCACGCCGACCGAGCCGGCCGTGTCGGCGACCACCTCCAGGTACGCGCCGCGCACGTTGAGGCTCTCGCCCGCGCCGGAGCGCAGCAGGAACAGCGCCACCAGGTTGACCAGCAGGCCGATCGCACCGACGATCATCATTGGCCCGGACGACACCTCGGCCCGCTCGCCGATGCGCCCGATGGCCTCGATCACCACGTAGAGCGCGACGCCCAGCATCATGACGACGGCCAGCAGCGAGGCGAACACCTCGGCCCGGTAGGAGCCGTAGCTGCGCCGGCCGGTCGTGTCGGGACGGGTGGCGATGCGGGTGGCGACCAGCGCCGCGCCGAGCGTGACCACGTCGGCGGCCATGTGCCCGGCGTCCGACAGCAGCGACAGCGAGCCCGACAGCAGGCCGAAGACGAGCTCGACGACGAAGAAGACGCCGATCAGCACGAACGAGACGGCCAGCCGCCAGCGGTGGCGGCCCGCCGCGTGCCCGTGCCCGTGGCCGGAGCCCATCACGACCTCCCGTCGCGCTCGGGGTGGATGGCCTCGGTGTGCTCGGTGTGCGCGAGCGCCACGTCGAGCAGCATCCGCACGTGCGGGTCCTCCAGACGGTAGTACGCCATCCGGCCGGAACGGCGTGCCGCCACGATGCGGTGCGCGCGCAGCAGCCGCAGCGCGTGGGAGACGGCCGACTCGCTCTGGCCGGTCACCGCCGCCAGGTCGCACACGCACAGCTCGCCGTCCAGGAGCGCGACCAGCAGCCGCAGCCGGTTGGGGTCGGCCAGCAGGCCGAAGACGTCGGCGGTGTCGGTCACGTCCTCGGCGGCCGGCATCCGCTCCCGCACGGCGCTCACCCGGTCGGCGTCGACGACCTTGACGGCGCACCCGTCCACCATCAAGATGCCTTCATCTGAAGAGGTGTTCATATGTACAAGATAGCGAAGAGCGCGGAACGACTGTCAACCCCCGGTTCGCCGCAGCGCATTTCACCGGCCGATGAATCGGTTGGCTAGCATCGTCGGCGTGAGGATCACCGTCTTCGGCGCCACCGGCGGCACCGGCAGAGCCGTCGTCCAGCGCGCCCTGGCCGCGGGCCACGAGGTCGTCGCCGCCGTCCGCGACCCGGCCAGGCTGCCGCTCTCCCACCCCGCGCTGGAGATCGCCACCGCCGACGTCTTCGCCCCGCGCACCCTCGAACCCCTCCTGACCGGCAGCGACGCGGTCCTGTCCGCGCTCGGGCCCAACAGCCGCAACGACACCTCGCGGGTGTGCTCGGCCGGCATCGCCGCCATCCTGACGGCCATGGACGCCACCGGCGTCCGCCGCGTGCTCGCCCTCAGCGCCCAGCCGGTGCTGCGCACGGGCGCGGGGGAGTCGCTGCTGTGGCGCAGGCTCGGCATGCCCGCCGTCCGCGCCGTCTTCGGCACCGTGTACGCCGACCTCGAGCGCATGGAGCGGACCCTGGCCGCGAGCACCGCCGACTGGACCGTGCTGCGGCCTCCCCGGCTGACCGGCAAGCCCGCCACCGGCCGCTACCGCAGCGCCGTGGACGCCAACGTGCCCGGCTCCATGACGCGCGGCGACCTGGCCAGGGCGATGCTCGACATGCTGCCGGACCCGTTCACCGTGAGGCGGGCCATCGGGGTCGCCGGGCCGCGCCGCTGACGTACGATCTCCGCACGTCCAGCAGGCACCGTCCAGCAGAAAGCGCCCCATGCACCTCCACCACTTCAGGGCCGCCGGCGTGTCCGTGGTCCTCGAATGCCCTCCCGACGCCCTGCCCGCGATCCTGCACTGGGGGCCCGACCTCGGCCCGCTCGCCGACGACGCCCTGGAGCACCTGGCCGCCGAGCTGAGGCCGCGCCCCGACCAGACCTCCGACGCGCCGATCCGCACGGCGCTCGTCCCCGAGGCGCGCACCGGCTGGGCCGGCCTGCCCGGCCTGTCCGGCCACCACCAGGGCGAGAACTGGTCGCCCGCGTTCACCGCCGTCACCTGCGAGACGGCCGGGCGGCGCCTCACCGTCACCGCCGCCGACCCGCACGCCCGCCTCGCCCTCGCCCTCACCGCCGAGCTCGACCCGTACGGGCTGCTGCGCGCCCGCGCCGAGCTGCGCAACGAGCACGACCTGCCCTACACGCTCGACGCGCTCAACCTGGCCCTCCCGGTCCCCGGGCACGCCACCGACGTGCTCGACCAGGCGGGACGCTGGTCCAAGGAACGCGTCCCGCAACGCCGCCCGCTCACCGTCGGCGCCCACCTGCGGGAGAACCGGCGCGGACGCACCGGCGCCGACGCCGCCACCGTCCTGTTCGCCGGCACCGCCGACCTCGGCTTCCGGCGCGGCGAGGCGTGGGGGCTGCACGTCGGCTTCAGCGGCGGCCACCGCCACTACGCCGAGCGCACCGCCACCGGCCGCACCCTGATCGGCGGCGGCGAGCTGCTGCTGCCCGGCGAGATCGTCCTCGCCCCCGGCGACACGTACCGGACGCCCTGGATCCACGCCACGTACGGGCGCGGCCTGGACGAGGCGGCCCGCCGCTTCCACGACCACCTGCGCGCCCGCCCCGCCCACCCGGCCTCGCCCCGGCCCGTGGTGCTCAACACGTGGGAGGCCGTCTACTTCGACCACGACCTGGACCGGCTGCTCGACCTGGCCGCCCGTGCCGCCAGGGTCGGCGTGGAGCGGTTCGTGCTCGACGACGGCTGGTTCCTCGGCCGCCGCCACGACCGCGCCGGCCTCGGCGACTGGCACGTCGACCCGGCCGTCTGGCCCGACGGGCTGCACCCGCTCGTCAAGCGGGTCAGGGAGCTCGGCATGCAGTTCGGCCTCTGGTTCGAGCCCGAGATGATCAACCCGGACTCCGAGCTCGCCCGCGCCCACCCGGACTGGATCCTGCGGACCGGTGACCGCCTGCCGCCCACCGCCCGCCACCAGCAGGTGCTCGACCTCACCAACCCCGCCGCGTACGCCCACATCAAGGAACGGCTGCTCGCCCTCGTCGGCGAGTACGAGCTCGACTTCGTCAAGTGGGACCACAACCGCGACCTCGTCGACGCGGGGTCGCCCCACCGGCAGGGCCGCGCCGCCGTGCACGCCCAGACCCACGCCGTCTACCGGCTGCTCGACGAGATCCGCGCCGCCCACCCCCGGCTGGAGATCGAGTCCTGCTCCTCCGGCGGCGCCCGCGTCGACCTCGGCATCCTCGAACGCACCGACCGCGTGTGGGCCAGCGACTGCATCGACCCGGCCGAACGCCGCCAGATCATGCGCTGGACCGCCCAGCTCCTGCCGCCCGAGCTCATCGGCAGCCACATCGGCGCCGGCCGCTCCCACACCACCGGCCGCCGCCACGACCTCGCCTTCCGCGCCGCCACCGCGTTCTTCGGCCACTACGGCGTCGAATGGGACCTCACCGCGCTCACCGACGCCGAGCTCGCCGAGCTCGCCGGGTGGATCGCCCTGCACAAGGAGCACCGCGAGCTGCTCCACGGCGGCGTCATGGTCCGGCTCGACGACGTGCCCGACGGCGTGGAGGCGCACGGCGTCGTCGCCCCCGACGGGCGCGCGGCCCTCTTCGAGATCGCGCTGCTCGACCGCCCCGCCACCTGGCCGCCCGGCCTCCTCCGCCTGCCCGGCCTCGACCCCGGCACCCTCTACCGCATCCGGCCCCTGGTCCCCGTCGACTCCCACGGGGCCGCCCCCGCCTGGACGTCCGGCGGCGCCGTGCTGCCCGGCTCGGCGCTGGCCGCCTCCGGCATCGCGGTGCCGCCCCTGTTCCCGGACCGCTCCGCGCTGCTCCACCTCACGGCCGTGGACGCGCCGCGATGACCGGGGCCGCGGCTTCCGGGGGCGCCGCGTGACCGGGCTGGAGGAGGCGCTGGCCGCCGTCCCGGTGATCGCCGTCGTCCGGGCCGCCGCCTCGCGCCGCCTGGCCGCCGTGCTGGCGACGCTGGCCGGCGGCGGCATACGGGCGGCCGAGGTCACGATGACGACGCCCGGCGCGCTGGAGGCGATCCGGTGGGCCGCCCGGGGCGGGACCGAGGGGGTCGCGGTGGGCGCGGGCACCGTGCTGACGGCCGAGGCCGCCCGGGAGGCCGTCGACGCCGGAGCGGGCTACCTGATCACCCCGGCGGTCCTGCCCGAGGTGATCGAGGAGGGACGCAGGCTCGGCGTCCCCGTCGTGCCGGGCGCGTTCACGCCGACGGAGATCCTCCAGGCGTGGCGGGGCGGGGCGGCCCTGGTCAAGGTGTTCCCCGCGAGCGCGGCGGGCGGCCCCGGCTACGTCAGGGACGTGCTCGCGCCGCTGCCGGAGGTGCCGCTCGTGCCGACCGGCGGCGTCCGGATCGAGGACGTGCCCGCCTACCTGCGCGCGGGCGCCCGCGCCGTCGGCATGGGCGCGCCGCTGCTCGGCGACGCCTGCGCGGACGGCGACCTGGCCGCCCTCGCCTCCCGCGCCCGGCGGCTGATCGGCGTCGTAGCGCAGCACCTGGAGGAGCAGGGCTGAGCCTCAGGAGGAGCGCTGAGCCTCAGGATCGCGCGAGGCGGTCAGCCGCCCGGCTCGCCGACGCCGTGCGACGTCGTGACCGCCGGCCCGCAAGCGCCGGGCGAGGCTGTGATCGTGGTCCCGGCCTGCCCGGCGAGCACCGCCGCCGCGTCCCGCAGCGCGCCGATGGCCGCGGGCCGCCCGGTCGCGGTGACGAACCGTACGCACGCCTCCGCCTTCGGCCCCATCGACCCGGCCGGGAACCGCATCGCGCGCAGCTCGCTCACGTCCACCGACGACAGCGGCCGCTCCCGCGGGGTGCCGAAGTCGCGCCGGACCGCGTCGACGTCGGTGAGCACCACGAGCCGGTCGGCCCCCAGCTCGATCGCCAGCAGCGCCGCCGTGAGGTCCTTGTCCACGACGGCCTGCGCGCCCTCCAGCCGCCCGCCGGGCCGGGGCAGCACGGGCACCCCGCCTCCGCCGCCGCAGATCACCGACGTGCCGGCGGCCACGAGACGCCGGATGGTCGGCAGCTCGACGACGCGGCGCGGCGCCGGGGACGCGACGACCCGCCGCCACGCCCCGCCCTCGCCCTGCCGGGCCACGGTCCACCCGTGCTCCACGGCCAGCCTGCGCGCCTCGGCCTCCGGGTAGCTCTGGCCGACGAACTTCGTGGGCGCGGCGAACGCCGGATCGTCCGCGCCCACCTCCGTCTGCGTGACGATCGTGACCACCGGGCCGGGCAGGCCCGCGTTGGCCAGCTCCTGCGCCAGCCAGTAGCCGATCATGCCCTGCGTCTGGGCGCCGAGCGTGTCGAGCGGGAACGGGTGGGCCAGGTCCGGGTCGTTCGCGCTCTCGACGGCCAGCATGCCGATCTGCGGCCCGTTGCCGTGGCAGAGCACCAGCGTGTGCTCGGCGCCCAGCGGGGCGAGCGCGCGGGCCGCTGCCCGCACGTGCCGCCGCTGCACCGCGGCGTCCGGGCGTTCGCCCCGTTCCAGCAGGGCGTTGCCGCCCAGCGCGACGACGAGCAGCATGTCACTCTCCCAGCGCCGCGACGAGCACGGCCTCGACGGTACGGGGCGCTTCTCCGCAGGGTGCCACCCGAGAAGGCGCCCGGGCCAGCCCGGCACGCCGGACGTTCCCGGCCGGGCGGAAGCCGTTCGGCCGGGGGACTCAGCCGGTCGTGGCCTTGAGGGCGGCTTCGAGGATGTCGACGCCCGTGTGCAGGTCGTCCTCGCCGATCGTGAGGGGCGGGGCGATGCGGAAGATGCCTCCCATCCCGGGCAGCTGGACGATGTTCATGTGCAGCCCGCGTTCGAGGCAGGCGCGGGTGACGGCGGCGCCGAGCGCGTCGGCGGGGGCCTTGGACGACTTGTCACGGACCAGCTCGACGCCCTGGAGCAGGCCGCGGCCCCGGACGTCGCCGACGACCTCGTAGGCGTCGCGCAGTGCGAGCAGCCGCTCGGTGAGCTGGTCGCCGAGCCGGGCGGCCCGCTCGACGAGGCGCTCGCGCCCGATCACGTCGAGCACGGTCAGCGCGACCGAGGCGGCCAGCGGGTCGGAGACGTGCGTGGTGTAGAAGAGGAACCCGCGCTCGTGGCAGACCCGCTCGATCTCCGTGGTGGTGACGACGGCCGCCACCGGCAGCCCGGCCCCGAGGGTCTTCGACAGCGTGAGGATGTCGGGCGTGACGCCGTCGCGGTCGAAGGCGTACATCGTCCCGGTGCGGCCGAGGCCGGTCTGCGCCTCGTCGAGGACGAGCAGCATGCCGCGCTCCTCGCACAGGTCCTTGAGGCGGCGCAGGTAGCCGGGAGGCAGGTCGATGATCCCGCCCGAGGACAGGACGGGCTCGACGAGGCAGGCGGCGAGGCTGCCGGAGGACTGCCGGTCGACCAGGGCGAAGCCGTAGGCGAGCTCGGCCTCCCAGTCGTAGGAGCCGTCGGGGGAGCGGAACGGCGACCGGTAGGCGTTGGGGGCGGGCAGGGCGAGGTTGCCCGGCGTGGGCGGGCCGTAGCCGCGCCGCCCGGCCGAGTAGGTCGCGGCGGCGGCCCCCTGGGTCATGCCGTGCCAGGAGCGGTCGAAGGAGACGATCTCGTAGCCGCCGGTGGCGAGCTTGGCCATCTTGATCGCCGCCTCGTTGGCCTCGGCCCCCGTGGTGAGCAGCAGCATCTTGCCGAGCTCGGGCGGCAGGGTGGCGGTGAGCCTGGCGGCCAGGTCGAGGACGGGGGCGCTGAGCATGCCGCTGTAGAGGTGGTCCAGGGAGGCGACCGCCGCCGAGACGGTCGCGACGATGTCCGGGTGCGCGTGGCCGAGGATGGCGCTCATCTGCCCGGAGGTGAAGTCGAGGATGGGCGTGCCCTCGCGGTCGTAGACGTACGAGCCGGAGGCCCGTTCGATGAGGCGCGGGGTGAAGGCGGCTCCGTAGCGGATGAGGAGCCGGTCCGCGTCCTCCAGGAAGGTCGTGTCCAGGTCCATTGTGTCCATGTCCATTGACGTCGTCACCCTTTCCCACCGGGCGTACGCCGATGTATTCGCCCGGCGAAACGGAGCATATGCCGGAAAGAGGATCAAATGGAGGGGCGGCGGCGCCTTGACCGAATGCTGGGTTATTCCACGGTGAAGGCGAGGAACGTTCACCGGGTGTATCCGGCGGCGCGTGGGCGGCGGCGGGCGTGAGGGCCGCGCCCGCCGGCAGGTTGTCCGTGCAGGCGACGCTGGCGCTGGCCGCCGGCGTGTTCTCCCTGGTCGTGCTGAGCGCGATCGGCGTGCTCGCCGACGTGGCGATCCGCGCCGCCATCGAGCGCGGCGTCTTCGAGGAGACCGAGCGGGCGGCGACCGACTGGATCGGGTCGATGACCACGAGGCGGCCGTCGCCGCCGGTCACCGCCTCGGACGTCGACCTGATGCAGCTCGTCGACTCGTCCGGGAACGTGGTGTCGGCCAGCCGGGCGGCCGCCGGGCGTCCGCCGCTCAGCGCGTTCTGGCCGCGGTCGGAGGACCGGATCGAGCACCGGACCGAGTGCTCGCCGGCCGGGTGCGTCATGTTCACCGCCACCCGGCCGTCGCCCCAGGAGGAGCAGGTGCTGTGGGGCGGCGAGTCGCACGTGGTCTACGCCGGGCGGATGCAGCCGGAGATCCTCGCCACGCACCGGCTGGAGCTGTTCCTGGGCGCGGGCGTCCTGGCGGCGAGCGCCCTGATGGTGGGGGTGGCCTGGGTCCTGACCGGCCTGGCGCTGCGGCCGGTGGAGGCGATGCGGCGCCGGCTGGCCGAGGTGACCGTGACGGACCTGAGCCTGCGCATCCCGGAGCCGCACGGCAGTGACGAGTTCGCCCGGCTGGCGCGTACCGCGAACGTGACGCTGGCCCGGCTCCAGGCGGCGGTCGAGCAGCAGCGCAACTTCTGCTCGATGGTGTCGCACGAGCTGCGCACGCCGCTGACCGGGATACGGACGCAGCTGGAGGAGGCGCTGCTGTATCGGGAGGTGGACCCGCACCAGGCCATCCGCGACGCGCTCGGCACCGCCGACCGCTGCCAGTCGATCATCGACGAGATGCTGATGCTGGCCCGGGTCCGGGCCGCCCCGCACGGCGCGGAGCGGGTGGACCTGGCCGAGCTGGTGCGCGGGGAGGCGGCGGCGCGGCGCTCGGGGGTGCCGGTCCGGGTCCGGGTCGAGGAGGGCGCGGAGGGCGTCCGGGTGCGCGGGAACACCGTCCAGATCTGCGAGGTGCTGGTCAACCTGATGGCGAACGGGCAGCGTCACGCCCGGTCGGGTGTGGAGGTCAGCCTCGCCCGGGTGGACGGCCAGGCGGTCGTCACGGTGCTCGACGACGGCGACGGCATCGCGGAGGCGGACCGGGAGCGGGTGTTCCAGCCCTTCGTCCGGCTGGCCGAGGCGCATCGGCGCGACCCGAAGGGCAGCGGTCTCGGCCTGGCCATCTCCCGTGCCATCGCCGAGGCGCACCAGGGTTCGCTGAAGGTCGGGGACTCGGAGGCGGGTGCGGCTTTCGTGTTGCGGCTGCCGCTCGCCGACGCCGATTGAGCCGTTCTTCCTTTCCCTTTTCTGTCAGGGAAAGGCGTCATGGCGTTTTTGGCAAGTGGAATACCCCAGGCTGGGGGGCGGCTTGTGTGGCGGGTGAAAGTGTTTCTTCGGCGGAGACGAGCTTTTCTCGTCCGGTCAACCCAATTTCCCGGAGGAATCCTTGAAAATGGCGAAAAACACCAATTTCGTCACCAGGAGCGCCGGAGCGCTCCTGGGCGCCCTGCTCGCGGTCTCGGCCGCCATACCCGCCGCCATGCCCGCCGCCGCGGCGGACACGCTGTCGCGGCCCGGCACCGACCGCGGGGACGTCTTCTACATCGTCGCCGAGCACAGCCGCCAGGCGATCACCGCCCAGACCCACGGCCCGCGCCCGCTCGGGATGATCCAGGTGCCCGTGCGCGGCCTGTCCACGCAGCAGTGGCGCGTCGTCCGCTGGGACCACGCCTGGCTCCTGGTGAACCGCCACTCCGGCCTGTGCGCCGCGATTCCCCGCGAGCGGCACGCCCGCCTCGTCCAGGACGTCTGCGGCCGGTTCGGGCACGTCAACCCGCGCGCGCTGTGGAACGCCGACCGGCCGGGCGCGCTGTCCGGCAGGCCGGTCATGTGGCGCTCGGCGTACAACAAGGAGTGCATCGACGTCTTCGGCCACTCCCACGACCACTACACGGTCGTCCAGCACCACCGCTGCCACGGCGGCGAGAACCAGACCTTCCGCCTGGTGCCGGTCGCCGACTCCTGACCGTGGGGCGGGGGCGCGTGATTCGCGCCCCCGCCGTCACGTGACGCCGGGGGAGTCGGGCACCAGCCCGTGCTCGGTCAGCTCCCAGTGGAAGCGGCGGCTCGGCCGCGCGAGCTGCACCAGCGCCCGGAACGCCGCCACGCTCATCAGCGCCCAGTAGAGCGGCACCAGCAGCATCGTGCGGACCGCCTCGTGCACCGAGCGTTCCAGGCAGCCCGCCATGTGTGCGAGCATCAGCAGCAGGTTGCCGGCCACCATGACCATCGTGCCCAGATAGAGCGCCACCCCCGGGAACAGCGCCTCGACCGCGCTGGGCCCCGCCACCAGATAGAGCGCCGTGAGCGCCCACAGCACCGGGTTGAGCAGCGTGCACAGCACCGAGAACCCGACCGTGAACTGGAAGCTCCAGAACCCGCGCGCCCCCAGCTCCCGCCACAGCCGCCGAGGCGAGCGCATGTGGACGAGCCACGTCTGCATGTAGCCCTTGATCCACCGGCTGCGCTGCCGCACCCAGTTGCCCAGCCGGCTGTTGGCCTCCTCCTCGGTGACCGAGTCCATCATGCGCACGCTCCACCCGCGCCGCGCGATCCGGATGCCCAGGTCGGCGTCCTCCGTGACGTTGTACGGGTCCCACGCCCCCAGCTCGCGCAGGGCGTCCGCGCGGAAGTGGTTGGAGGTGCCGCCGAGCGGGATCGGCATCCGGTAGCGGTCGAGCCCGCGCAGGAAGAGGCTGAAGTTCAGCGCGTACTCGGCGGTGAAGCACCGGGTGAGCCAGTTGGTCCACGGGTTCCAGTAGTGCAGCTCGGCCTGGACGCACACCACCCAGCGGGGCGCCCCGGCGAACGCGGCGACCGCCTTGCGCAGCTGCGACGGCTCGGGCCTGTCCTCGGCGTCGTAGATCACGCAGAACTCGCCGCGGGCCCGCTCCAGGCCGACGTTGCACGCCTTCGGCTTCGTCCTGGGCTCGCCCGCCGGGATCAGCACGAGCTCGAAGCCCGGGGGCAGCTCGCCGGGCAGCGCGGCGGCGGTGTCCTCGTCGTCCTCCTCGACCAGGAGCAGGACCTGCAGCCGGTCGGCCGGGTAGTCGAGCGCGGCCAGCCGCCGCAGCAGCGCGGGCACGACGCGGCCCTCGCGGTGCAGCGGCACGAGCACCGTGTAGGGCGGCAGGTCGTCGTCCCCGGGCAGCTCGGCGAAGCGCAGCACGTCGCCGCCCCGCGCCTGGAAGATCAGCCACAGCTTGTAGCCGACGCCCGCCGCGTACAGCAGGGTGACGGTGACCATGCAGGCGGCCAGCACCGTCACCACCCCGGTCAGCGCCATCGCCCCGGCCAGCACGAGCGCGCCCGCCCCGGCGGTGATCCGCTGCCCGCGGCTCAGCGTGACGTGCGCGCTCACCGGGCCGCCCCCGCCCGGTAGACGACGCGGTCGCCGTCGTCGTAGACCGGCGTGTAGCCGCGCAGAGCCGGGGCGCCGTTCAGCGCCTTCCACACCCGGTCGCGGTCGCCCGGCGTGCGGCGCATGTGGATCCACCGCACGCCGCTGCCCGCCGGGTCGTCCAGCGCCGCCCGCCACTGCCGGAAGCTGCCCTCGTACAGGATGGACCCGGTGGGCACCCGGGAGTGGAAGGTCAGCACCTCGTTGCCGAACGACTGCATCAGCACCCTGCCGCCGTCGTAGTGGGATCGGAGCCAGGCCGCGGCCCGCAGCCCGGACCGGACCGCCTCGCCCGACCGGAACGCCTCGGCCTCGCGCCGCACGTCCAGCTCGCCGGTGGCCAGCGGGCACACCAGCACGGCGACCGCGCCGGCCAGCGCGGCGACCGGCCGCCCGGCCCGCGCCGCCTCGGCGGCCAGTCCGCCCGCGAGCAGCGCCACCGGCAGGATCACGATCAGGCCGAAGCGCACGTTGTACAGGTCGCCGGCGATCTCCTCCACGTGCAGCGGACGCTGCCCGGCGTAGAGCGCGTAGACGAAGAACACCGCCAGCAGCAGCGGCGCCAGGCACACCGGATCGCGCCGCCGCAGCACGTGCGCCACCAGCCCGGCCAGCGCCAGCACGGGCAGCACCGGACCCAGGTTGCCCACCACCGCGTAGCCGTACGTCCTCAGCGACGTCCCCCAGTCGCCCACGGTCAGCTCGTCGCGCGACACCCACAGCGACGGCTTGGCGTACTCGCCGGCGTAGAAGTAGAGCGGGTCGCCGAAGATGACCACGTTCCACAGCAGCCACAGCGCCATCCCGGCGAACGCGAGCGTGCCGTAGAAGATCACGTGCGCCTCCGCGCGGGAGCGCCGGCGCGGGCGCGGCGAGCGCCGCCACACGGTCCAGCCCACGATCAGCGCCGCGACGGCGGCGATCACCCACCCCTCGTAGCGGGTGAGGGTCGCGAGCAGCGCCGCCGCCCCGGCCGCGGCCAGGCTCCGGTAGTCCTCGGTACGCCGCCACGCCGTGAGGTGGTAGACCGTCGCGGCCAGGCACGCCAGCAGCGGCAGCTCGGTCATGGGCGTGCTCTGCAGATACAGCACGGCGGGGCAGAGCGCGAGGACGGCCGCCGCCGTGACCCCGGCCCACCGGCTGCCGCTGAGCAGCAGCGCCGTCCGGTAGAGGTAACGGGTCGCCAGCACGTACGCGATCATCGAGACGACGGTCGCCGCCGTGCCCGACCGGTACCAGCCGTCGATCCACACCAGCGGCAGCGTCAGCAGGTGCGGCAGCGGCAGCCAGACGCCGCCGAGCTGCGCCAGGCCCGGCGTGGGCGAGCTGATCACCCGGCGGGAGATGAGCAGGTGCGAGATCGCGTCCGGGTACGCCAGCCGCGCCGCGCCGAAGTGCTGCCAGGCGACCATCGACAGCACGGCGGCCAGCACGGTGAGCACGGCGAGGACGGGGTCGCGCGGCCGGACCAGCCGGTGCGCGGCCCGGCCCACAGGGGTCGCGGGCGACACCTCGGCCCACAGCGAGAGCAGGCTGCGCAGTGACCGCAGCGCGACCGGCAGCCGGCCGCCGCTCTGCTCGCCGTGCAGCCTCGGGAAGTGCTCCACCGGCCGCTGGATGATCCGCGCGCCCAGGCCGCGGGCCTTGGCCAGCAGCTCGGGGGAGATCGTCGCGGCGTCGGCGCGCAGGTCGAGGCGTTCGAGCACGCGCCGGTCGAACAGCTTGTAGGCGCAGTCCACGTCGCGGGCCCTGATCCCGAGCAGCAGCCGGTTCAGCCACGTCCAGGCCCCGCCCGCCAGCCGGCGCCCCAGCGGGTCGGCGCGCGGCAGCCGGTAGCCGATCACCACGTCGGCGCGCTCCCGCTCGGCGTCCGCGACCAGCTCCGGCAGGCCGTGGGCGCGGAACTGGCCGTCGGAGTCGGTCAGGAAGATCCGCCGCGCCCCGGTCTCCGCCAGCGCGTGCGCGATGCCCGTGCGCACGGCCGCGCCGTAGCCCAGGTTGGCCTGGTGGTGCACGACCTTGACCCGGCCGGGGAAGCGGCTCGCCAGCCGGTCGGCGACCTCGCCGGTGCGGTCGGGCGAGCCGTCGTCGACGACGACCACCCAGTGCTCGTCCTCCTCCAGCGTCGTGAGGAAGTCCTCGACGGTCGCCGCCAGATTGGCTTCCTCCCGGTAGGCGGGCATCACCACGGCCACGCTCACGCGAGTCCCCCCATACGCGAAAGAAAGATGCCCTGACCAGCGGAAACTGGAGAATCACCGCCGACAGTACGCACCAGGCACGCAGGGTGTCAGGGAACACGCCGCAGGTTTTCCCCCAGAAGGGGTTCAGAAGGGGTAACGCGGCGGCTCGCCCCGCATGGTGATCCACCGGGTCTCGGTGAACGCCTCGATGTTGGCCGCCGCCCCGCCGAACCGCGACCCGGTGCCGGACGCGCGCACGCCGCCGAAGGGGGCGTTGGCCTCGTCGTTCACCGTCTGGTCGTTGATGTGCACGATGCCGGTCGGGATGCGCTCGGCCACGGCCAGCCCGCGCATCGCGTCGCGGGTGACGATGCCCAGCGACAGGCCGTACTCGCTGGCCGCGGCGATCTCGGCGGCCTCCTCGGCCGACGAGACGCGGGTGACCGGCGCGACCGGCCCGAAGACCTCGTCGGCGAAGGCCGGCGCGGTCAGCGGCACGTCGGCCAGCACCGTCGGCCGGTAGAAGAGGTCCTCGTAGGAGCCGCCGGAGGCGAGCCTGGCGCCCTGGCCGACGCTCTCGGTGACCAGCCGGTGGATCTTGTCGCGCTGCCCGGCGTCGATGACCGGGCCGAGCGCGACCTCGCCGGTGGCCGGGTCGCCGACGGTGAGCCCGCCCGCCTTGGCGGCCAGGCGCTCCACGAACTCGTCGTAGAGGCGGCCGTCGACCAGGTGGCGGCCGGTGGTCATGCAGATCTGGCCCTGGTGGAAGAACGAGCCCCAGGCGGCCAGGTTCACCGCGGACTCCACGTCGGCGTCGTCCAGCACCAGCAGCGCGGAGTTGCCGCCGAGCTCCAGGTGGGCCCGCTTGAGATGGCGGCCGGCCAGCTCGCCGATGCGCCGGCCGACCGGGGTGGAGCCGGTGAAGGAGATGACGCGCACGTGCGGGTCGGCGATCAGCGCCTCGCCCACGTCCGCGCCGCCGGGCAGCATCTGGAGCACGCCCGGCGGCAGCCCGGCCTCCTCGAACACGCGCGCCATCAGCGTGCCGCCGGTGACGGCGGTACGCGGGTCGGGCTTGAGGAGGACCGCGTTGCCGAGCGCCAGCGCCGGGGCCACGGACCGGATGCCGAGGATGATCGGCACGTTGAACGGCGAGATCACCGCCACCACCCCGGCCGGCATGCGCCGGGCCATCGACAGGCGCGGCTGCTCCGAAGGCAGCACCTCGCCGATCGCGCGGCCGGGCAGCGACGCCGCCTCGTAGCACTCCTCGGCCGCCACGTGCAGGGCGAACCCGGCCATGCCGGGCACCGCGCCCACCTCGCGGACGTTCCAGCCGCTGATCTCCTCGGCGTGCCGCTGCCACAGGTCACCGGCCCTGCGCAGCACGGCGGCCCGCGCGGTGTGCGGCAGGGCGGCCCACTCCCGCTGCGCCTCGGCGGCGGTGCGGGCGGCCTCGGCCACGTCCTCCGGGGAGGCCAGGCCCATGCGGCCGAGCTCGCCGCCGGTGGCGGGCTCGACGACGGCGTAGTCGCCGCCGCTCCCCGGCGTCCACGCGCCGGTCTTGAAGATCTTTCCTTGCCAGTCGGTGCCGTCGAGCAGTGTCACGGCCGTTCCCTTCTGTGTGAGTGTGGTGGTGCGGGCAGGGGCGGGGTCAGCCGCTCGACCAGGCGGGCGGCGTCGAGGACCAGGTCGTCCCGCCCGGCCGCGCCCGCCAGTTGCAGCCCGACGGGCAGTCCGCCGGCCAGCGCCACCGGCACCGAGACGGCCGGCAGCCCGGCGGCGTTGAACGGCGAGGTCAGCCGGGTCAGCAGCAGCTCGATCGGCCACTCGACCGGCCCGGCCGGCCCGGCGACCACGGCGGTCATCGCGCCGATCGGCGGCGCGGTGATCGGCACGGTCGCGCTGACCAGCACGTCGCAGGAGTCCAGGGCCCGCTCCAGCCGGGCCGTCATCCGGCGTATGGCCGCCTCCTGCCGTCCGGTCTCCTCGGGCGCGGGCGGCGGCATCCGCATCAGCTCGGCCACGTCGGCCCCGAACAGGGCGGGCTCCCGCTCGAACGCCCGCCGGTGGAACGCGCCCGCCTCGCGCACGATCCTGGCCAGCACCGCCTCGGGCATCAGCGGCTCGTCGGGCACGGCGACGTCCTCGACGGGCACGCCGTGCTCCTCCAGCCGCGTCCGGGCGGCCGCGAGCGCCGCCCGCACGCCCGGCTCCAGGACCGCGTCGAAGTAGCCGCCCAGCCAGCCCACCCGCGGCGGCCGGGACGGGCCCGGCCCGAGCGGGGCGGCCAGAGCGCTCATCAGCCGTGCCGCGCCGTCGACCGTCGGGGCGAGCACGCCGAGATGGTCCAGCGACGGCGCCAGCGGCAGCACCCCGTCGAGCGGGACGCGCCCCCGGGCCGGCTTGAACCCGACGCACCCGCTCAGCGCGGCCGGGATGCGCACGCTGCCCGCCGTGTCCGAGCCGAGCGCGCCGAGGCTGCTCCCGGCGGCGACCGAGGCCGCCGACCCGCCCGACGACCCGCCCGGCACGTGCCCGTGACGGTAGGGGTTGTGGGTGGGCCCGAAGAACGCGCTGTCGGTGCGCCCGCCCCAGGCCAGCTCGTGCGTGGCGTGCTTGCCGAGGATCACCGCGCCGGCCTCGCGCAGCGCGCGCACCGCGCTCGCGTCCCGCTCGGGCAC
Source organism: Nonomuraea sp. NPDC023979 (assembly GCF_040639085.1). Taxonomy (NCBI): domain Bacteria; kingdom Bacillati; phylum Actinomycetota; class Actinomycetes; order Streptosporangiales; family Streptosporangiaceae; genus Nonomuraea; species Nonomuraea sp. NPDC023979. Next base: position 20,807 of record NZ_JBEZZG010000027.1, read on the forward strand.
GTGATCGGCGAACCGCGGCGAGCCGTACGCGGTCCGCACGCCCGCTGTGTCGATCAGGTCCTTGATCCCGATCGGCAGGCCGTGCAGCGGCCCGCGCACCGGCCCGGCCTCCAGCTCGGCGGCCCTGGCGCGGGCCTGCCCGGCCGTGACGAGGGCGTACGCGTTCAGGTGCGGCTCGGTCGCCTCGATCGCCACCAGCATGCGCTCGGTCAGCTCGACCGGCGACGGCTCACTCGCGGACATCGGGCCTCCTCACGTGATAGCCGACGGGGAACAGGCTCAGCCCCGTACGGGAGCGCACCAGCCCCCACAGCCCGCCGGGCAGCCAGAGCGCCACCGCGATCCCGACCGCTCCCAGAACGACCAGATACCAGGAACCGTAGTCGGCGAGGAACTGCTGCATCGTGAAGAACACCAGCGCGCCGATCAGCGGGCCCTCGATGAACCCGATCCCGCCGATCACCACGATGAAGATCATGTACGCGGACCACTGCACACTGAAGATCGCGTCGGGGTTGACGCTGAGCGAGCTGACCGTGATCACCCCGCCGGCCGCGCCGCACCCGGCCGCCGAGACGAGATAGACCAGCCGCTTGGCCCGCCCCACGTCGATCCCCGCCGAACCGGCGGCGGTCTCCTCGTCCCGCACCGCCATCAGCGACAGTCCCAGCCGGCCGCGCAGCAGCAGGTAGCAGCCCGCGATCGTGGCCAGCGCCAGAGCCAGCGCGATCCAGTACGTGAGCGCCCCGCGCAGCGTCTGGTCCAGCCCCGACAGCCCGGTCAGTCCCTTGCCGCTGCCGCCGCCGAGGCTGTCCACCCGCACCACCAGGAGCCGGTAGACCTCGGCGATCACCCAGGTGCCGACGGCGAAGTAGTCGCCGCGCAGCCGGAACGCCAGCCACGACGTCGGCACCGCGAACACCGCGCAGGTCAGCGCCGCCAGCGGGACCGCCAGGTACGGCTGCACGCCCAGGTCGGCCAGCGCGATGACCGTGTAGGCGCCGATGCCCACGTAGGCCTGCTGGCCCACCGACACCAGCCCGCCGAAGCCCGCGAGCAGGTTCCACATGCTCGCCAGCGCGACCAGCACGAACAGGTTGACCAGCGTGTCGGTCACCGTGCTGAACACCAGGAACGGCAGCGCCGCCAGCAGGGCCGCGCCGGCCGCCATGACCAGGCCGGACAGCCGGGAGGCGCGGGCGGCCCGGCTGACGTGCGGCCCGCCCGCCGCGCGGGCGGTCACGAAATCGGAGAGCGTCATGCGGTCCGTCCAGCGAGCAGGCCCTGCGGCCGGAAGGCCAGCACGGCGAGGAAGACGAGATGGCCGGCGAGCAGGGTCAGCGCCGGGTCGGCCTGCGCGCTCAGCGACTGCGTGATGCCGAGCACCATGCCGCCGAGCAGCGTCCCCCACAGCGACCCGAGCCCGCCGATGACCACGGCCTCGAACGCGAAGATCAGCCGGGACGGGCCGATCGACGGGTCGAACGAGGAGCGGATCGCGAACATCAGCCCGGCCAGCGCGACCGTCGCGAACGCGATGGCCGTGGCGATGCCGTAGACGTGCCGGCTGTCGGCCCCCATGAGCCTGGCGGTCTCCGCGTCGTCGGACGAGGCGCGCAGCATCCGGCCCAGCCCGGTACGCGACAGGAACAGCTGGATGCCGATCAGCACGGCCCCGGCCAGCACGAACGTCGTCAGCGACAGGTAGCCGACCGAGATCGCGCCGGACAGCTCGAACGAGCCCGTGGCGAACGCGCCGCCGTCGAGCGTGCGCGTGTCGGCCGAGAAGATCTCCAGCAGCACGTTCTGCAGCACGATCGACAGGCCGAACGTGACCAGCAGCGTCGCCAGCGGCCCGGCCGCCAGGCTCCGCTGCAGCAGCACCCGCTGCGTCAGGTAGCCGAGCAGCGCGAACAGCGGCACCGTCACCACCAGCACCACCCACAGCGGCAGCCCCGTGCCGCCGACCAGCGCCAGCGCCAGGAACGAGGCGACCACGGCGAGGTCGCCGTGCGCCAGGTTGACGATGCGCATCACGCCGAACATCAGCGACAGGCCGGTGGCGAACAGCGCGTACAGGCCGCCCAGCAGGATTCCCTGGACGACGGCGTTGAGCCAGCCCATGTCAGTCGTGTCCTTCCTGGCCGGCAGGCCGGGCGTCGAGGCCGAAGTAGGCGTGTTCGACCTGTTCGGCGGTCAGGTCCCCGGGCCGCCCGTGCAGCACGGACCGGCCTTCGAGCAGGCAGTGCACCCGGTCGGCGACCCGCATGGCCTGGGAGACGTCCTGCTCGACGATGAGCGCGGTGGTGCCCGCGCCGACGATCTCCGGCAGCGCCTCGTAGATGCGGCGCACGATCACCGGCGCGAGGCCGAGCGACAGCTCGTCGATGAGCAGCAGGTCGGGGTTGGCCAGCAGCGCCCGGCCGATCGCCACCGCCTGCTGCTCGCCGCCCGAGAGCTGGGCGGCGTTCTGGCCGCGCCGCTCGGCCATCCACGGGAACAGCGCCTGCACGGCGCCGAGCGTCCACGGGCCGGGACGGCGCCGGTAGCCGCCGGCCAGCAGGTTCTCCTCCACGGTGAGGGAGCGGAACAGCCTGCGCCCCTCCGGCACCAGCGCGATCCCCGCCGAGACCCGCCTGTGGGCGGGCAGCCGGGTGATGTCGCGGCCGGCGAAGCCGATGGTGCCGGACGTCGGCAGGATCAGCCCGGCCAGCGCGCGCAGCAGCGTGGACTTGCCCGCGCCGTTCGCGCCGATGATCGCCAGCACCTCGCCCTGCCGTACCTCCAGGCTGAGGGCGTCCACGGCGCGCAACTGCCCGTGGTGGACGGTGAGGTCGCGGATGGACAGCAGGGTCACGGCCGCTCCTCCTCACCGGTGGTCGTCTCGGTCTCGGGTCCGCCGCCCAGGTAGAGCTCGCGCACCTTCGGGTCGGCCAGCACCCGCATCGGCTCACCGTCGGCGACGACGGCCCCGCCCGCCAGGCACACCATCCGGCCCACGGTCTTGACCAGCGCGTGCACCACGTGCTCGATCCAGACCACGGCCAGCCCGTCGGCGTGCAGGCCGCGTACGACCGCGACCAGCTCGGCCACCTCCGGCTCGGTCAGGCCGCCCGCGACCTCGTCCAGCAGCAGGAGCCGGGGCGCGGTGCCCACGGCCCTGGCCACCTCCAGGCGCTTGCGCTGCAACAGCGTGAGCCGCCCGCCCGGGGTGTTGGCCAGCGCGGCCAGCCCGGTGCGCTCCAGCACGTCCATGGCGTGCGCCTGCGCCCGGCCGCCGCGCAGGCCAGCGCCCTGGTGGGCGCAGACCAGCACGTTCTCGAACACCGTGAGGTGCTCGAACGGCCTGGGCACCTGGTAGGTGCGGCCGATGCCCGCCCGGGTGCGCGCGTACGGCGGCGCGCCGGTGACCTCCCGGCCGCCGAACCACACCGCGCCCCCGTCGGGACGCAGATCACCCGAGATCATCGCGAACAGGCTGGACTTGCCCGCGCCGTTCGGGCCGACGATCCCCAGCGCCTCGCCCGCCTCGACCGACAGCGTCAGCTTCTCGGCGACGGTCACCCTGCCGAAGCTCTTGGTGACGCCGTCCAGCCGCAACAGCGCCGCCATCACGGGTTGGTGGGCAGGAGGTCGCCGCCGACGGGAACGTCCTTGTTGGCGGAGTTGTCCACGATGACCACGTCCCACGGGAAGCGCTCACCCTTGCGCCACTGGCCGCCCACCGGGTGCTGGATCGCGATGCCCGGCTGCGGCCCGGCGGTGAAGTCCAGCTTGCCGCTCATGCACTCGATCTTCATGCCGCGCAGCTTCGCCGCCACCTCGTCGCGGTCCTTGGGGTCGTCCGCCTCCTTGAACGCCTGCACCGCGATCTCGAACAGCGAGTACACCGAGCCCAGCGCCTGCGTCCACTGCTTGCCGGTCGCGGCGGCGAAGTCGTCGGCGAGCTGCTTGGCGCTGCGGCCGTCCAGCGTCGAGGCGTACGGGTGCGCCGGGCTCCACCAGAAGTCGGTGGCGATGTTGTCCGTCAGATCGCCCAGCGCCTCCGCCTCGGACGGGAACAGCATCACCTTCGCCACCGTGGCCAGCTTCGGCCTGAACCCCTGCTGCCTGGCCTGCTTCCAGAACGTCTGGAAGTCCGGCGGGATCGGCGCGCAGGTGAACAGCTCGGCCTCGGCCTCCTTGAACGCCGCGATCTGCGCGGTGAAGTCGGTGGCGCCGTTCTGGTACGCGCCGCCGTCGACCGGCGTGTAGCCGGACTTCTTCATCATCGGGCCGAGCCCCTGCCGGAAGGCGTTGGCGTCGGTGTCGTTCGGCCACAGCGCGGCCACGTTCTTGCCGGTCACGCCCATGCGGTCCCACATGGGGAAGAAGCAGTCGGCGAACTCCTTCATGCCGAAGAAGAACAGCGTCGTGTACGTGAACCCCTCGCCGTCCTTGCCGCCCCGGCCGTGGAACCACGCCTCCCAGGGGGCGATCGTGGTCACGTTCGGGATGCCGTTGGCCTCGCACTGGTCGGCGACCGGGTTGGTGGTGTCGGGCGTCGACGAGCCGACGATCAGGTCCACCTTGTCGCTGTTGATGAGCTGGCGGGTGACCTCCGTGGCGCGGTTGGCGTTCGACTGGGTGTCCTTGACGACGATCTCGATCCGCCGCTTCACTCCGCCCGCGGTGAAGCCGTTGCGCAGCGCCTCCTGGATCTGCTTGACCACGAAGTTGTCGGCGGTGGCGAACCCGGCCAGCGGACCCGTCTGCGGGCTCACGTACCCGATCTTGAGGACGTCGGAGGACGAGCCGCCGGTGCCCTTCAGCCCGCCGCACGCGCCCACCAGGGACGTCCCGCCGAGCGCGGCGGCCGCTCTGAGGAAGGAACGGCGGTTCAGGCCGCCCGTTGAGGTGTCGCTCACGCCAAACTCCTTGTGTCGACGGTGCTCGGCGGGCATGAGGGGGCCGCGAGCACCGCGCTCGCTCTGGGGGTGGTTCGCTCGGCCACCTCGTCGCCGGGGGACGGCGCTGACCTGCGGTGGCGGGAAGTTGAGGCGACCGTACGGCCGCGTCAGCACCAGAGCAACACTCTGTTTCACGGGTTCGAACGCGATTTTCCTGGTCCGAACGCGCTATCCGTTCGGGCGGTACCCCAGGCGGCGGGAGATCTCGGCCGCCGTGCGGCGCAACGGCGGTTCGAGCCGCCCCGACAGCGTCTCCAGCGTGGTCGGCGCGATGGTCAGGTGCACCGCGACGTTCACCGCCGCCACCACCTCGCCCGTCCGGTCACGCACCGGCGCCGAGAACGACCGCAGCCCCGGCGCCAGCTCCTCGTCGTTCACCGCCACGCCGCTCTGCCGCACCTTGGCCAGCGCCGCGATCAGCTGCTCCCGGTTCGTGATCGTCCTCGGGCCGCGCCGCGCCATCTCCGTCCGGTCCAGAATCTGCCGCAGCGCCGCCGGATCCTTGTACGCCAGCAGCACCTTGCCCATCGACGTGCAGTAGGCGGGCAGCCGGGAGCCCACGTGCAGGTTGAGATCCATGGCCAGGGCGCTGCGCCGGCCGCTGCGCCTGCGGTCCACGTACACGACGTCCGGGCCGTCGCACAGGCCCATGCTCACGGTGCAGCCCGTCTCGTCGGCCAGCGCCTGGAGCAGCGGCGCGGCCACCCCCGTGAGCTCCATCGAGTCGATCGCCGCGAATCCCAGGTCCACCACCCTGGGGCCGAGGAAGTACTTCTTGCTGTCCGGGTCCTGGCGGAGATACTCCAGCTTGACCAGGGTCGTCACGTACCGGTGGGTCGTGCTCTTGTTCAGCCCGACGACCCGCGCCAGGTCGGCGATGCCCAGCACCGAACGGTCCGCCGTGAAGGCGGACAGGATGCGCAGCCCGCGCTCCAGGGACACCGAGAACGTGGCGGAGGCGCCCGTGGCGGCCCGGGGGCGGGCGGAATCGTCAGCGGTCACGGTTGGAATATAGTTCCAGCGTTTCGCAGGTTCGAACACATCCGAGCAAGGAGAGCGGGGCTCCATGCACAGCGAGAGCGCCCGGCCCGCCCAGGGCACCGGCACCGGCGGTCCCACGGGCGACGGCACGGGCGGCTTCACCGGTCATTTCATCGACGGCGAGTGGGCCGCCGCGCGGTCCGGCCGCTCCTACCCCAACCGTTCGCCCTGGACGGGCGAGGTGCTCGGCGCGGTCGCCGCAGGCGACGCCGACGACGCCGACCGCGCCGTCGACGCCGCCCACCGCGCCTTCCCCGGCTGGTCCCGCCTGCCACCCGCCGAACGCCAGCAGATCTTCCTGCGCGCCGCCGACCTCCTGCTCGCCCGCCGCGCCGAGGTCGCCGCCGCCCTCGCCGCCGAAACCGGCTGCGGCCGCCACTTCGGCGACGTCCAGATCGACTTCTCCGTACGGCTGCTCCGCCAGGCCGCCCAGCTCGCCTACCGCCCCACCGGCGAACTCCTGCCCTCCGACCTGCCCGGCACCCAGGCGATGGCCGTACGCCGCCCCGTCGGCGTCGTCGGCGCCATCGCGCCGTGGAACTCCTCGCTCGCCCTCGGCGGCCGGGCGAGCATCGGGCCCCTCGCCCTCGGCAACACGGTCGTGCTCAAACCCTCCGAGGAGTCACCCCGCACCGGCGGCGCCCTGTGGGCCGAGATCCTGCACGAGGCCGGGCTGCCCGCCGGCGCGTTCAACGTCGTCACCCACGCCCCCGGCGAAGCCGCCGCCGTCGGCGACGCATTGCTGGCCTCCCCGCACGTCAAACGCGTCAACTTCACCGGCTCCACCGCCACCGGCCGCCGCCTCGCCGAGAAGGCCGGACGCCACCTCAAACGCCTCGTCCTCCAGCTCAGCGGCCAGAACCCGCTCATCGTCGCCGCCGACGCCGACCTCGGCCACGCCGTCGACGCCGCCATCTACGGCGCCTTCGTCCACCAGGGCCAGGTGTGCATGTGCGCCCGCCGCGTCTACGTCGAACGCCCGCTCGCCGACGCCTTCACCGCCCGCTTCGCGGCCAGGGCGGCGGCGCTGCCCACCGGCGACCCGGCCGACCCCGCCACCGTCGTCGGCCCCGTCATCAACGAATGGGCGCTGGCCCTGCTCGACCGCCGCGTCAAGGAGGCCGTCGCCCTCGGCGCCCGCGTCCTCGCCGGCGGCCACCCGCGCCCGCCCTGCTACCCGGCGACCGTCCTCACCGACGTCCCCGCCGAGGCCGAGCTCGCCCAGGCCGAGACGTTCGGGCCGGTGGTGATCCTGGAGGTGGTCGACACCGCCGAAGAGGCGGTCGCCCGCGCCAACGCCTCCGACCTGGGCCTGGCCGCCTCCGTCATCACCGCCGACCCCCGCCGCGGCCTCCGCCTCGCCGCCGCCCTGGAAGCCGGCATCGTGCACGTCAACGACCAGCCCGTCAACGACGAGCCGCACATGCCGTTCGGCGGCGTCAAGGACAGCGGCTGGGGCCGCTTCGGCCTCGGCTTCGCCGCCGAGGAGTTCTGCGACCTCCAATGGATCACCACCCGCGACACCCCCCGCCCCTACCCCTTCTAACCCCACCCTCGCCGGGCCCGCCTCGCCCGGGTCCGCTCCCGCTCGGGCCGTCCCCACGCCCGGGTCCGTCCCCCTCGCCTCCGACTGCGCTCTCCGAGGCCAGGGCCGCCTTCGCCCTCGGAATCCGCCGCCGGAACCGGCCTTCGCCCGGCGCCCATGCCCGCCTCAACCCCCGACTCCGCGCCCGCGTTCGCGCCACTTCGGAGCGGGGCCTGACCCCCGGGCCTGGGGTTGGGGGGCGGTGCGGGGACAATGCGGGCATGAGCGCTCTGCTGTCCCACCTCGGAGCCGGCCTGCCGATCCTCGCCGCGCCGATGGCCGGTGGACCGAGCACCCCCGACCTGGTGGTCGCCGCCGCACGCGCAGGCGGCCTCGGGTTCCTCGCCGCCGGCTACAAGAGCCCCGACCTGCTCGCCACCCAGATCCAGGCGGTACGCGCGGCGGGCGTGCCGTTCGGCGTCAACGTGTTCGCCCCCAACCCGGTCCCCGTCGACCCGGCGGCCTACCGCGCGTACGCGGCCGAGGTGCGGCGCGAGGCCGACCCGTACGGCCTCACCCTGCCCGCCGACCCGATCGAGGACGACGACCACTGGGCCGACAAGCTCGACCTGCTCGTCACCGACCCCGTCCCGTGGGTGTCGTTCACCTTCGGCCTGCCCGGCAGCGCGGCCGTCACGGCCCTGCGCGACGCCGGGACCACCGTCCTGCAGACCGTCACCACCGCCGACGAGGCCCGCGCAGCCGCCGACGCGGGCGTGGATGCGCTCATCGTCCAGGCCCCCGCCGCCGGTGGCCACTCCGCCACCCTGACCCCGGCCACCCCGCCGCCGCCGCCGCCCGTCACCCTCCCCGACCTGATCGCCCAGGTACGCCAGGCTGTCGGCGGCCTCCCGATCATCGGTGCGGGCGGGATCGCCACCGCCGCCGACGTGGCCGCCACCCTGCGCGCCGGAGCCGAAGCCGTCATGGTCGGCACCGTCCTGCTGCGCACCCACGAAAGCGGCGCCTCCGAACCGCACAAGAACGCCCTCACCGACCCGGCCTTCGACGGCACGGTCGTCACCCGCGCCTTCACCGGCCGCCCCGCCCGCGCCCTGCGCAACCATTTCACCGACCGCTACGACGCCGTCGCCCCGCCCGGCTACCCCGCCCTGCACCACCTCACCAGCCCGCTCCGCAAGGCCGCCACCGCCGCCGGCGACACCCGGCTCATCCACCTCTGGGCGGGCACCGGCCACCGCCACGCCCGCCCGGAACCCACCTCCGAAACCCTCACCCGCCTCGCCGCCGCGCTCTGACCCCTCCGCACGGGCCCGAACGCTCGTCCCCCGCAGCTTCCCCGCCGAGGCCACCAGCCGCCCGCCCTCCGTAGGCCGTCCCCCCGGGCTGGGCGCACCCGAGCCGGGCGCACCTGTGCGGGGCGCATCCCGCGCCGGGCCCGCCCTGAGCGGGGGCCCACCCCGTGTAAGGGGCGCACCCCCCGTGCAGGGTCTTCCCGTGAGGGGCCTTCCCGTCAGGGGGCTCCTCACCCGGGCCTCCCAGGGCGCAGCTTCCCCGCGTGGGGCCTTTCTCGTGCGGGCCTCCCAGGCCGGAGCTTCCCCGTGCAGGGGCGCACCCCGTGCCGGAGCGCACCCCGTGGGGCGCACCCCGGGGGGGCGCACCCCGGGGGGCGCACCCTGTGCGGGGCGCACTCCGTGCGGTCATCCCGTGCGGTCATCCCGTGCGGTCATCTCGTGCGGGGCCACTCCGTGCGGAGGTCACCCCTAACGCAGCGTGCCTCCCGGCGTCAGAGGTGTGGGCTGGAGGTCAGGTGGGGGCTGGGGTGACTGGGAGGAGGGCGTGTGGGCCGGGCATCAGGCGGGGGGTGGGAGGAGGGCGTCGCAGGTGGTGGTGATGAGGGTGTCGACCGTCGCGGGCGGGGGGCGGTGGTCCAGGAGGTGGCGGCGGACGGCGGCGTACGGGACGTCGATCGTGGCGAAGGTCAGGCGCTCCCGGTCCACGCCCGGGTGGCGGGCGGTGTAGGCGTCCAGGGCGTCGCCCACTTCGGCGTTGAGGGTGGCGAGGTCGGGGCCGAGTTCGGCGGGCCATCGGGCGGCCAGGTCGTGGCGCCGGTGGAGCAGCAGCAGGGCGCCTTCGGCGGGGTGGCGGCGGCACCAGCGGGGGGTGTGCAGTGCCGCCTCGCGGGCGTCGCCGGCGGTGAGCGCGTCGACGAAGCCGCGCTGGAAGCTCCGTACGGTGCGGATCCACAGGGTGGCGAGCATGAGGTCGCGGGAGCCGAACCGGTGGTACAGGGACCCGGTCGGCGCGCCGAGCCGGGCGGCGACGGCGCCCATGGTGGCGGCCGGGGGGCCGTCGGCGGCCGTGATGGCCAGGGCGGCGTCGAGGATCTGGTCGCGGTCGAACTTGGCTGCTCTGCCCACGCGGTGTACCTTCCGGTAATAATGGTGAGTGCGTTCTAGAATATCGCATCTACAAAGGGAGTCCGCATGTCCACGGCGTCCGAGGTCGTCCGAGGCTTTTACCGCGCCGCCCAGGCGGGCGACGGCGGCGCGATCCTCGCGCTGCTGCATCCGGAGTTCCGCGCCCGCACCGCGCCGGGGATGCCGTGCGGGGCGGGAGGCGCGTTCGAGGGGCCGGAGGAGACGCTGGTCCGGGTGTGGGGTGCGGTGTTCGCCGCGTACGACACCGCGCCCTACGCCGAGAGCTGGCACGAGACCGCCGACGGCCTGGTGGTGGTCACCGGCTCCTACCGGGGCGCGTCGCGCGGGAGTGGCCGCGCGTACGAGGCGGAGTTCGCCCATCTGTGGCGTGTCACCGACGGCCGGATCTCCTGGCTGCACCAGTACACCGACACCGCCCGCTGGCACGAGGCCCTGGCCGCAACCGCCTGAGCCGCCCCCGGCGGGGTCGCGGATAGGCTGCGCTGTCGTGGAAGCGGTAGCCGGGCGGTTCGTCATCGGCGAGGGGTACGCGTTCTACCGGGGGCCGTCGGCGGGCGTCGGCGAGCATCGGCACGCCGCCTACCAGGTGACCGCCGCCGACGTGGGCGAAGCGGTCGTGGTGGACGAGTCGGGCGCCTGCCATCGGGGCGCGGCGGTGATCGTGCCGCCCCTGGTGCGCCACCGCATGCCGGCGGCGGCCGGGCTGCGCACCTGGTTCGTGGAGCCGCAGTGCGCGTTCGCCGCCGTGCTGCGCGCCCGCTGCGGGACCGGCGTCACGGTGGCGGGCGACCTACGCGGGCTGCGGGAGGAGGACGTGCGGTTCGCCGGCCGGCCGTCCGGCGCGCTCGACCCCAGGCTGCTGGCGGCGATGGAGGCGCTGGCCCGCCCGGACGTACGGGTCGCCGCCGCGGCGGCCGAGGCCGGGCTGTCCCCGCAACGCCTGCGCGCCCTGGCCGTGCGGCAGCTCGGGATGCCGCTCGCGCGCTGGCGCATCTGGCGCTGCCTCACGCGGGCGGCCAGGGCGTTGAGCGAGGGACGCTCGATCGCCGAAGCCGCGGTCGACGGCGGCTTCGCCGACCAGGCGCACTTCCACCGGCGGCTGCGCGAGATGATCGGGCTCACCCCGGCAGCCGTGGTCCCGATGGTGCGCCGGTCAGCCCCGCGCGGCGACGTACACGGAGATTGAGCCGGTCACCGTGGGCACCACGGCGGCCTCCCGTACGTCATCGAACCCCGCGCCGGTCATCAGCGCGGGCAGCACGCCGTCGGCGTTGGGCTGGGTGTCCTGCCGCCCGTCGGCGAGCTGCACGGCGCGGAACGCCAGCCGCATCAGCGCGGTCCGCTGCAGCCCGTAGTCGGCGATCACCAGCTTGCCGCCGGGCCGCAGGACGGCGTGCGCCGAGGCGAGGATCGCCCGTTTCATCGGCAGCGGGCACTGGTGGAGGACCAGGCTCGACACGGCGGTGTCGGCGGAGCCGGGGGCGATGAGCTCGGTCAGCGCGTCGCCCATGCCGAGCAGCCAGCGCGGGGCGTGCGGGGCGTCGCCGGACTTGCGCCGGGCCAGCGCCAGCGTGTCCGGGTCGGGGTCGACGCCGACGATCCGGGCCTGGGGTTCGAGGCGGTGCAGGAGCAGCGCCTGGGTGCCGGTGCCGCAGCCGACGTCCACGATCGTGTCGCCCGGCCGGGGCGCCACCTGCGCGGCCACCAGGCGGCGCCAGAGCCGTTCCCGGGTGAGGGCGAGCAGCACCGGGTCGTACAGCCGGGTGAGGCCGAGGCGGCCCAGGGCGGGGGTGAAGGTCCGTTCAGACATGGGCGCAGTATCGGCCGCCCGGCGGCGCGCGGTCTTGAACGGAACGCTCGCCCCTGAGGGGAGAGGGGGCTCAGGCAGGCAGGGTCGCGGTGGTGGTGAACCCCGGCTCCAGGTGCGCGGTGTCGTTGAAGCGGCGCAGGACCCAGCGGGCGCCGGTCAGGACCAGGTGCGACACCGACCCGTTGTCCGCGCCGAGGAACGCGAACGGCCGCGACCCCGTGGCCTGGGCCAGCGCCTCGGCGATCACCCCGGCGTGGGTGACGACGACGATCCGCCCATCCGGGTGGGCGGCGGCGAGCCGGGCGAGCGCGTCGCGGACCCGGCCGGAGAAGGCCGCCGCGGGCTCAGCGCCCGGGATCGCGTCCCAGCGTTCCTCGGCCGTCATCCGCCGGGCGGCCGGATGCCCTTCGGCGACCATCCGCCGGAACAGGCCGCCCTCCCACTCGCCCAGGTGCACCTCGCGCAGCCCCGGCTCCACGACCGGCGTCAGGCCGAGCCGGGCGGCCAGCGGCGCGGCGGTCTGGACGGTGCGCCGCAGCGTCGTCACGTAGACGGCGTCGACGCGCTCGGCGGCGAGCCGCCGCGCCACCCGTTCGGCCTGCTCGCGGCCCTCGGGCGCGAGCTCCGGGTCGCCGTGGCCGTCCACCAGCGGGAACGGCCGGTCCGGGCGCGCCGGCTCGGACTCGCCGTGCCGCACCAGCAGAACCTCGGCGGCCCCGGGCGGCGTACGGAACCGGCTCTGCCGGTACGCGACCGGCTTGTCACTCACAGATCCCACAGCTACCGAACATTACTCTACTGATCGGTCCGCGCCCGAGCCCGTAGGCCGATTCGTTGCCGGATCCGGTCTTGACGCGCCCGAGATCACCGGCAAGCATCACCGCAACCGGACCGGCAGCCGCCGCCCGGCGCGGCAAGGAAGGTGATCGCGTGGCCCAGCCCGGCACGGCCTCCGCCCCGGCGCGGACACCCGCGTGGCGCTACGCCATCGGGATGTTGGGCACGTCCATCCCGATCAACATGATCAAGGGATCGATGATCCTCTTCTACGTCGACATCCTCGGGCTCGACGTCCGGGCGTACGGCGCGGTCATGGTGATCTACGCGGTCATCGACGCGATCGACAACCCGCTGCTCGGCCACCTCTCCGACCGCACCAGGACCCGGTACGGCCGGCGCCGGCCCTGGCTGCTCGCCGGCGCGCCGATGCTCGCCGCCTGCATGATCGCGTTCTTCTCCGCGCCGGAGTCGCTGGACGGCATCGGGCTCGTGCTGTGGTTCGCGGTGTTCGCGATCCTGTGCGAGGCTTTCGACTCGATGCTCAACGCCAACTACGGCGCGCTGCTGCCCGAGCTCTACCCGAAGGAGCGCGACCGGGCGGTCGCCAACAGCCTGCGCCAGGGCTTCCAGCTCGTCGCCCTGGTCATCTCGCTCGCCGTCACCCCGGTGCTCACCACCGGCGTGTTCGGCACCGAGGACAGCACCGAGGGCTTCCGGACCACCGCGATCATCTACGGCGTGATCGCGTTCGCCGTCATCGCGTTCATGGCGCTCGGCGCGCGCGAGCGGCCCCGCTACTCCACCCGGGAGCGGCCCCGGCTGCTGCCCAGCGTGTGGTCGATCGTGCGCAACCGGATGTTCTGGACGGTCGGGCTCACCGGGGCCTGCTACGGGATCGCGATGGCGCTCGTGCTCTCCGGCATCCAGCTCTACGTCCGCTACTCGCTCGGGCTGCCCGTCGGCAACGCCCTCTACCTCCAGGGCATCGTCATCCTCGTCACGGCGGGCGGCCTCGTCGTGTGGACGCGCGTCGTGGCCAGGCGCGGCGCCCTGCGGGCCTGGCGGCTCGCCTTCGCGGTCCTCGCGGCCGGCTTCGCCGCCCTGTTCCTCGCCACCGACCTCGTCACCGCCATCGCCGCCGGGGTGCTCGTCGGAGCCGGCTGGTCGGGGATGCTCGCCACGAACGACCTCATCGTCGCCCGGGTCCTGGACGCCGACGCGGTGCGCAACGGGGAGCACCGCGAAGGGCTCTTCCTGTCGGCGTTCGGGTTCTTCGGCCGGCTCAACGGGATCGTGACCGGGCTCGCGCTCACCTCGCTGGGCGTCTTCTTCGGCTACAACTCGGGCGACGACCCCGGCGCCGACCCGGGCCTCGCCTTCCGCGTCTACCTGTGCGTCTACCCGTTCGCCCTGACGGCCGCCGGCGCGGTCGCGGCACGCTTCGTCTCGGTCCCGCTGGAGACGGTTCCCCTGGAGACCGGCCCGGCGGGCGAGGCGGCGGGGGAGCGTTCCCCGTGAGGCGGCGGGTGGTGATCACGGCGGACGACCTCGGCAGGGAGCCCGGGACGACGGACGTCATCGCCGGCCTGCTCGCCGAGGGGCACGTCAGCGCGACGACGCTCATCTGCGTCTCGCCCGAGGCCGATCGGGCCGCCGCCCGGGTGCGCGACCTCGGCGTCGTGCCCCGGGTGCACGTGACGCTCACCAGCGAGCGCGGGCTCCCGCGCTGGCGGCCGCTGAACGGCGGGGCGAGCCTCGCCGACCCCGACGGCACGCTCAGCGACGACCCGACGGTGCTCGGGGCGCGCGGCGAGGCGGGCGACGTGATCGGCGAGGCGGACGCGCAACTGCGCTGGATGCGCGAGCGCGGCGCCGCACCCGTCGCGGCCGACTCGCACGCCGGCACCCTGTACGGGCTGCACGGCAGGTCATGGCTGGCCGAGGCGCTCGAGTGGTGCGCCCGCCACGGCCTCGCCTTCCGGCTGCCCCGCGACCCGGAGCCGTACTTCGGCGGGCCGCTGCCGCCCCCGCTGGCCGCGGCGCACGAGCGGGCCGTCGCGTACGCCGACGCCCTGGGCGTCGCCATCCCCCGGACGATCGCCACCAACCGGCGCACGGCCGCCGACCTGGGCGGCTACGAGCGGCTCCGGGACGACTACCTGCGCCGGCTCGCCGCCCTGCCGGAGGGCGCCAGCGAGCTGTTCCTGCATCCGTCGAGCGAGGACGCGGTCACCGGCCCCGACGGCGTCGTCCGCACGTGGGAGGCGCGGCTGCTGCGGGACCCGGTGTGGCTCGACGCCCTCCGCAGCGAGGACGTCGAGGTGGTCCCGGGCTGGTGGCCCTGATCCCGGCCGAGCTGGGCCTGGCCCCGTAAGGCCCAGCCGGCGTGCGGCCCGCTGCCAGTGCCGGCCAACTGCCGGCGCGGGCCCGCCGTCAGTGGCCGACGGGCTGGTGGCCGCCGCTGTTGGCGGCGCGGGCCGGCAGGAGCAGGGCCGTGGCGACCACGGCCACCGACAGCACCGCCCCGATGACGAACGCCAGCCGCATCCCGCCGAGCGCGGCGAGCGTGTCGGTGACCCCGGTCGCCTTCAGCGTCTCGGCCCGCGCGCTCATCACGGTGACGACGAGCGCGGTGCCGAACGCGGCGGCGACCTGCTGCAGCGTGCTCAGGATCGAGCTGCCGTGGGAGTAGAGCGGCGGCGGGACCGCGCCGAGCCCCAGCGTGAACACCGGCGTGAAGGTCGCCGCCAGGCTCACCATGAGCAGCGCGTGCAGGCCGAGCACCTGCCAATAGGGCATGGTCATCGACACCTGCGTGAACCCGGCGAGCGCGAGCATGATCCCGATCGCGCCGGGGACGACGAGCACCCGGCCGCCGAACCGGTCGAACATGCGGCCGACGGTCGGTCCGAGCAGCCCCATCGCCAGCCCGCCCGGCATGACCAGCAGGCCGGTCTCCAGGGCGCTGAGCCCCCGGACGCTCTGCAGGTAGAGCGGCAGCAGGATCATCGAGCCGAGCATCGCCATGAAGGCCACCGACATCATGATCAGCGCGACCGTGTAGGTGCGGTGGCGCAGGGTGCGCAGGTCGAGCAGCGGCACGCCGCGCTTCTGCAGCGAGAGCTGGCGCAGCACGAAGACGCCGATGGTGACGAGCCCCGCCACCACGATCGCGGAGGCCACCCGGGCGTCGCCGCCCTCGAACCGGCTGAGCCCGTAGACGAGGCCGCCGAAGCCGGCCGCGGCGGTGACGGCGCTGAGCCAGTCGATGCTGCTCACCTGGCTCTCGCCGACGTTCTCCAGGCGCTTGAGCCCGCCCCAGGTGATCAGGGCGGCGATCGGCAGCACGACGGCGAACAGCAGGCGCCACGACCCGAAGTGGAGGATGATGCCGGACACGGTCGGGCCCATCGCGGGCGCGACCGACATGGCCAGCGTGACGTTGCCCATCACGCGGCCCCGGTCCTCCTCGGGCACCACTCTCATCAGCGTGGTCATCAACAGCGGCATCATGACGGCGGTGCCGGCCGCCTGGATGATCCGGGCCCCCAGCAGCACCTCGAACGTCGGCGCCACGATGGCCAGCGCGGTGCCGGCCAGGAACAACCCCATCGCGGTGGCATAGGCGCTGCGGGTGGACACCCGCTGCAGGAACCAGCCGGTGATCGGGATCACCGCGGCCATGGTCAGCATGAAGGCCGTCGAGAGCCACTGCGCGGTCTGCTCGGTGATGTGCAGCGCGGTCATCAACCGGGGGATCGCGTTGATCATGATGGTCTCGTTGAGGATGACCACGAAGGTGGCCAGCACCAGCAGCCGGATCACGGGCGGCGTGCGGCCTTTCCTGGTGGCCGCGGGCGTGGCGGGTGGATCGAGCAGTCGGCTGGACACGGTACCTCGTTCGGGGTCGTGGGGCGGAAAGCGGTCAGGGCCGGTGTCCCGGCCGTCGGTCTCACATGAAGATGCGGACATGTACAGACTGACCGGCGCCACTGACAAAACTCATCGACCGTGCCCAGCATTCCGGGATGTGCGGTGAAATGTCACCTGGTTTTCACCGCACGGTTCCCGGGAAAGATCAACGGCCCGCCGCCGGCGGCGCGTCGCGGGCGGCATGGCCGAACACCTCGTCCCGCACCCGGGCGAGCGCCAGATCCATCGCCCCGACCAGCACTGGGTTGCCCTCGACGGCCGACAGCAGCACCCGCAGCCGCTCGGCGTCGAGCACCCGCAACTCGCGCTCGACGAGGTCGCGCAGCCGTTCGCCACCGGCTGACACCAGGCTCCCGGCCAGCACGACGAGCCCCGGGTCGACGACCGAGGCGATGGTCGCCAGGCCGAGCGCGATCCGCGCGGCCACCGTGCGCAGCCCGGCGGCGGCCTCCTCGGCGGCCCGCCCGGTGCCGCCCGCCAGGCGCACGGCGGCGGCGACCGATTCGTGGAAGTCGGCGCCGTGGACGCCGTAGGAGCGCAGCAGGTCCTGCACGGCGGGCCCGCCGGCCAGCGCCTGGTAGCCGTGGTGACCGAACCTGCCGCCACCGTCGCGGGCGGTGGCCGCGCCCGGGATGGGCATGTAGCCGATCTCGCCCGCGCCGCCGAAGAAGCCGCGGTGCAGCCGCCCGCCGATCACCAGCGCGGCCCCCAGCCCCTCGCCCGCCCACAGCAGCACGAAGTCGGGGCAGCCGGCCGCAGCGCCGTGCGCCTGCTCGGCGAGCGCGACGAGGTTGACGTCGTTCTCCACGTCGACGGTGACGCCGAGACCGGCGGTGAGCGTCGGCACCAGGTCGGGGATCTGCCAGCCGGGCATGTCCTCGGCGGTGGCGTAGTCGAGCCGCCCGGTCGTGGGGTCGACGGCCCCCTGCACGCCGATGACGACGCGGTGCAGCGGGCCGGGCGGACGCGCCGCCTCGACCGCCGCCCGCAACCGCGCGGTCAGGTCGCCGCCCGCCGGTGACGGCGCGGGACAGCGGGCCTCGCCGGCGACCGCGCCGGTGATGTCGGCCACCTGTACGTCGATCCGCTCCGGCGTGACGTCGAGCGCGGCCACGTACGCGGCGGCGGCGTTGACCCGGTAGACCTCGGCGGTGCGGCCGGGCTGGCCCGCCCGGACGCCGTCGCTGACCACCAGGCCCGCCTCCTGGAGCCGGGCCAGGAGCTGGAAGGCCGTCGGCTTGGACAGGCCGGTCAGCTCGCTCAGCTCGGGCCGGGTCAGCGGGCCCTTCTCCAGCAGGATGCGCAGCGCGGCGCGGTCGTTGATCGCGCGCATCAGCCTCGGAGTGCCGTGGACAGGCGGCTTCACGTCACCTCCCGCGTCGGCGTCACGTTGACGTCAACGTGAGAGCGTACAGGGCGATGGCCGCGAAATCGTCGGCCGGCTCGGAGGCCTGCCAGGAGCGGACGTCGTCGGCGAAACGGCTGCCGTGGCCGGTGAAGCGCTCGTAGCGGTCCTTGCCGTCGGCGGGGCAGGGCGGCATCTCCTCGAAGTGCCCGCCGAGGCCGTCCTCGAACAGTTTCGCGTCGTTGGGCCCGTTGACGACGGCGCCGGTGGCGGGCCTGCCGGTGATGTTGGCGATCTGGTGGTGCGGGCAGGCGATCGAGCGCTTGCCCACCCCGGCGACGAAGGAGACGCCCCACGGGTTCGCGCCGAGCGCCCAGTTGCGCTGCTGGGTGCCGAAGGCGTCGTAGGCGCGCGACCCGGTCGCCGACCGGTAGAGGCGGGCCGTGGCGGCCAGGCCGAAGGCGTGCGGCACCGAGTCGAACGCGTCGTAGCGCGCCCCGGCGCGGAACGGGTCGGCGGCGGCCCGGCGCGTCCCGAGGTCGAGCTGCGCCCGGAGCCCGGCGACGAGGTCGGCCTCGGTGACGGCCAGCCCGCCGGCGCCCGCCGCGCGCATGGCCTTGAGGAGGTCGGCGTGGGCCAGCGCGCTCACGTCGTACAGGTTGAGCGTGTCGCCCTGCTCCTCGTCGAGGTAGCCGCGCGCCCAGCGGGCCGAGTCGGCCAGCCAGCGCCCGGCGCGCGGGTCGCCCAGGCGCTGCGCGGCCAGGGCCAGCTCGGCGCCGCCGAGCTGCATGTCGTCGCGCCAGACGCTCTCGGGGTAGAAGGCGTGCGGCAGGGAGGTCACCAGCCGGTCCACGCCGGTCGTCCTGGCCATGCCGTAGACGGAGGCCGCCTTGGCCAGCAGCTCGCGGGCGCGTTCGAGCGAGGGTTCGAGCTGGGCGGCCAGGGCGAAGGCGGCGGCGGTGCGCCCGGCCAGGTTGGGGCTGATCGGCGTACCGGGGGCGGCGGCGCGGAAGACCGGGCGGTTGCGGATGAAGTGGTGGCCTTCGGCGGTGTCGCCGTCGTCGGCCTCGGGCAGGCGCCAGACGTCGTGGTCGCCGACGAACGTGCCCTCGGCGTTGCCGGCGCCGATGCCGACCTGGATGTAGAGGGTCTTCGACTCCTCATCCCACATCTTGTCCAGATATTTCAGCCCGTGGGTGGCTTCGGCCCGCAGGGCGGAACCGCGTACCTCGCCGTCCCGCTGGGCGGCCCACAGCAGCGTGTCCACGTACGCCAGGATGTGCGTGAACTTGAGATAGTCGCCCGCGTCGAACCAGCCGCCCTCGACGTCGACCGGCCCGCCGATCTTCTTCAGCTCGCCCTTGACCTGGTCGGTGTCGGGTCCGGTGAACTCGGGCCAGTCGTAGACCGTGGCGGCCCGGTCGTTGAGGTGGCTGGGCCTGCGCGTCGCCTCGGCGCCGTCGCGCTGGAGGCCGAAGAAGCCCACCACCTTGGCCGCCGTGTCGCCCTTCGGCGCGATCTCGAACTCGGCCGAGGTCGCCCCGCCCGCCTTGACCCGGTAGCGGCCGGGCGTGCGCAGCCGGGACAGGTCGAGGTCGTGGACGTGCGGGTAGCGGCTGTTCCAGGCGCCCCGGTCCCGGCCGGCGCGCCCGGTGAGCACCACCCGGCCCCGGTGGTCGACCACGGTGAAGCGCCCGGCGGCCCGCTGCCGCGTCATCAGGTAGGCGTGCTTGGCCTCCTCCGGCCAGTAGCCGACCTGGTCCACCCGGACGTGCGCGGGCGACGCGGCCTGGGCGTTGGCGTTCGTCGTCGCCAGCATGGTCACCAGCAGAGCCGGCGCGAGCGCGGCGGGGATCAGCTTTCTCATCCGCTCCTCCTGAAGTGATCGCGAACACGGGTCCGCGCGGTCTCGGCCGCGCCGAGCAGGTCGAGTCCGGCCAGGGCGGCGCCCGCGACAGGGGGGAGGGTGCTGACCACGACGCTCGCGTCCGGCGCGCTCACGCCGATCGCGGACTCGATCATCCCATGCAGGTACGGGTCCCGCGCGGTCAGCACGCTCCCGCCGAGCACCACCTCGGCGGGCGTGCGCAGCAGGCCGAGCCGGTCCAGGCAGACCGTGGCCATCACCGCGACCTCCTCGGCCTGCCGCGCGACCACGCCCCTGGCCACGGCGTCGCCGTCGCCGGCCACGGCGAGCAGGCCCGGCACCAGCTCGTGCAGCCGGGCCGGGTCCAGCTCGCCGAAGTGCAGGGCGAGCACCACCTCCGTGACGCTCGCCGTGCCGAAGTGCGTGACGACCAGGTCGGCCAGCGCGGTGGCCGGGCCGCGGCCGTCCTCCATGCGGGCGGCGTGCCACAGCACCCGGTCGGCCAGGTCCTCGCCGCCGCCCCAGTCGCCGCTGCGCCTGCCGAGCGCCGGGAAGCGCGCGACCTCGCCGGACGGGGAGACGCCCGCGGCGTTCATCCCGGCCCCGCACACGACGACGACGCCCCACGGCCTCGACGCGCCTGCGCGCAGCACCGCGAACGTGTCGTTGGCCACCGACACCTCGCCCGCGCAGCCGAGCGCCAGGAACTCGGCGCGCAGCGCGTCCTCCTCGGCGGGGAAGTCGGCCCCGGCCAGGAAGGCGGCCATCACGTCGGCGTACGGCGCGGCCATGCCGTCGCGCAGCGCCCGCGCGCCGCGCTCCACCACGCCGGCGGCGACGTCCACCCCGGCGCTCTGCGGCACGAACGGGCCGGTCCGGCCGGTCGCGAGCACCGCGCCGTCCTCGGCGACCAGCGCGAGGTCGGTCTTGCTGTTGCCGCCGTCGACCGCCAGGATCGTCCTCATCCGGCGGCCTCCAGCAGCCCCGCCAGCTCGCGCGCCAGGTGCTCCTGGCCGACGAGCGGGTGGGCGAGCAGCGCGTCGGTGACCCGGTCGCGCCCGCCGCACAGGGCGGCGCCGAGGGCCAGCGTCTCGTACGCCGACACGTGCGCGACCAGGCCGGCGTACAGCGGCTCCAGCGGGGCGACGGGCAGCGGCTCGGCCCCGGAGGCGGTGATCCTGGCCGGGACCTCGATGACCGCGTCGTCCGGCAGGAACGGCAGCGTGCCGCCGTTGCGCACGTTGACGACCTGGGTGTCGCCCCGGTCGCCCAGCAAAGAGGCGATCAGCGCGACGGCCGCCTCGGAGTAGAACGCGCCGCCCCGCCGTGCCAGCAGCTCCGGCTTGGCGTCCACCGACGGGTCGGCGTACAACTGCAGCAGCTCCTGCTCCATCGCGGCCACCTGCGCCGCCCGGGGCGGCTCCGCGCGCTGCTCGGCCACGACGAGGTCGTGGGCGTAGTAGTAGCGCAGGTAGTACGACGGCACCGCGCCGAGCCTCGACAGCAGCGCCCGCGGCAGCCCGACGTCGGCGGCGATCTCCTGGCCGCGCTCGCGGAGCAGGTCCGGCAGCACGTCCTCCCCGTCGAGCCAGACCGCGCGCACCCACGTCAGGTGGTTGAGCCCGGCGTGGCCGAGCGCCACCCGCGACGGCTCGACGCCGAGCATGGCGGCGAAGCGGCGCTGGAAGCCGATCGCCACGTTGCACAGCCCGATCGCCCGGTGCCCCGCGTCCAGCAGCGCCCGGGTGACGATCCCCACCGGGTTGGTGAAGTCGACGATCCACGCCTCGGGCGCGTGCGCGCGGATCTGCCGGGCGAGGTCCAGGACCACCGGGACCGTGCGCAGCGCCTTGGCCAGGCCGCCCGTGCCCGTCGTCTCCTGGCCGACGCAGCCGCACTGCAAGGGCAGCGTCTCGTCCGAGGCGCGGGCCGCCTGCCCGCCCACCCGCAACTGCAGCAGGACGACCGCCGCCCCGGCGACGCCCTCGCGCACGTCGCCGGTCGCGGTCACCGTCGCCGGGTGCCCGGCCGCGCGCAGCATCCGGCGGGCCATGCCCGCCACCAGTTCCAGCCGCTCCGCGGCCGGATCCACCAGGACCAGCTCCGTCAGCGGCAGCTCATCCCGTAACCGGGCGAACCCGTCCACCAGCTCCGGCGTGTACGTCGAGCCGCCCCCGACCACGGCGAGTTTCAACCCTTGACTCCCGTCAATGTGACGCCCTCGATGAAGACCCGCTGGGCGAAGAGGAAAACGATGATCACCGGCGCCGTCACCAGCAGGGTGGCGGCCATGGTGAGGTTCCACTGCACGCTGTGGAACGCCTTGAAGGTGGCCAGCCCCAGCGACAGGGTCCAGCCCTCCTGGTCGACCCCCGCGTACAGCAGCGGCCCGTAGTAGTCGTTCCAGCAGTAGAAGAACGAGAACAGCGCCACCGCCGCGATCGCCGGGCGGGCCATCGGCAGGATGACGGTGAACAGGATCCGCACGTCCGAGCAGCCGTCCACCCGGGCCGCGTCGGTGTAGTCGCGCGGGATCGTGATGAGGAACTGGCGCAACAGGAAGATCGAGAACGCGTCGCCGAACAGCATCGGCAGGATCAGCGGCCACAGCGAGTCCGTCAGGTCCAGCCGCGCCCACACCAGGTAGATCGGCACCGCGACGACCTGCGGAGGCAGCATCATCGCGCTGATCACCACGAGGAACGCCGCCCTGCGCCCCCGGAACCGGAACCTGGCCAGCGCGTAGGCCGCCGGCACCGACGACACCAGCATGAACAGCGTCGCCAGGGACGCGTACAGGAAGGTGTTGACCGTCCAGGTGAGCAGCTCGGAGCGGGCGAACACGTCGGCGAAGTTGGCCCAGTTCCACTGCCGCGGCCACAGCTCGCTCGTGAGCGCCTGCTCGTCGGTCATGAGCGCGGTCAGCGCCACGAACACGACAGGGCCGAGGAACATCAGCGCCAGCGCGATGGCCAGCGCGTGCTGGGCGATCCACATCAGCGTGCGCCTGCGCGTCACGACGCCGCCTCCGCCCGGCCGAACTGGCGCAGCAGCACCAGCGTGAAGCCCATCGCCACCACGAACAGCAGCAGCGCGTGCACGCAGGCCAGCCCCATCGACCAGTCGCGGAACCCGGTGTGGAACAGGTGCTGGGGCAGCGTGAGCAGCGAGCCGTCCGGGTAGCCCGGGGTGAACGTGGTGCCGGCCGAGTCGGTCGCCCCGGACGCCACCCGGGAGGCGATCATCGCCTGGGTGAAGTACTGCACCGCGTAGATCACCCCGGTGACCGCCGAGAACATCAGCACCGGCGAGATGACCGGCAACGTGACGCTGCGGAACTGCCGCCAGGCGCCCGCCCCGTCGATCGCGGCGGCCTCGTACAGGTGCCTGGGCACGTCGAGCAGCGCCGCCAGGAAGATCATGATGGTGTTGCCCGCGCCCCACAGGGCGAGCAGGGTGAGGCTGGGCTTGGCCCACGCGGCGCTGCCGAACCAGTCGGGGCCGGTGATCCCGAGCCGGGCCAGCGCCTGATTGACCGGGCCGGTCGCCGGGTTCAGCAGGTAGACGAAGGCGACCGTGCCGGCCACCATCGGCACCAGCGACGGCAGGTAGAAGATCGTCCGCAGCACGCCGCCGCCGCTCTTCAGCTTGGCCAGCAGTTGCGCCACGCCGAGCGCGAACACCACCTGGGCCGGGACCATGAACACCACGAGCCACAGCGTGTTGAGCGCCGACTGCAGCACGCGGGGGTCGGAGAAGGCGTAACGGTAGTTGTCCAGGCCGATGAACTCCAGCGTGAACAGGTCGTAGCGGTGGAAGGAGAAGTAGACCGTGGACAGCAGCGGGTAGACGAAGAAGAGCGCCACGCCGACGAGCCACGGCGACAGCCACAGCAGGGCGCGGGCGCCCTCGCCGCGCCACCACCGGGGCGGTGGCGCGATCCGGGTGGAGACCATCTCAGCCTCCGGCGAGCTTCAGCTTGTCGTTGATCCGCTTGTCGACCCCGGCCAGCCCGGCGTCGAGGTCGCTCACCGCGCCCTTCTCCCACTGGGTGAGGAACGTGGAGAAGGCGTCCTGGTTGAAGACGCTGTTGACGTTCGCGGGCAGCGTCGAGGTCTTCGGGTGGGCGAAGATGTCGAGGAACGTGCTGAAGTTGGCGTCCCTGGCCAGGTCCGGGTGCTCCATGGCGGCCTTGGTGGTGGGCACGTTGCGCAGCGCGTTCGACAGCGTCACCAGCGACTCGGTGTCGGTGGTCAGGTGCTTGACCAGCTCCCAGGCGTGCTGCGGGTGCTTGGCGCCGCGCGGCACGCCGATCACGGTCCCGGCGGTGAAGCCGCTGCCGTACAGCTCGGGCTTGTCGTCGGCGACGGGCAGCGGCGCGGTGCCGTAGTCCATGTCCTTGGCGTCGGGATCGGCGGCGATCATGGCGTTGCGCCACTCGCCGTCGAGCACCATGGCGACCTTGCCCTCGAAGAACGGGTGCTCGGCGCCCCACTCGTCGCCCAGGCCCTTGCGGAACTTCTCCAGCTTGTCGTAGCCGTACCAGTCGACGAGATCCTTCTGCCAGCGCAGGAGCTGCTTCCACGCCGGGTCGGAGCCGATCGCCGAGGTGCCGTCGGGGTTGTACCACTTCGCGCCGACCATCGGGCCGAGGTGGCTGGGGGAGTTCTCGTAGTACTGGAAGCTCGGGATGAACCCGGCGACCTTGATGGTGCCGTCGGCGTCGCGGACGGTGAGCTTCTTGGTCAGCTCGGTCAGCTCCGACAGCGTCTTCGGCGGCTGCTCGCCCTTCATCAGCGCCTTGTTGTAGTAGAGCCCGTACGCGTCGGCGAGCAGCGGCATCGTGCACCGCTTGCCCTCGAACTCGGTGTAGGCGCGGGAGGCGGCCGGCAGCACGGTCAGGTCGATGCCGTCCTGCTCGATGACCGGGGTCAGATCCTGGAACGCGCCGGACTTGCACCACTGGGCGACGTTGTCCGTGGTGAACGAGGCGGCCACGTCGGGCGCCTTGCCGCCGCGGATCGCCTGGGTGATCTGGTCGTCCTGGATGCCCTTCTTGGTCACGACCTTGATCTGCGGGAACTTCGCGGTGAAGGCGGCGACGGCCTCCTCGAACGCCTTCGTCTCGACGTCGGTGGAGAAGCCGTGCCACAGCTCCAGCGTGGCGGGGGGCAGGGCGGCGGCGGCCGGTCCGGTGCCGCTCGCGGTGGGCTTGGGCTGGGCGCCGAGCGACGGCGGCGCCTCCTTGCCCGCGGTGCATGCGGTCAGCGACAGGGCCAGTAACCCGGCCACCGCGAGAGGGACGAAGCGCACGGAGGTCTCCTATGAGCCGGGGAGTTAGTAAAGACTCCTAACTTTGAATGGGACCGTAGGCGGCGGAATCGGCGCGGTCAAGGTCCGAAACCAACTCGTGATGCCACTGCTTCTGGTTTGAGGGGCAGGAACCCTAACTAACTCTCCAGGGCGGCGATGACCGGCCACACGTGCGCGTTGAGCTCGGCGATCAGCGCCTCCAGCGCGGCCTGCGCGTCACCCAGGTTCGGCAGCCCGCCCGCGCGCGGCCGGGTTGGCACCGGCAGCCGGCCGGTGTCGAGCGGCAGCCGCAGCTCCAGCGACCACAGCGCGGCCTTGCGGTCGTACGGAGGCACGGCGAACGACTGGTCAGCGGCCATCGAGCTGCCCGTCGAGCTGCCCGTCGAGCTGCCCGTCGAGCCGCCCGTCGAGGTGCCCGGGGGCTGCCAGTCCTGCCAGCCGCCGGGCAGCTCGACCTGCTGGGGCGCGGCCAGCTCGACCACGGCCAGCAGCAGCGCCGTGCCCTCCGGCCGGTGGCAGGTGGCGTCGAGCACGCGCGGATGGCGGCGCACGTACGGCGGGTCGGCGACCGGGCCGGTGGCCAGCTCCCAGGCGGCCAGCGCGTAGTGCACCGGGTCGAGCCCGACGCCGCCCGCCTCCGGCTCGTCCCCGGTGGCGGCGAACGCCGTCCGCCAGGCGGCCAGCCGCTCCCCGTACAGCTCCTGAAGGGGCTCGCCGTGCGCGAACCCGGCCTCGATCCAGAAGGCGGTCGCGGGCATGTCGTGCGGCATCGTCGGTCCCAGGTCGGTCGGGCAGGCTCTTCCACCAGTCCGTCTACCCAGGTCAGACCCCTTCAGGCGGGGGAGGGGAGGTCAACCCCCTTCAGGCGGGGGCGGGAAGGTCGGACGCCCTTCAGACGGGAGGAGGAGGTCACCTGGCCTTCAGGCGGGCGCCCGTCGTCACGGGGAGCAGGTGGCGAGCATGTCCGTCAGGGCCGACTTCTCCGCCTCGGTGACGCGGAGCCCGTAGTGGTGCTTCACGCCGATCCAGGCGCGGGCGTAGGTGCACCAGTAGGCGGTGCGCGGCGGGCGCCAGGTGACCGGGGTGCGGCCGCCCTTGTCGAGGTTGACCGACTCGCTGACGACGACCAGCTCGGGGCGGGTGAGGTCGTTGGCGAAGGCCCGGCGCCGCTCGGGGCTCCATGAGTCCGCCCCCGACCGCCAGGCGTTGGCCAGCGGCACCACGTGGTCCACGTCGATCTGGTCGGAGCTGGTCAGCGTCCGGCCGTCGTACGGGCTCTCCCAGGTGCCGGCGACGGGCCGGCAGTCGGCGTCGGCCTGGACGCCGTGGCCGTCGCGCAGCAGGACCGTCTCGCGGGTGTCGCAGGTGCCCTCCTGGGCGGCCCACTCCGGCATGAACGAGCTGTGGCTGTAGCCCGCCAGCGAGCCGCGCTGCCCGACGGTGAGCGCGTCGAGCTGCTCGCGCGCCTGGCCGGCGGTGGCCAGGCCGGGCAGCCTGCCGTGGTCGGCGAGCGCCGAGGCCGCCTGGCCGGGAAGCGCGTGGGCCGGGAGCGCGTGGATGGGGAGCGCGTGGATGGGGAGCGCGTGGATGGGGAGCGCGTGGACGGGGAGTGCGTGGACGGGGAGCAGGAGTGCCGTCGCGGCCAGGGCGCACGCGAGCCGCCGGGCCCGCCGCCCGCCGTGGTGGCCGTCGCGGCGTTCGATGAGCAGACGCTGCGCCATGCCCTGGTCCTCCCGAGGCTCGTGGGTGCTACCGGCGTGACGATAGCGAGGGTTGCGGTCACGGAACGTGTCAGTGGCGACTTGCGGTGATATGTCGCCGGGGGTCGCGCGGCGGAGGGGTATGCCGCCGCGCGAAAGGCTCCCGTGACGGGCCGGGACCGGGGCCCCGGCCCGTCACCGGCTCACAGGCCGAGCAGGCCGCCGAGCAGCCCCCGGCCGCCCCGGTCGCCGGGGTAGTGGCCGGTGTAGCTGTTGTAGCCCGTGTAGCAGTGGAGGCCGCCGTAGCGCGACCACAGGTCGCAGTGGTCCCAGTGCGACCCCGCCGGGTTCGCGGCCTCGGCGCCGGCCGCCGGGGCGGCGGCGAGCGCCACCGTCCCGGCCCCGGCGAGCGCGACGGCGATGGTGAGGAGCTTGGCAGCGGTACGAGTGAACATGTGGTTCCTTCCTGGTCCGGATGTCATCGGGTGAAGAGGGCGTAGCCCCCGCGCTCCCGCACGCAGCTGTAGTCGGTGGCGTCGGTGAACAGCACCAGCGCCTGGCCGCTCTGGCCGCACAGCCAGCCGGTCGGGAACTGGCCGACGTAGCGCCAGTGCCGCCCGTCCCCGTACGGGTCGGCCTGCGCGGCCACGGGCGCGAACATGAGGAGCGCCGCGACGGCCGCGCCGACCGTCGCCGTGCGTCGAATTGCCGTCCTGCTTTTCATGGATCCTCCTGAACGGCGGGCGGTCCCGACTGGCCTGCGGGCCACCCTCCGGCGTGCATCGTTCCTGCGGTTTCTCGTCGCGGGTCAGGTCATAGGCGGCCTCCTCGGCCGGGACGGACGGATCAGGGGGGCGGATCAGGGGGGCGGATCAGGGGGGCGGATCAGGGGAGCTCACGGGGGAGCCAGGGCGAGCACCACGTTGTGCCCCCCGAAACCGAAGGAGTTGCTCAGCGCGAGCCCGGTCCCCAGCGGGCGCGGCGAGCCGGTCACGACGTCGAGGTCGATCTCCGGGTCCTGGACGTCGAGGTTGGCGGTGGGCGGGATCAGCCCCTCGCGCAGGGACAGCGCGGCGCAGGCGGCCTCCACGGCGCCCGCGCCCGCGATCAGGTGGCCCAGTGTGCCCTTGAGCGAGGTGACCGGCACCCCGTGGGGCAGCACCCGGCGGATGACCCTGCTCTCGGCGGCGTCGTTGAGCACGGTCCCGGTGCCGTGGGCGTTGACGTGGCCGACGTCGCCGGGCCCGGCGCCCGCGTCGCTCAGCGCCAGCCGCACCGCCCGCTCGGCCCCGGCGCCGCCCGGGTCGGGGGCCGTGGGATGGTGGGCGTCGTCGGTCGCCGCGCAACCGGCGACCACGGCGTACGGGCGGCCGGCGCGGGCCCGGGCGTCGCCGAGGCGTTCGAGCACCAGCATGCCCGCGCCCTCCGCCATGACGAACCCGTCCCGGGCGGCCTCGAACGGGCGGGACGCCCCGGCGGGGTCCTCGCGGCGGCGCGACAGGGCGCCGAGCCGGTCGAAGCCGGAGATCACCATCGGGCTGATGTCGCAGGTCGCGCCCCCGGCGATGATGACGTCGGCGGCGTCGGACCGCAGGAGCTCGCGGGCCAGGTGCAGGGCCATCGCGCCCGACGCGCACGCCGCCGCGACCGCGAGGCAGGGCCCGCCGGCGCCGAGGGCGATGGCGATCTCCCCGGCGGCCATGTTCGGCAGCACCCGCGTCATCGCCAGCGGCGGCACCTTGCGCGGCCCGCCCTCCAGCATCCGCCGCTGGGCCTCCTCCCAGCTCGGCATGCCGCCGATGCTGGTGCCGACGATCACCCCGACGCGGCTGCCCTCCCAGGCCGCCGTGTCCAGCCCGGCGTCCGTGACCGCCTCGATCGCCGCGGCCATCGCCATCTGGGCGAAGCGGTCCATCCTGCGCGAGACCGGCCCGCCGAGGGTGGCCGCCGCGTCGAAGCCGGGGATCCAGCAGGCGAAATCCACCGTCAGCCCGGTCAGGGCCGGGTGCGGGCGGGCCGTGGGGCGGCCGTCGCACAGCCCTTTCCAGGTGGCCGCCGTCCCGATCCCCGCCGGGGTGAGCATGCCGATCCCGGTGATGGCGACGTCCGGGCGCGGGGTGCGCCGCCGGCCGGAATGGTGCGTCATCAGCGCCTCTCCTGAATCGCTTCTATGATTTCCGCGCCGGCTGCGGAGTGATTATCGAGTGGGCGGTCATGCCGCTTCCGCCGGCATCGTCAATTTTTCACGCGGGCTCCGGAGCGACAAGAGAATAAGGGCTCGGTTTAGCGGAAGAAATGCCGGAAATGTGCTGGAGGCCAAAGTCCCTGCGGGCTCGCGAAGTCGCCGGTAGTCCCGGTGCACAGGGACTTTCTGCACTTGTCACGCTGTCGAAAGAGTTCCAGAATCACATCAGGAACGACGTGTTATCCATCGGCAGGAGGTAGTCGTGACGGCCGAATCGGTCCCGAAAGGCGGCATGCGCGGATCGCGAATAGCCGCGGGTCCCAGGCTCGCCATTCCCGCGCGTATTCTCGCGGTGGGCGCGTACCGGCCCGGGCGAGGTGTCGCCAACGCCGAACTGAGCCGGACCCTGGACACCTCCGACGCCTGGATCGTCAAGCGGACCGGCATCCGACGCCGGTGCGCCGCCTCGCCCGGCGAGACGGTCGTGACCATGGGGGCCGCCGCGGCGGAGAAGGCCCTGGCGGCGGCGGGCCGGAGCGTCGACGCCGTGGACTGCGTCGTGGCGGCCACCATGAGCTACACCGGGCAGAGCCCGTCCGCCGCCGTGCAGATCGCGCGGGAGCTGGGCGCGAAGCGCGTCGGCGCGTTCGACGTCTCCGCGGCCTGCGCCGGCTTCAACTACGCGCTCGACGTGGCCAGGTCGCTGATCGCGGGCGGCTCGGCCAGGCACGTGCTGGTCGTGGCGAGCGAGCGGATGTCGGACCTGGTCGACCCCGGCGACCGCACCACCGCCGTGATCTTCTCCGACGGGGCCGGCGCCGCCCTCGTCGGCGCGTACGGGGAGCCGGGCATCGGGCCGATGACGTGGGGGAGCGACGGGTCGCTGGCGGGCGTGGCGGGACAGGACCTGACCTGGGCGCACTTCCGCGACACCCCCGGCTGCCGGGAGCCGTACTTCCGGATGCGGGGGCCCGAGCTCTACCGGTGGGCAATCAGCGAGATGCCCGCCGTGGCGCTGCGGGCCGTCGACGCGGCGGGCCTCGATCTGGCGGACCTGGCGGCGTTCGTCCCGCACCAGGCCAACCTGCGCATGATCGAGGCGATCGCCGACCGGCTCGGCCTGCCCGGCCACGTGGTCGTGGCGCGTGACGTCGAGGACCAGGGCAACACCTCGGCGGCCTCCATCCCGCTGGCGATCTCGCGGCTGAAGGAGGAAGGCGCCGTGGCGTCCGGGGCTCCGGCGCTTCTGCTCGGTTTCGGCGCGGGGGTCGCTTACGGGGCGCAGGTGATCCGGCTGCCCTGACTCATCCATTTACTGGAGGTAAATCACTAGAGTTGGCGGCTTATGCCGTATTTCAGGCAGCGGGGAGCGGCCGGACACAAAAGCATCTCGAGCCGCACGGGTTCTCTGGCCCGCGCCAGAACCGCGATGTTAAATGCAGTGGGTGGTCTGCCAGGCGTTTCTCGGCGCGGGGGCTAACGGGGCGCGCACGCCACCCGGATTGGAGCCGCATGAGACGACGTCACCATCGCACGAACAAACCCGAAGCGACCGCCGCCCACATGCCCCGCGCGATTCCGTACGGCAGGATCGGACCGGACTTCCGGGGGAAGGCCCCTGCCGCCGGAAGCCGGGAGCGCTCCCGCCGGTCCCCCCGGCACCACGAACGCGCCCGCCGCGGGATCGCGTACGCGACACGCTGCGCGCCGGCGATAGCGCGGGCGCGGGCCCGCAGGCGACGCCGCGCCGCCGCCCAGCGCCCTACGCGGGCACTGGAGGTGGGGCCCGGGAGGATGACCGGGCGACACCCCCGCCCGCGTGGCCCGCCTCCCCGGCGACCGGTGACCGCGCCCGCCCGCGGATCGCCTGAGGTGGGGCATCGGTACGGTCCGTCGTCCCCCCGACGGGCACAGACGAGAAAGCAGCCACATGACAGAGAACCAGAGCGCCAGCAGACGCGTGCTGAGCGGCTTCGCGAAGGTGAGTCCTTTCAGCGGGGCGCCAAGTGTCTCCTGGTCCCGGTCATCGGCCATCAAGGACATCGAGGAAGCGATCGAGTTCGTGCGCCACGGTCTGACCCGCCAGCGGGAGGCTCTGCGGATCCTGGAGCGGACGCGCGAGCAGATGCTGCACGAGGGGCCCGCCGCCGGGCCCCGCCAAGCGCGCCAGTACGGGAGCCCGGCGCCTACCCCGGTGGCAGGAGCCGAACGGCACGGGCTCACCAGCCAGGAGATCAGGGTCCTCTCACTCATCGGAAGGGGCATGTCGAACAGGCAGATCGCGGGCGCCCTCGACATCGCCGAGAAGACGGTCAAGAACTACGTGCACGCCATCTTCCGCAAGCTCGACGTGCGCAGCCGCACCGAGGCCGCGCTCTTCGCCCTCAGGGAGGGATGGGTGATCGCGGAGGAGTCACGGCTGCGCGACTCCGGCTAGCGGCCGCGATCCGAGCGGGGGCGAGGTCACCCGGGACCTCGCCCCCCACCCGCGCCCCGGCTCCCGTCCCTCCGTGCCCGGCTCAGGGGGTGAGCGGGGCGCCGGCGACGGGCACGACCGGCAGGCAGACCGGGGCGCCGCCGCTGCCGGGCGACAGCGCCTCCTTGACGTAGTGCAGCGCCCTCGGGTCGTAGATCATCGCCAGGTGCTCGGTCAGGTCGATCGCGCACCCGTCCTGCAGCACGATGTTGCGCACCTCGGCCCCCGGCCCCGCCGACAGGAACGTCGACCTGAACGGCGTGGCGATCTCGTCGTAGCGCGTCGCCAGCACCGTGTAGCGCACCCCGGGCATCGTGTCGCCGCCCCGGTTGAGCTGGATCATGAACTCCGACCCGGTCGCCTGCTGCACCGCGGCCCGGCTGATCGCGGCGCCCGCCAGATGCCGCACGCCGAGGACGTCCAGCGTGCTCATCACGCCGGACGCCGTCGTGCCGTGGTGGGTGGCGGCCAGCGACACGAGCTTCGACACCTTGTTGCGCCAGGGCCTGCGCGCGTCGGCGCCGCCTTCGTAACGCAGGTACCAGCGCGGCATCATCCCGCCCTGCGAGTGGCCGACCAGCGCCACCCGGCGGGCGCCCGTGGCCGCCAGCACCCGGTCGACGAACCGGGCCAGCTCGCGCGCCGAGCGCCGGATGTCGCCGGTGCCCTTGAGCGGGCTGCCGGGCGGCGCGCCGTAGTTGATCGCGAAGACGCAGTGGCCGGCCCGCCTGAGCTCGGGCGCCATGTAACGCCAGGAGTCGTACGCGTTGCCGAACGTGCCGTGGACGAGCACCACGGGCTCGGGATGGCGGCGCGACGGGCGGCACGACCAGTCGTTGGCGCCGGGCGGCGGCCGGTCCGGGTCGGTCAGGGAGAGTGCCAGGTGGACGGGGAAGACGCCCCGCAGGTCCGCGGCCCGGGCGGGCGCGGCGGGCAGGGCGGGCACAGCGGTGACGGCGACGGCGGTCGTCGCGGCGACCAGGAGCACGGTGAGGCCGAGGCGCATGACAGGTCCCGGGAAACTCGACGGTTACAGAAAGTAGAGGAATGGTAACCGTAGGTCAATGCCGGGGTGGCATCAGCGCGGCCAGCACCCGCCGGACCCCCGTGGGCCGGGGCGGCGGCCCGGCCGGCGGACCGGAGTCCGCGACGCCGAACCGCGCGTGCAGGCGGGCGAGCGGCGCGGGCGCCCACCAGTTGGCCGTCCCCGTGAGCCGCATGAACGCGGGCACCAGCAGGCCGCGTACCAGCGTCGCGTCCACCAGCACGCTGAGCGCCAGGCCGACCCCGATGATCTTCAGCACCGTGTTCGTGGAGAACGCGAGCACGCCTGTCGACACCGCCACCGCGAGCGCCGCGACGCTCACCAGCCGCCCGGTCCCCGCGATGCCCCTGACCACCGCCGCCGTGTGGTCGCCGGTCGCCCGATGGTGCTCCCGGATGCGCGACAGCAGGAACACCTCGTAGTCCACCGACAGCCCGAACGCCACCGTGACCGTGAGCAGGATGGACACCACCTCCACCTGGTGCGTCATCGTGAAGTCGCCGAGCAGGCCGCGCAGGTGGCCGTCCTGGAAGATCGCGACCAGGGCGCCGCAACTGGCCGTCAGGCTCAGCGCGCCCACGGCGACGGCCTTGACCGACACCAGCACGCCGCCGGTGAACAGGAACAGCAGCATCAGCACCGTGGCCGCGATGAGGCCGCCCGCCAGCGGCAGCCGGTCGCGCAGCGCCCGCAGCGTGTCGACGGCCTGCGGCGTGGGCCCGGCGACGAGCCGCCTGCCCGGCGAGCGCACGTCGCGGACCCGGTCGAGCAGCTCCCGGGCGTCCGCCGACTGGGCGTCGTGCGGGCTCGACACGCTGACCAGCGTCGCCGCGCTGCCGTGGTAAGCCCCGGCGAGCGCCTTCTCCGCCTCCGCCTTCCCGGCCTTCTCCCCGGTCGCCGGCTCGGCCGCGGGTGGGCAGGGGGACTTCTTCGGCGCGTCGCCTCGGTGGTGGACGCCCGTGGCCGTCCGCACGGCGGTCACGTCCGGCAGCGCCGCCAGCCTGCGCGCGTACGTCTCCAGCCGCCGGCACCCGGCGGGCCGCGAGCTGTCCAGGTACGGCAGGACGACGTGCAGGTCACGGTCGAACGGCTGGGCGAAGTCCTGGTGGATGCCGCGCGCCGTCCGGTGGGACTCGGTGCCGGCGGGCAGCACCCGCTCGTCGGCGATCCCGAAGCGCACCCACAGGAACGGGGCCGCCATCAGCAGCAGCACCAGCGCGCACACCCCGCCGACCAGCACCGGCCGCCGCGTCGACAGCGCGGCCACGCGCCGCCAGGCCGCGCTCTCCGGCACCGCGCACCGGTGCCGCGAGCGCCGGAACGCCACCCCGCGCAGCGCCTCCCCGCAGTGGGCGCACCGCTCGGCCCCCTGCCCGAAGCCCAGGACCGGCCGCCGCCGGCCGTTGCGCGCCCTGGCATGCCGCGCGCGTCGCAGCCACGCGATCGGGTCGCCCGCGGTGATGCGCTCGCCGACCACGGCCAGCAGCGCCGGCAGGATCAGCATCGTCGCGGCCGCCGCCATGAGCACCACGACGATCGTCGTCATCGCGAGCGACCGCAGCACGCCCAGGGGCAGCACCAGGAGGTTGGCCGTGGCCAGCGCCACCGTGAGGGCCGAGAACAGCACCGTGTGCCCGGCGCTCGCCATCGCCCGCTCGACCGCCTGTCCCACCGTGCACCCGCGGGCCAGCTCCTCCCGGTAGCGGGTGGTGATGAACAGGCTGTAGTCGATGGCGAGCCCGAGCCCGAGCGCCGTGGTGAGGTTCGGCGCGAACACCGAGACGGGCGTGAACTCGCTGAGCAGCACCAGCGCCGACAGCGTGGCCACGATCGTCAGGCCGCCGATCGCCAGCGGCAGCAGCGCCGCGTGCACCGACCGGAACGCCAGCAGCAGGATGAGCAGGAGCAGCGGCACGGTGACCAGCTCGGCCCGGTGCAGGTCGTCCTTGGCCAGCCGCAGGAACTGCACCGACGCCCACGCCGGCCCGGTCGCCTCCACAGTGAGCGATCCCGCCCGCTCGGCCAGCGCCGGGACGATCCGCTCGGCCGTGCGGGCGGCCCGCGCGTCGTCCCCGGACAGATCCACCCGCATCAGCGCCGACCGGCCGTCGCGGGCGCGCAGCGCCGGATCGCGGGCCGTCCAGTACGACTGCACCCCCGCGACGCCGGGCCGGTCGGCGAGCCAGCGGTCGAGCCGCGTGGCGGACCGGGCGACGGCCGGGGCGTCGACGTCCTCCTTCGCGCTCACCCGCAGCACGAGGTCGGCCGGCTTCACCGGGAAGCGCCGCGCCATCACCGCCTCGGCCCGCGCCGCCTGGGTGCCGCGGACGGTGTAGCCGCCGTTGGACAGCCGGTCGTCGAGCTTCATGGAGGCCAGTCCGAGGACCACGGCGAGCAGCAGGGCGAACGACAGCATGCGGCCCCGGTGTCTCACGCACCAGCGGGCGTAGGCGGCCAGCGCGCCCGCCCGGGGCGGCACCCCCGGCCGCCTCGCCGTCATCGGCCGTGAAGGGAAGCGACTGTGGGTGCTCAAACGTGTCCTCCGGATTTCGGCGGAAGCGGGCCGCACGCCTTTTGCGGCGACAATTAATTCTCCCCGCCGGGCCTGGAAAAGCGACAGGAACAAAGACACCGGGACTTTCGGCAGAATGGCCGGGCCAGGTCACGGATCATAAACTGCGGCCATGACCGAGGAATTCACGCTGGACCAGCTCAACCGAATCGTCGGGGAGGACTCGGACGTCCTGATCTCGCCGGAACAGGCGGGCGCCGCCTTCGCCGACCTGGGTCTCGACTCCCTGGCGCTGGTCGAGCTGGCCGAACGTCTCGTCGACGAATACGACGTGCCCGCCCCCGAGGACGTGTACCGGGACCTGGGCACCCCGGAACTCGTCCTCGACTATGTCAACCGACATCTCGGAAAAGGCAGGCAGGCCGGTGACGAAGAATTCGCGTGCACCTAGCGAGTCGATTCACGCGGACACGGAAGGGGCGCGTAAAGACGTGAGCACCATTTCTGTCAGGAACGAGGACCGCGAGGTGCCGATGGGCCCCGTCGACCGGTTCTTCGTCTCCGGTCTCGGCGGGCAGGTCACCGACGAGACGACCATGTACATCGGCGGGATCGTCCGCATCCCCGGGACTCCGCCCGGCGTCGGCGACCTCCGCCGCCTGGTGGCCGCCCAGGCCCGGCGCGTCCCCGTGCTGAGCTACCGCGTGAACCGCGAGAAGCGCGCCTGGACCGTGTGCGACGGCTTCACACCCGGCGACCACGTGGTGGAGTGCCGGCTGCCGCCCGGGGCCGACGTGAAATCCCAGGCCCTGGAGCTGATGGCCCAGCCGTTCCCCGCCGACCGGCCGCCCTGGCGGCTGGCGCTCATCCACGGCTACCCCGAGGCGGGGGAGGAGGAGCAGTACACGCTGTGCTACGCCGCCGACCACGCCTTCCAGGACGGGATGTCGATCAGCGCGACCGTGCACGCGCTGTTCGGCGGCGGCGCCCTGCCCGTGCCGCGAGCCGACGAGTACTTCACCGCGATCCGCCCCCGCCGCTGGCCCGCCCCGTCGGACCTCGCGGTGCCCCTGCGGCGCGTGCCGGTCCTGGAGCAGTTGCGCGGCCCGTTCACCGGCCGGCGCGAGATGCTGACCTTCCGCTTCGACCAGGACGCGCTCAACGCCACCGCCAAGGTGACCGGGGCGACCCGCAACCAGGTGTGCCTGGCGGCGCTGACCGGGGCGCTGCGCGACTGGGCGCCCGCCGAGTGGGCCGCGCCGGTCGGCCCGGGCCGCCGCCGCGGCCTGCCCGTCGCCGTGCCGCTCAGCCTGCGCGCCGGACGCGGCAGCGGATGCCTCGGCAACCAGGTCACCGGCCTGCACATCCACCTGCCGTGCCACCGGCCCTCGCCGGTCGAGCAGCTCGACCGGATCGTCGCCCAGACGACCATGGAACGCCTGCAACGCCACCGCGAGCTGCACCGCGCGCTCCTGCCCCGGCTGCCCTACGCGGCGGTGCGCCCGCTCCTGGCGAGGCTGTTCGACCCGCGCTACACCGCCATGTTCATCACGACTGTGCGGATGGGCCCGCTCCGCCTCGGCGACCTGCCCATCCGGGACGTCTGGGGCATTCCGCCGCTGCTGCCCGCCCAGCCGCTGATGATCGTGCTCTTCCAGTACCGGGACGGGATCATGCCGTCGCTCCTGTTCGACACCGCCGTGCCGGGCTGCGACCGGCTCGCCGAGCTGTGGAGCCGCCACGTGGGCGTCCTGCACGACGCCGTCACCGCGCCGTCACCGCGCCCTGACGGGCGACCCCGTACTGACGAACCCCCGGAGGAGTCACCGTGGATCTGATCACGTTCGTGCGGGGCGGCCTGCCGGACGAGCCGCACGCGCGGCTGCGCGAGGCGATACCCGCCGCCTTCTTCGGCTACCCGCGCGCCCTGCCGCCGCCGGACCGCCACGCCCTCACCTACGAGCGCTTCCGGCACGCCGGCACCGCCGCGCCGCCCGCCCGGGAGCTCCTGGAGGACCCGCGGGCCCTGTGCGCGCTGCTGGAACGGGCCGCCGTCGCCGACCCGGCGCTCTTCCACGTCATGCTGCTGCACTACACGCTGACGCTGGTGCCGATCCTGCGCTTCGGCGACGAGCGCACCGAGCCCGTACGGCGGCAGCTCGAAGGCATGGAACGCTTCGGCGTCGTCGCCATGACCGAGGCAGGGCGCAGCAACAGCCACCTGATGCCCGCCACCGTCGCCCGCCTCGACGCCCGCGACGGCTCCTTCGTCCTGACCACCCCCGACCCGGCGGCCGTGAAGTTCCCCACCACGGCGGGCCACCCGGCCGTCCCCAAGCTCCTCACCGTGTACGCCCGCCTGGTCGACGACGGCGGCGACCGGGGCGTCTTCCTCTTCCTGGTGCCGCTCGGCGACGGCTCCGTGCCGGACGGCGTCACGGTGCTGCCCGCCGCCGACAACCACGCGCTGCCCCTGGACTGGGCGGCCGTGCGCTTCGACGGGCTCCGGCTGCCCGCCGGGTCGTGGCTGGCGGCGGGCGCGCGCGTCACCGACGCCGGCGTCGTCCACGACCCCCTGGCGGCGACCCGGTCCGCCCTGTCGATGTGCGCGGCCCCGTACGTGTGGCGTGGCGTCATCGCGGCGAGCGCGGCCGTCACCCGCGCCGGCGCCGCCGCGCTGACCCGGCACTCCGCGGGCCGCCCCACGCAGGGGCGGCTGGCCCGCGGCCGCCCGCTCATCGAGCACCGCAACCAGCAGGAGGCCGTGCTCACCGCGCTGTCCAGGGCGTACGCGCTGACCGCCGTCGCCAACCGCGTCAAGACCGGCGTGACCTGGACGGAAGGCGGCGCCGAGTCCGCCCCGATCTGGGCCCCGTGGGCGTCCGTCGACCTGATGCTGCCGCTGCTCAAGGCCGCCGTCACCGCGCTGGCCGAGGAGACGGCCGGCCTGTGCCGCACCCACTGCGGCGCGCCCGGCTTCGTCGCCTCCGGCAGGCTCAACGGCTATCGGGGACTCGCGCACGGCTACATCAGCGCCGGAGGGGACAACCAGCTCATCCTCTTCGACGTCGCGCGCGCCATGGTCGAACGCGACCGCTACGAGCCCCCCGAGCCCGCCCCGGGCGCCCTCGACCTGTCGCTCGGCGGCTGCCTCGACGCCGCCCGCGCCCTGGAGACCCGCCTCCTGGACGACCTCGCCGCCCGCGTCGGCGCACCCGGCCCCTCCGGCGGCTGGGACCCGCACCTCCCACAGGCCGCCAGGACCGCGACCGCGCTGGCCGACCGCGTCGTCCTGGAGATCCTCCAGGACGGCCCGCCGCGCCTGCGGCCGCTGCTGAGCTGGTACGCCCTCGACTGGGCGGACCGCCGGGCCGGTCTCCTGCTGGACGAGGGCATCGCCACGCCCCCGCTCATGTCCCGGATCAGGGCGGCCCGCGACGAGCTGCGCGCCGAGCTGATGCCGCTGACCTCCGAGCTGGTCGACGCCTTCGAACTGCCCGAACTGCACGAACCTCCCCTTTGGAGCACCGCATGGACCTCACCGGCAAGTCAGCGCTGATCACCGGCGCCTCGCGCGGCATCGGCCGGGCGATCGCGCTCCGCTTCGCCCAGGCGGGCGCCGACGTCGCCCTGCTCGCCCGCGGCGCGAGCGCGCTGGAGGACGTCGCCGCCCTGGCCGGCAAGCACGGCGTCAGAACCCTCACCCTGCCCTGCGACGCGAGCTCCGTCAGCGCGATCGACGCCGCCTTCGCCCGGGCCGTCGACGGCTTCGGCCACCTGGACATCCTCGTCAACAACGCCGGCTCCGTCGGCGGCGCGGGACCGTTCCTGGACCTCACCGACGAGGACTGGCAGCACGTGCTCGCCGTCGACCTCACGGCGGTCGCCCGGTTCCTGCGGCTGTTCGGGAGGCACGCCACGGCGCGCGGCAGCGGCTCCGTCGTCAACGTCTCCTCCGTCGCGGGGGAGCGCGGCTGCCCGATGCTGTCCCACTACGGGGCGGTCAAGGCCGCCGTGAACTCCCTCACGCGCACGCTCGCCGCCGAATGGGCAGCCTCCGGCGTACGGGTGAACGCCATCCAGCCGGGCTGGGTGGCGACCGACCTGACCGCGTCCTTCCACGGCGACCGGCAGGCGTCCGAGGCGCTGATGCGCGCCGTGCCCGCCCGCCGCTGGGCCACCCCGGAGGAGATCGGCGACGGCGCCCTCTACCTGGCCGGCGACGCCGCCTCGATGGTGACCGGGACGATCCTGACGATCGACGGCGGCATGACCGCCTACAACGGCGGCCCCGCCCTGATCGACCTCCTCGCCCTCGGCCGCATCGACATGCCCTGACCCCCGGCCCCCTTCCGCAAGCCCCGGCGCTTCCAGCTCCCCTGAAACCCTGCCCCGGAGGCGCCCCAGCCCCCCCCTGAAGCCCTGCCTCCCTCTGGAGGCGCGTATGAGAGAGGTGAACGGCTTGATCTCCCAACCGGGAATCGGCGTGCTCGGCACCGGCGCCTACGTCCCCGACGCGGTGCGCACCAACGAGGAGGTCGCCGAACGGGCGGGCGTGCCGCCGGAGTGGATCGCCGAGCGGACCGGCGTGCTCCGGCGCCACGTCGCCGCCCCCGGCCAGGCGAGCTCGGACCTGGCCGCGCACGCGGTGCGGGCGGCGCTGCGCGACGCCGGGCTGGAGCCGGGCGACCTGGACCTGCTGATCCTGGCGACGTCCACGCCGGACGAGCTCGGCCCGTCGACCGCCTGCCGGGTCCAGGCGGCGCTCGGCGCGGAGAACGCTGTCGCGTTCGACGTCTCGGCGGCGTGCGCGGGCTGGCTGTTCGGCGCCCGGGTCGCGTGCGACTGGCTGCGCGCCGAGCCGAGGGGACGCCATGCCGCCGTCGTCGGCGTGGAGACGTACTCCCGCTTCCTCGACACCGGCGACCGCGCGACGGGGGTGCTGTTCGCGGACGGGGCCGGAGCGGCGATCCTCGGCCGGGTGCCCGGCGGCCACGGGTTCGGCCCGATCACGCTCGGGTCCGACGGCACCCGCGCCGGCGACGTGCTGATCCCCGGCGGCGGCAGCCGGTTCCCGGCCTGCCGCGAGACGCTGGAGCGGGGCCTGCACCTGATCCGCATGGACGGCCGGGCGGTGCGCAAGTTCATCCTGGAGATCTTCCCGCTGGCCGCCGCCGAGGCGCTGCGGAGATCGGGCCTGACCAGGGACGACATCGCGCTGGTCGTCACCCACCAGCCCAACCCGGTGCTGCTCCGGCAGGCGTGCGCCGAGGCCGGGTTCGACCCCGCCCGGCTGGTGATCGTCGCCGACCGGGTGGGCAACATCGGCGCCGGATCGCTGCCCTACGCCCTGGCGGGCGCGCACCGGCAGGGCAGGCTGAGCCCGGGTGACCGGGTGCTCGTCGTCGCGTTCGGCGCGGGGCTGACCTGGGGGAGCGGCGTGCTGACCTGGTCCGCCGGCGGATCGGGGTCGCCTTGACCGGGGCGGCGCAGGCGGGGCCGGTGTTCCTGGTCCCCGGCCAGGGCGGCGACCCGCGCGGCGCGCTGGCGGACGTCCACGACGCATCGCCCGCCGTCCGCGCGGCCTGTGACCAGGTGCTGGACGAGATCGAGGCGGTGATCCCGGACGCCGGGGCGGGGCTGCGCCGGGTGCTGCTCGACCGGTCGCGGTCCGTGCGGATGGAGCCGGGGGTGCCGCAGCTGGCCGGGTACGCGGTGTCGGTCGTCGTGGGCCGGGCGCTGTCGGCGCGGCTGACCCCGTACGCGATCGTCGGGCAGAGCTTCGGCGAGATCGCGGCGCTCGTCTGCGCGGGCGCGTTCGACGTCGCCGACGGCGCCCGCGCGGTGCGCGCGCTCAACGCGGCGTTCCGGCAGGTGGAGGGGCGCGGGGCGATGGTCCTGCTGCCGGAGCTCGGCGAGGAGGCGTGCCTGCGGCTGCTCGCCAGCGCCCGCCTGCCCGAGCTCCGGCTCGCCTGCGTCAACGCGCCGGACCAGACGATCGTGAGCGGCCCCGTCGAGGCGGTCGAGGCGCTGCTGGCGTTCGGTGGGACGCCGATGACCCGGCTCGCCGTCCCCTACGCCTCGCACCACCCCGCGCTCGGCGCGGTCGCCGGGCGTTTCCTGCGGGGGCTGCGCCCGCTGCGGCAGCGTCCGCTGCGGGTGCCGGTCCACTCGCCGGTCCACGGGCGCGCGTACGACGACGGCGAGGACCTGCGCCGGGCCCTGGCCGCCTGTGTGACGCAGCCGGTGCGGCTCCCCGAGACGCTGCGGCGTCTCGGCCCCGGCCTGCGGTACGTCGAGCTGAGCGCCGGGGACGCGGTCACCCGCTGCGTGCGCGCGACCTTGCCTGGCGTCCGCGCCTTCGCCCCGCTGGCCGGTGACCGGGACTGGCTGCTGGCCACGGCCGCCACGGGAAGCTGACCGGCTCACCGCCCTCCGGCGAGCAGCCCGTCCAGGTGCGCGGCCAGCCGGGCGGCCGACGGGTGGGCCCAGACGGCGGCGGGCGTGAGCGTGATGCCCAGCGCCTTGGCCAGCCGGTGCGCCAGCGCGACCGCGAGCAGGGAGTCGAGCCCGAGGTCGGTGAACATCGCGTGCGCGGGCACGGCCGGGGCCTGCGTGCCCAGCAGCGCGGCCAGGACGCGGACCACCACGTCCTGAACGAGCTGCGTCCTGGCGGGCCCGGGCGGGTGCGCCAGGACGGACTCGGCGTCCACGCCCGGCTCCGCGGCCTCCTGCCCGGCGCCCAGCTCGGCCAGGAGCGGGGCCTGACCGGCGGCGGGGAAGAGCCGGAACATCAGCTCCGGCTGGTAGGCGAACATCCCGGTGTTGACCCGGCCGTGGCGCAGCAGCTCGCCCAGCGCGGCGAACCCCTCCTCGGTGCCGATCGTCGCGAACCCCCGCCCGGCCAGGTCCGTCGCCCGCCCGGCCTCGCCCCACGCGCCCCAGCCGACCGAGAGCGCGGGCAGCCCGCGCCGGTGACGCCAGTGGGCGAAGGCGTCCACCCACGCCCCGGCCGCCGCGTAGCTCGCCTGTCCCGGGTTGCCGAGCATGGCCGCCATCGACGAGAAGATGACGAACCAGTCGAGCGCGGCGCCGGCCGTGGCCTCGTGCAGGTTCTTCACGCCGGTCACCTTGGGGTGCCACACGCGTTCCAGCCGCTCGGGGGTGAGCGAGGTCAGCGGCGCGTCGTCGAGGACCACGGCCGTGTGCAGGACGCCGCGCAGGCGCTCGCCCGCGGCGGCGACCAGGCGGCGCGCGGTGGCGGGGTCGGCGACGTCGCCCCGCACCACCTCCACCTCGCACCCGGCCGCGCGGACCGCCGCCACCGTCGCGCGCTCGCGCTCGCCGAGCTCGCCCCGCCCGCCGAGGACGACCCGGCCGGCCCCCGCCTCCGCCAGCCAGCGCGCCGCCTCCAGCCCCAGCCCCCTGGTGCCGCCGGTGACGACGTACGCGCCGCCGCGCCGCACCACGTCGTCCCGCTCGGGCGCCACGACCCGCACGCGCCGCCCGGGCTCGGGGAAGGTGAGCACGATCCGGCCGATGTGGTCGCCGGAGGCCAGCCGCTTCATCGCGGCAGCCGCCTCGGCCAGCGGGAACGCCGTGGTCCGCGGCAGCGGCAGCCGTCCGGCGGCGATCTCGGCGATCGCCTTGACCGCCGGGTCCCGGATGGCCGCCGGCCGCTCGACCGCCGCCAGCGCGACGTCGACGGCCGCGTACGTGTTGCCCCGGCGGAACGTCCTCAGGTCGACGCGGGCGCCCTCGTGCAGGTCGCGCTTGCCGATCTCGACGAATCGCCCGCCGGGCGCGAGCAGTGTCAGCGACGCGCGCATGGCGTCGCCGCTGAGCGAGTTGAGCACCACGTCGACGCCGCGCCCGCCGGTGACGCGCAGCACCTCGCCGGCGAAGCCGAGGCCGCGGGAGTCGAAGACGTGCTCGACGCCCTGCCGCCGCAGGTGGCGGCGCTTCTCCTCGGTGCCGGCGGTGGCGATGACCTCGGCCCCGAGCAGCCGCGCCACCGCGACCGCGGCCTGCCCGGTGCCGCCCGCCGCCGAGTGCACGAGCACCG
Source organism: Nonomuraea sp. NPDC023979 (assembly GCF_040639085.1). NCBI lineage: Bacteria > Bacillati > Actinomycetota > Actinomycetes > Streptosporangiales > Streptosporangiaceae > Nonomuraea > Nonomuraea sp. NPDC023979. The sequence goes on from NZ_JBEZZG010000027.1 coordinate 63,815, forward strand.
TCTCCCCGCGCGCGAGCCGCGCCACGTCGGCCAGGCAGTGCCACACCGTGCCGTACGTGGCGGCCACCGGGGCGAACGTGACCGGGTCGGCGTCGGCCGGCAGGCGCACGGCCAGATCCGCGTGGACGAGGCAGTGCGAGCCGAGCGAGCCGGTCCCGTGCGGCGTCAGCGCCGAGATCCGGTCGCCTGGCCGCAGGTCCTCGACGCCCTCGCCGACGGCCACCACCACGCCGGTGGCGTCGGAGCCGAGCTCCGGCGTGCTGCCGTCCTCGGTCGGGTAGACGCCCAGGGCGATCATGACGTCGCGGAAGTGCACGGTGGCCGCCTGCACCCGCAGGAGCACCTGTCCGGGCCCCGGCGACGCGGGCGGCTTCCCGGTCGCCACCAGCCGCACGCCGTCGAGGCCACGCTCCGGATCGGCGCGCAGCACGTACTCCTTCCGCCCGGCGACCGCCTCGACGGTGCGCGAGGGCGGCGCGGGCCGCGCGCCCAGCGGGGCGGGCACGAGCCGCGCCACGTACCGCTGACCGGCACGCCAGGCGACCTCGGTCTCGTCGCCGCCGGCCAGTACCTCGGCCGCTACGGCGGCGAGGCCGCCGGCGGTGTCATCGGAGGTGCCGTCGGCGGTGTCATCGGTGTCCACCCAGCTCACGGCGGCGTCCGGCTGCTCGAAGGAGGCGACGCGCAGCAGGCCGCGCAGCGCGCACACGTCGGGGTCGACCGGGTCGCCGTCGAGCACCGGGCGGGCCAGGTGGCTCACCAGCCACAGGCGCGGCGGGCTGCCGGTCCGCGCGAGCGCGCCGAGCAGCGCGGTGACCTCGGTCAGCCTGTCCAGCCCGTCGAGCCGCCCGGTGGCGCACCAGACGACGGCCCGCGCGGCCGGATCGACGTCCTCGCCCGTCGTGTGCACGCTCACCGTTTCGGGGCGTCCGCGCGACAGGGCCTCGGCCAGGCGTTCCGCGGTGCGGTCCGGGTCGCCGGGCTCGCCGATCACCGCCCACCGTCCGGTGGCCGCCTCCCTCGCGCCGGGCGGGCCGGCCGGGCGCCAGGCGAGCTCGACCAGCTTCCCGTCCAGCGTGCGGGCCCGCGAGCCGCCGGAGGCCCGGACGAAGTGCAGGCCCTCCAGCGCGCCCAGCCAGCGGCCGTCCTCGGCGTACAGGTCGGCGCGGCCCGTCGCCGTGTCGCCGTCCGCCCGCACCTCGGCCCGGACCCAGGTGATCAGGCCCGGCTCGTCCGGCAGGACGATCGCCGCGATGCGGTCGGGCAGCCACGGCCGGCCGGGGCCCGCCGCGCCCTCGTCGTCCTCCACCAGGCCGACGGCCGCCGACAGGATGCAGCCGTCGAGCAGCACCGGGTGCACGCGGGGCGCCCCGGCGCGGATGACGGCCTCGCCGGGCACCCGCAGCCGGGTCACGCCGTCCGGGGTGACGGCCGCGATCGAGCGGAAGGCTGCCCCCGACCTCAGCCCCATGCGGGAGAGCGCCTCGTACAGGGCCTCCGGCTCGTCCTCGGCCACCACGGGAGGCACGAGCGGCGGCCGGTCGCCGGGCGGTCCGGAGCGGACGACGGACGCCGACGCGACGAGCTCCCACGTGCCGCCGTGCCGCCGGGAGATCTCCACGTGCGCCCGCTCGCCCGAGACCGTCGCGCTGACGTGGACCGGCACGCTCGCCCCGAGCGGCAGCAGGCGCTCGAACCGCACCTCGCTCACGCGCATCCGCCCGTTCGGGCACTCCAGCAGCTCACCGGCGGCCGACAGGACCAGCTCGACGTACGCCGCCCCGGGCACCACCGGGCTGCCGTGCAGCGTGTGCTGGCCGAGCCAGCCGACCCGGTCCGTGCCCAGGTCGGCCTCCCACACGTGCCGGGTGCGGTCGCCGGCGTCGGGGTCGTGCACCGCCACCCGCCCGCCCAGCCACATGTGGCCGGAGGCCGCTCGGCCGCCGCCGGCCGGCTCCCAGAAGCGCGCCCGGTCGAACGCGGTGGGCGGCAGCACGACCGGCGCGCCGCCGCCGTTGACGGCGTCCAGGTCGACCGGGGCCCCGGCCAGGTGCAGGGCCGCCGCCGCCCGGCACATCGCCGTCCGCCCGTCGAGGTCGCGTTCCAGGGACGCCACGGTGGTCACCGGCGCGCCCATCGCGGCGGCGGTCTCCTCCACCGCCTGCGTCAGCAGCGGGTGCGGCGACACCTCCAGGAACAGCCGCCGCCTGTCCTCGATCAGCGCCTGGCATGCCAGGTCGAAACGTACGGGATTGCGGAGGTTCGCGGTCCAGTAGGCGGCGTCGAAGACGACGGTACGGCGCGGGTCCTCGCTCGTGGAGTAGAACGGCACCTCCGGGGCCGCCCCCGCCAGCCAGGACACCTCCGCCGCGAGATCGTCGAGGATCGGCTCGACCTGCGGCGAGTGCGCCGCCACGACCACGGCGATCCGCCGGCAGAACACGCCGCGCTCCTGCCAGCGGCGCATGAGGTCCCGGGCAGCCTCGGCACGGCCCGCCACGACGGTCGAGGACGGCGCGGTGACCACCGCCACCGACACCCCCGGCACCCCTTCGATCTCGGCGGCGACCTGGTCGGCGGGCAGCGCCACGCTGACCATGCAGCCGCCCGCCACCCGCTGCAGCATCGCCGACCTGATCAGCGTGATCCGCATGCCGTCCTCGGGCGGCAGGATGCCCGCGGCGACCGCGGCGGCGGCCTCGCCCATGGAGTGCCCCACCACGGCGGCGGGCCGCACCCCCCAGCGCCGCCACATCGCGGCCAGCCCGGTCTGCACGGCGAACACCAGCGGCTGCACCTCGTCCATCCGCTCGCCGCACTCGCCGGAGGCCAGCCGCTGCCGCAGCGAGAACCCCGCCTGCGCGGTGACCAGCGGGTCCAGGCTGTCGATCGTCTCGGTGAAGGCGGGGTCGCGGTCCAGCAGCGGGCGGGCCATCCCCGCCCACTGCGACCCGTGCCCCGAGAACACCCAGACCGGGTCGCCCGCGTGCCCGGCCGCTCCCGTCAGCACCCGGTCGTCGTCGCGCCCTTCGGCCAGCGCCCGCAGCCCGGCCACGAGGTCGTCCCGGCCCTCGGCGAGCACGCAGGCCCGCCGGGCCAGCGGGCTGCGCCGCACCGCGAGCGTGTGCGCCACGTCCGCCGGCTCCGGGGCGTCCTCCGGGGACGCCTCCAAGTGGTCGGCGAGGCGGGCGCTGGTCGCGGCCAGGCCGCCCGGGGTCGCCGCCGACACCGGGTGGACGCGTGTACGGGCGGGGGCGGCGGACCGGCGGGGCCGCCGGGCGGGGGGCTCCTCGACGACGACGTGCGCGTTGGCGCCGGTTACGCCGAACGCCGACACGGCGGCGCGGCGCGGCCCCGGCGCGTCCTCCCACGGCGTCGTCTCCGTGGGCACGTAGAACCGGGTGTCCTCGGCCCGCACGGCGGGGTTCCACCGCTGGAAGTGCAGGTTCGCCGGGATCAGGCCGGTGTGCACGGCCGTCGCCGCCTTGATCAGCCCCAGCACCCCGGCCGCGCTCTCCGGGTGCCCGATGTTGGTCTTGAGCGAGCCGAGCGCGCACGGCCGATCGGCCGCCCCGTACACGTCGTCGACCGCGGCGAACTCGATCGGGTCGCCGACCGGCGTGCCGGTGCCGTGCGCCTCGACGTACTGCACGTCGCCCGGGGACAGGCCGGCCACGCGCATCGCCGTGCCCAGCACCGCCCGCTGCGCGGCCCGCGAGGGCTGCGTGATGCCCCGCACCCGCCCCGCGTGGTTGATCGCCGTGCCGGTGATCACGGCGAGGACCCGGTCGCTGTCGCGCACGGCGTCGGGCAGCCGCTTGAGCACGACCATCCCGCAGCCCTCGCCCCGGACGAACCCGTCGGCGCTCTCGTCGAACGCCGCGCAGCGGCCCCGCGCCGACAGCGCCCCGGCGCGGGCGAACCCGATGATGCCCGCCCACTCCAACTGGATCGTGACCCCGCCCGCCAGCGCCAGGTCGGTCTCGCCGTCGTGCAGCGACCGGCACGCCAGGTGCACCGCCACCAGCGAGGACGCGCACGCGGCGTCCACCGCCAGCGAGGGCCCGTTGACGTCGAGGAAGTACGAGATCCGCCCCGGCGCCCCCGACGTGACGGCCGAGATCCCCTGGTAGATGTCCACGTCGTGCAGGGTGAACCGCTTGGCGTAGTCGGTGCTGGAGATGCCGACGAACAGGCCGGTGGCCGAGCCGCCGAGAGAGCGGGGCGCGATCCCGGCGTTCTCCAGCGCCTCCCACCCGGTCTCCATCAGCAGCCGGTGCTGCGGGTCCACGGAGGAGGCGTCCTTGACGGGGATGCCGAAGAACGCGGGGTCGAACAGCTCGATCCCGTCGAGGAACGCGCCGTTGCCGAGCATCCCGGTGGCGGCCAGGTCGGCGGGGACGACGCGCTCGTGCTCCGCCCACCGCGGGCCGGGCTCGGACCCGGCCACGGCGTCGCGCTTGTCCAGCAGCAGGCGCCACAGGCCGGCGGAGTCGGTCACGCCGCCCGGCGCGCGGCACGCGGTTCCCACGATGGCGACCGGGACCTGCCGGCGGTGCTCGTTCGGCGGGCTCACATGCGTGTCCTCTCTGTCGGCGGGCATTCAGGCCAGGCGGCCGAACGCCCGCAGGGCCGCGCGGGCCACCGGATGGCGGACCAGCGCGGGGATCGTCGTCTCGCCGTTGACGTAGCGGTCGAACATCCGCCACACCGGCGGCACCCTGGTAAGGGCGCCGTGCACGAGGCCGGGACGCCGCGTGAACAGGTCCATGACCTGCCGGGAGGCCGCCATCTCGGCGCCGAGCGTGGCGGTCACCGTACGGGTGTAGTCGTCGGCGGCCCGGGTGACGGCGGCGTCGTCGGCCGCGGCGGCGATCAGCGCGGCCGCCTCGCCCGCCCAGGCGCCGGAGCGCAACGCGAACGAGATGCCCTCGCGTGACCACGGGTCGCACAGTCCCGCCGCGTCACCGGCCACGACGACCCGGCCCCGGGCGAGCGGCGAATCGGGGTGGCGGCAGCGCGTCAGGTGGCCGGTGTCGTGCAGCGGCTCGGCCTCGGCGAGCCTGTGGCGTGTGAGGAAGTCGCGCAGGTAGGCGCGGGTGGCCTCGCCCTGGCCGCGGGAGGCCACCACGCCGGCGGTGCAGATGTCGCCCTTGGGGAACACCCAGCCGAACGAGCCCGGCAGCGGCCCCCACTCGATGAGCATCCGGCCGCGCCAGCGGGCGGCCGCGTCGTCGCCGACCGGCACCTCGGCCTCCAGCGCCAGGTCGATCTGCTCGCAGCGCACCCCGACGTGCCCGGCGATCCGGCCGGCGCTGCCGTCCGCGCCGACCAGGGCCCGGGCGCGGATCGTCTCACCCCGCGAGGTCCGTACGCTGACCAGCCCGTCGTCCTCCAGCCCGGCGATCGGCGTGCCGTCGCGGACCTGGGCGCCCGCGTCGGCGGCGGCGACGGTGAGGGCGGCGTCCAGCTCGTCGCGGAACACCATCTGGATCGGCTGCTCCCCGGCGGAGGTGAGCGCGCGGCGCCTGCGTCCCTCCCAGGTGAACTCGAACGTCCGGGCGACGTCCCGGACCCGGACCGGCAGGCCGTCGGGCAGCGCCGCCCGGGCGCCGCCGATCAGGCCCCCGCCGCACGTCTTGTAGCGCGGGATGGTGGCACGTTCCAGCAGCAGCACCGCGCATCCCGCCTCGGCCGCCACGCGGGCCGCCGTGGCGCCCGCGGGACCGGCGCCGACGACCACCACGTCCCAGACTCCGTGGATGGCGATCACCCCCTCCTTCCCGACGGTAACCGTCCGTGAGGAGCCGCCGGAACGCCCGGGAAGGCGAAGGGTTGATAACCGGAGAGTGACGAATTGATTACGAAGAGTGTTCGGAGCCCTCGCGCAGCTCCCTGGTCGCCGAGCGGTAGGCGCGGGCGACGCCACCGAGCATGCCCAGCATCAGCGGTACCTGCTCCGGCGAGTAGTGTGCGGCGATCTTCTCCAGGTGCCGCTCGGAGGCGATCCGGGTGGCGTGGTAGGCGGCCATGCCCTCCTCGATCGGCTCCACGGTGACCGTGCGCCGGTCGCGGCGGCCGCGCACCCGCCGCACGTAGCCGGCCTTCTCCAGCCGGTCGATGAGCCGGGTCGTGGAGGCGGACGGCAGGCCCAGCTCCTCGGCGATCGCCCCGACCGCGAGGGGGCCGCGCATCTCCAGCAGGATGAGGGCGGCCACGTCCACGTGGTGCACGCCGAGCCGGTCGGCGATGGCCTCGATGTGCAGCATGACCGCGATCAGGAACTCGCGGAAGACGTCCTCTTCTGGATGCTTGTCGGTCACCCGGCCCAATGTACTTCACATCGATGTATCTTTGAATCGGAGAGATTCCGGTTTGGAGAGATAATGGACGTTCTAGTCATCGGCGCGGGTGTGGGCGGCCTGGCCGTCGCCCGGAGCCTGCTGGCCGCCGGGCACCGGGTGCGGATCTTCGAACGAGCCGAGTCCATGCGGACCGGCGGCGCGGGGCTGAGCATCTTCAGCAACGGCGCCGCCGTGCTGCACGACCTCGGCGTCAGCCTCGACGGCGCGGGCGGGAGGTTCGACCGGATCGACGCGATGACGTCGGACGGCCGGCTCCGCCTCCGCTCCGACATGACCCACGCGGAGGCGCGCTACGGCTTCGCCAACAAGTCGGTCTCGCGCCGCGTCGTGCTCGAACGCCTGGCCGAGGGGCTGCCCGGCGACCTGATCCGTTTCGGCACGGGCTGCCGGAGCGTCACCCAGGACGCCGACCGGGTCACCGCCGTCTTCGACGACGGCTCGACCGCCACGGGTGACCTGCTCGTCGGCGCCGACGGCCACCACTCCGTCGTCCGGCGCGAGCTGTGGGGCGACGTGCCCATCCGGACGGCCGCCTTCGGCACCTGGCAGGCGCTCAGCCGGATCGACATCGACCTGGCCCGCACCCACGTGCACCTGATGATCACCGGCCGGGAGGGCGCGTGCGGGCTCATCCCGGCGGGCGACGGGAACCTGCAGTGGTGGTTCGACGTGCGGTGGAAGCCCGGCGACCCGCGCCCCGCCGCGCCGCTCGCCGAGCTGAGGCGGCGCTTCGGCCACTGGGCCTCGCCGGTGCCCGAGGTGCTCGCCCAGGCGTCCGAGTCCGACCTGGACTTCTTCGGCCACCACTGGCAGAAGGTGCGCCGCGAGTGGGGCAAGGGTCGCGTCACCCTGGTCGGCGACGCCGCCCACCTCATGCCGCCGACCCTCGGGCAGGGCGCCAACCAGACGTTCGAGGACGCCTGGGTGCTCGGGCGCGAGCTCGCCAAGGGCGGCGACGTGGCGCAACGGCTGCGCGCCTACGAACGGGCCCGCTACAAGCACGTCTCCCTGGTGTCCAGCCTGGCCCGGCGCAGCCCGGCCAACTGGCGGATTCCGCCGGTGATCGGGCGGCTGTTCTCCGAGACGTCGCAGAGCGGGATGCTCGCCCGGTTCAGCAACCGCCTCACGGCCGCCGCCTCCCCCTGAGCGCCGCCCTCACCGGGCCGGTCGCAGGTCCTGCGTCCCGATGACGCGCAGCAGGTCGAGCTTCTCCTTCGCGTCGGTGCCCTCGGTCGGGAAGAACGCCAGCACCTTGAGGTCCGCCTCGGGCGTGAGCAGGACCTCGCAGGTCAGGTGCAGCAGCCCGACCTCCGGGTGCGCGAACCGCTTGCGGTCGAACCGGCGCACCGCCACCTCGTGCCGCTCCCACAGCTCGCGGAACTCGGCGCTGCGCCTCAGCAGCCCGCGCACCAGCCGGACGACGTCCTCCTCGCCGGCCCGGCGCGCGTACGTCGCCCGCAGGTCGGCGACGTGCGCCTGCGAGTGGCGCGGCCAGTCCTCCTCCGGGAAGCGGTCGCGCGCGCCCGGCTCGGTGAACCACCGCCAGACGATCTGCGCCTGCCCGGGGCGGCGCGGGCCTAGCACGACGTCGGCGAGCGCGTTCTGCCACAGGACCTCGTTCAGGTCGGTGCAGATGCACACCGGCACGTCGGTGAGCCGGCCGGCCAGGCTGATCAGGCCGGGCCGGATGTGCCGGCCCGCCCGGCGCGCCGGGGGAGCGAGCCCGGCCAGATGGTAGAGGTGGTCGCGCTCGTCCAGGTCGCAGCGGAGCGCCCGCGCCAGCGAGGCCACGATCGGCTCCGACGGGTTCGCGCCGCGCCGCTGCTCCAGCCGGGCGTAGTAGTCGGCGGACATGCCGGCGAGCTGTGCCACCTCGTCCCGCCGCAGCCCCGGCGTCTGGCGCCGCACGCCGGCCGGCAGACCCACGTCCGCGGGGCGCAGCAGCTCGCGGCGCCGGCGGAGGAAGTCGGCGAGCCCGGCACGGTCGATCACGCCTCCAGTCTAGGGATGAGGCCGCGCCCAGCCAGGGACAGTCCGTCCCTGGCTGGGCCGTGCCTGGCTGCGCTGCGCGGCGGTGCGCACAGTGGGAGGCATGACGACGAAGACCCAGCTCACCGCCCGCCGCCTCGGCCGCACCGGCCCCGCCGTCTCCTCGCCCGGCCTCGGCGCGATGGGCCTGTCCGGCGCGTACGGGCCCGTGCGCGACGACGACGGCGTACGCGTCCTGCACGCCTACCTGGACGCCGGCGGCACCCTCCTGGACACCGGCGACTTCTACGGATCCGGGCACAACGAACTGCTGATCCGGCGCGCGCTGGCCGGGCGGGACCGGGACGAGGTCGTGCTCTCGGTCAAGTTCGGCGCCCTGCGCGGCCCCGACGGGAGCCACGCCGGGTTCGACGCCCGCCCCGCCGCCGTGCGGAACTTCCTGACGTACTCGCTCCGGCGGCTCGGCGTCGACCACGTCGACGTCTACCGCCCGGCCAGGCTCGACCCGGCCGTCCCCGTCGAGGAGACCGTCGGCGCCATCGCCGAGCTGGTCGAGCAGGGGTACGTGCGGCACGTCGGCCTGAGCGAGGTCGGCGCCGCGACCGTCCGCCGCGCCGCGGCCGTCGCCCCCATCTGCGACGTGCAGCTCGAATACTCGCTGTTCAGCCGGGGGATCGAGGACGAGATCCTGCCCGCGTGCCGCGAGCTCGGCATCGGCGTCACCGCGTACGGGGTGCTGTCGCGCGGCCTCATCGGCGGCGGGACCACCGGCGGCATGCGGGCGGCGTCGCCGCGCTTCCAGGACGGCAACCGCGAGCACAACGCCGCGCTGGCCGCGCGGCTGGCGGACCTGGCCGCCGCCAAGGACGCCACGATCGCGCAACTGGCGATCGCCTGGGTCGCCTCCCGCGGCGAGGACATCGTGCCCGTCGTGGGCGCGCGGCGCCTCGACCAGGTCGGCGCGCTGGTCGACAGCGTCCGCGTCTCCCTCGGCGACGACGAGCTCGCCCGGATCGAGGAGCTGATCCCGCGCGGCGCCGCCAAGGGCGACCGGTACCCCAGCCGGCACATGGCCGACCTGGACAGCGAACGGCCGCTAGGATGATGCCATCATCTGAATGTTGACAGCATTGGGCAAGGTGGGTCGGGCATGGCGACAAGGCATCTGTACGTGGCGAGGCACGGGTCGGCGGACGCGTTCGGGACGCTCACCGACGTGGGCCACCGGCAGTCCGAGCTGCTGGGGGACCGCCTCGCCGCCCTGCCGGTCGACGCCGTGTGGCACTCGCCGCTGCCACGCGCCGTCCGGTGCGCCGAGATCGTCGGCGGGCGCCTGCCAGGCGTCCCCGTACGCGAGGCCGCCGAGCTGGTGGACCACGTGCCGCACGTGCCCGAGGAGATGCCCGCCGAGTGGGCGGGGTTCTTCGACGGGTACGACCCCGCCGAGGCGGCCGAGGGCGCGAGGCTCGCGGCGGCGCTGGCCGACCGGTTCGCCAGGCCCGCCGAGACCGAGACCCACGAGGTCCTGATTACGCACGCCTACCAGGTGGCCTGGCTGGTGCGGCACGCCCTCGACGCGCCCCCGGCCCGCTGGCTGGGCCTCAACTGCGGCAACGCCGCGCTCACCGCGATCGACTTCCACGACCGCGCCGCCCCTGCGGTGCTGCTCTACAACGACATGGGCCACCTCCCGCCGGACCTCCGCTGGACCGGCTTCGGCCCCCGCATCCGCCCCTGAGCCCGCACAGCCCCGGCGGGGGCGCAGGGCTCAGGGCGTACGGGACCGGCCGGGCCTCAGGGGGTGCGGAGGGCGGCGTGGGCGGCGGCGAGGCGGGCGGCCTCGTCGCCGGCGGGGTCGCCGCCCGACACGTCGTCCGCCCAGGCGAGCAGGCGGCGCAGGTGGGGGCCGGCTTCGTCCGTGGAGACCGGGGCGGAGCCGAGGGCGACCTCGCCGCCGGAGCCGTCGATCGTGACGAGCGCGCCCTCCTCGATGACCCGGCCCCCCGCCGTCACCGAGCCGGCGCCGACGACCAGCCCGGCGACGCCGACGACGGCGGGCTTGCCCATCGACCGGGCGACGACCGCCGCGTGGCTGGCGGGCCCGCCGCGCGCGGTGACGATCCCCGCCGCGGCGGCCAGGCCGCGCATGTCGTGCGGCGACGTCTCCGGCCGCACGAGGATGACCGGCCCCGAGGCGGCCATCCGCACCGCCGCCTCGGTCGACGTCGCCACCCTCCCGGCCGCCACGCCCGGGCACGCGCCGACGCCCCGGGCCACGACGGCGGCCCGCGCCGAGGCCGCCAGGCGCGGCGTGCGCACGTGCCGGAGCTGCTGCGGCGACACCCGCAGCAGCGCCTCCCGCCGGCTGATCAGCCCCTCGCCGGCCAGCTCGGTGGCGACGCGGACGGCGGCCCCGCCGGTGAGCCCGCCGGGCCGGACCTGCAGCATCCACAGCTCCCCGGCCTGGAAGGTGAACTCGGCGTAGCACGCGTCCCGGTAATGCCGCTCCACCCGGCGCAGCGCGCCGGCCAGCGCGGCCCACACGGCGGGCTCCCGGCCGGCCAGCTCGCGCAGGGGGAGGGTGAGCGACCGGCCGGAGACGACGTCCTCGCCCTGGTGGCCGAAGAGCACGTCGCCGAACGGGGTGTTCTCGCCCGTGGTGGGGTCGCGGCTGAAGGCGACCCCGGTGCCGCTGCGGCCGTCGCGGTTGCCGTACACCATCGCCTGCACGATCACGGCCGTGCCGAGGTCGTGCGGGATGTCGTGCAGCTCCCGGTACGTGCGCGCCCGCGGCGTGTCCCACGACGCGAAGACGGTCCGGACCGCGAGCTCGAGCTGCGCGGCGGGGTCGCCGGGGATCGCCAGGCGCGCGTCGCCGGTGGCGGCGGCGAGGCTCGCCAGGAACCGCCGCCGCGAGTCCTCGGCGAACCGGACGTCGCCGGTCTCGGCCGCCAGCCCGGCCGCCGCCTCGGCGGTGAGGCCCAGGTTGAGCACGGTGTGCATCATGCCGGGCATCGACACGCCCGCCCCGGAGCGCACCGACACGGCCAGCGGCGTCCCCGGCCCGCCGAACCGGCGTCCCGTCGCCGCCTCCAGGTCGCGCACGGCGCTCGCGAGCTCGTCGGCGAGCCCGCCGGGCAGCCGGCCGTCGCGCAGGAACGCCCGGCACGCCTCGGTGGTGACGACGAACCCGGCGGGGACCGGCAGCCCGAGCCGGTGCAGCGTCACCAGGCCGTGCGCCTTGGCGCCGATGACGGCGGCGCTCTCCCCGGTCCGCGCGGAGAGCGGGCGGATCCACCTCATCGGGGGATCCCCAGCGTCACGAGCAGGTCCTCGTGCAGCTCGGCCCACACCGCGTGGTAGGAGGCGGTGCCGTCGGCCAGGTAGCGCCGTTCCCCCGCCCGGGCCCGGCCGAGCGCCTCGGCGAGCCGGACCCGGTAGCGGCCGAAGCGCGGCAGCGCCCCGGCCAGGTCGGCGCAGACTGCCTCGGCCCGCCGGTCGAGGTCCTCGAAGCGGGCGACGACGCGGGCGTCGTAGGACGGGTCGCTGTGGTCGTTGGCGGTCAGGACGCCGTCGACGGGCCGGAGCTGCCAGGCGGCGCAGAGGTCGAGCAGCTCGGGGTTGAGCACGAGGAAGCGCTCGAACGCGGCGAGCAGCGCGGGACGGGTCCCGGCCGACTCCAGCTCGGCGGCGATCCGCTCGGCGTTCGCGGCGCGGCCGGCGTCGGTCAGCCCCCATGCGGCGAAGGCGCCGGACGTGCGCGTGACCAGCCCGGCGACCGCGAGGTCGATCAGCTCGGACTCGGTGGTGGCCTCGTCCAGTCCGGTGGCCACGGCCAGCCGCTCGACGGCGCACCAGCCGGCGCAGCGCAGCGTGTGCAGCAGCACCGCGCCGTGCTCGATTCCGGGAAGCCCGGTCCCGGGGAGCCCGCTCATGCGCCGGCCCCCCGAGGGTCGTGCGCGCTCTCGCCGGTGGCCGCGGCGTAGGCGGCGCCCCGGCCCTGGCTGCGGGCGACGACCATGCCGTCGCGGACCCGTACGGCCGCTTCCGTCTGGTCGTCGTACCCGTTCACGCCGAGGGCGGCGGCGGCCACCGCGCCGTCGCTCACGATCAGGCGTACGTGCCCCCACGCCTCGGGCGGGAACACGCGGCGCAGGCACGCGGTGAGGTCGCTGACCCGGAGCCGGACGAGGCTGCCGGTCTCGGCCGGGTCGGCGGTGACGACGGCCACCGTGACCTGCTCGCCGGGCCGGGCCGAGCGCACGGCCTCCTCGGCGGCCGACAGGCGCCGCGCGCCCAGCGCCACGACGAGGCCGTCGGCGCCCAGGTCGGCGGGCCTGCCGGTGAGGTGGTCGAGCAGTCCGGTGGGCGGGTCCCACGGCTCCCGGCACCGCTCGGCGAGCCCGACGAAGGTCAGGTACGGCGGGTCCCACGTGTCGCCGAGGCCGCGCTCGCCCGCCAGCCCGGCCAGGTGCTCGCAGGCGAGCGCCCGGTCGAACGGGTCGCCGAAGCCGGGCGCCAGCTCGGCCATGAGGCCGGAGCCGTTCAGCATGGTCAGCACCAGCTCGGCCAGGCGGACGCGGCGCGGGGCGCGGGGGTCGGGCTCGCACGACTCCAGGCCGAGGGCGAGCAGCAGCGCTTCCAGGCGGGCGAGCTGCGCCAGCACGGCGCGGCCCGGCTCGTCGTCGACGACGCCCACGAGCGAGCGCAGTTGCAGGCGGCCTCCGGCGGCGGGGTCGTCGACGAGGGGCAGCCGCTCCAGCCACGTCCTGGCGAACGCGCCGAGCGCGCCCGGCAGCGACGCCGTGGGGCTGGGCGCGGCCGTGGGCGCGTTCTCCACCAGGTCGACGAGCACGGCCAGGTAGAGCGCGCGCTTGCTGGGGAAGTTCGAGTAGACGGCGCCGCGGGTCAGGTCGGTCCGCTCGGCGATCCGGTCGACCTTGGCCGCCGCGTAACCGTGCTCCACGAACTCCTCCCGCGCCGCCGCCAGCACCGCCGCGCGCGTGCGCGCCTGCTGCTGGGCGCGTGTCAGCCGGACCATCGCCACACCTCTCCTCCGACGACTGCAATTCAAATGTTCATGCAATCCAGATGATAGCGTCATCCGAGATGTGATGCGGTCATCGTGACAGCCGCAGCAGCATCACCCCGTACATCAGCTCCGCCGGGCAGAGGCCCCACTGTTTGGAGTCCTCCGAGCCCGGGTGCTCCCCGAGCAGCACCAGCGCCCCCGGCGGCACCCGGTCGGGCAGCCCGGCAGGCGCCCACGGCGGCATCGGGTCGCCGGGCGCCGCGGCGACCCGCTTGACGTACCAGCCGGTCCCGGCGGGCCCGGCCCAGCCCGTGCCCGGCGCGGGCCGCCGCACGACCACGATCCGGCCCGCCCGCACCCGGCGGCGGCCGCGCAGCACCAGCAGGACGTCCCCGTCGGACAGGGCCGGCGACATGCTGCCGCCCCGCACGGTCACCGTGGACAGCAGCAGCCGCGCCGCCACCGCGCCCCCGGCCAGCAGGACCACCGCGCAGGCCAGGAACAGGCTCACTCGGCGGCCACCGGGTCCTCGCGGTAGCCTGCCGCCTGGGTGCGAAACAGCCGGGCGTACGCGCCGTCCGGCGACGCGGTGAGCGAGGCGTGGTCGCCGCTCTCCAGCACGCGGCCGTCCTGCACGACGACGATCCGGTCGGCCCGGCGCACGGCGCTCAGCCGGTGGGAGACCAGCACGCTGGTGGAGCTCGCGCGCAACTCCCGCAGCCGGTCGTGGACCGCCGCCTCGGCCACCGCGTCGAGGCCGGAGCTGGGCTCGTCCAGGATCATCAGGTCGCGGCCCTGCCGCATCAGCCCGCGAGCCAGCGCCAGGCGCTGCCACTGCCCTCCCGACAGGTGCACGCCGCTCGCCGGGCCGTCGCCGTCGTCCTCCTCGCCCGCGTGGAAGACCCGGCTCAGCAGCGTCCCGTAGCCCGACGGCAGCCGCTCGACGACCTCGTGGACCCCGGCCCGCCGGGCGGCGGCGCGGATCCGGTCCCGGTCGCCGAGCGCGGCCAGGTCGCCCAGGCCGATGTTCTCGGCGGCGGTCAGGTCGTAGTCCATGTAGTCCTGGAACACCGCGCCGATCCGCTCGCGCAGCCGCGCCACCGGGACGTCCCGCACGTCCACGCCGTCCCACAGGATGCTGCCGCGCTGCGGGTCGTAGAAGCGGCAGAGCAGCTTGACGAGCGTGCTCTTGCCTGCGCCGTTCAGCCCGACGATCGCCACGCTCGTCCCGTACGGGATCGTCAGGCTCAGCCCGCGCAGCACCCACGGGGAGTCCTCGCCGTAGCGGAACCACACGTCGCGCAGCTCGATCCCACGTGCGAGCGGGGCGAGCCCGCGCGGCCGGGCGGGCACGGGCAGGTCGTCCGCGACCCCTGTCACCGCCAGGTAGTGATGGAAGACCAGCGCCGACTGGTGCCCGGCGGCGATGCCCTGCACCAGGGCCGCCAGCCCCGACTGGACTCCGGCCAGCGACGCGATGAAGATCGACACGTCGCCGACGCCGATGCTCCTGCCCGCCGCGGCGTGCACCGCCCACACCAGCCCGCCGGCCGACAGCAGCGCGCCGAGCACGGCGAGGGACACCTGGACGCGCACCACGCCGCCCTCCAGCCGGTCCTCCGCACGGTTGGCGGCGCGCAGCTCGGTGAGCATCCGGCCCTTCAGGAAGCCGCCCAGCCCGAACAGGCGCACCTCCTTCGCCGCCTGCAGATCCGTGAGCAGCATCTGGTAGAAGAGCTTGCGCCGCATGCCGGGGCTCGTCCGCCACATCAGGCCCGCCCGCCGCCTGCTCAGCGCCAGGTGGGCGGCCATCGCCGGGGCGGCGGCCAGCACCGCGACCCCCGCCATGACCGGGCTGATCGCCACCAGCGCGCCCAGGAACCCGAGGACGCCGAGCGCCCCCTGCACCGTGGCCAGGCCCATCTGGACGAGCTGGTCCGGGGCGTGCTCGGCCGACTGCTGAGCCAGCCGCAGCCGGTCGTGGAAGCGCGGGTCCTCCAGCCGCGCCAGGCCGCTCATCCCGTTGACGGCCTCGAACAGCCGGTCGTGCGACCGCAGCCCGATGGCCCGCCGGGCGCGCCCCTGCGCGTACGCGGTGACGGCGGAGGTCGTGGCCAGCGCCACGCCCAGGGCGCCGATCCCGGCCGCCACCCACACCAGCGCGCCTGCCCTGGGGGAGGGGGAGGCGAGCTCGTCGAGCGCGACCTTGGTCAGCCAGGCGGCGGCCACCGGCGCCGTACCGCCGACCACCGCCGTGACGCCCTGCACGAGCAGCATGCCGGGGCAGGACCGCCAGGCCAGGGCGTACGCGGCCGCCATCGCGCGCAGGATGGAGACGCCCTCCGCGCCGTCGCCGCCCCTCACCGCGCCGCCGTCTCCCCGTCCCGCGTGTCCATCCGTACGCCGTCCCGTACGTCCCGTACGTCGTCCGGGGCGTCCAGCGCGGCCAGGCCGACGCCGGCCGTCACGGCGATGCCGTCGGCGTCGTAGTGGGCGAACCCGGGGTAGTAGCGCGCCCCGAACCGGGCCCCGACCGGCGCGTCGAGGAACTCGGGCACCACGTGGTCGGCGAGGTCGCGCAGCCGGGCGGCCAGCTCGCTCCCGGCCGCGTCGACGCCGACGACCGTGGCCAGCACCCGGCCGCCCGCCTCGCGGACGCGCCGTGCGCGCTCGGCGAAGGCGGGCAGGCTGTCGTCGCAGCCCGAGCAGTCCAGCGACAGGAACGCCACCAGCGCGGGCCGGCCGATCAGCGTCTCGCGGGTGACTGCCGAGCCGTCGGCGGCGACGGCGGAGAACACGGGCATCCGGCTGCCGGGCGCGATGCCCAGATCCGGCGCGCCGTCGTGGCCTTCGTGGCCGTGGTGGTCGTGGTGGTCGTGGGCGTCCGGCGGGGAGCTCGTCAGGCTCCGCCAGCGGCGTACCAGGGCCAGGGTCAGCACCGCGTTCAGCGCGGTGATCGCCGTGACCAGGACGAGTCCTGCGGCAAGGTGTTCCACGGAGGTCCCTTCCGGCGCCGCCTCAGCGGCCCCCGGCCGACGAGGGAGAGGCGAAGAGCGAGGCGAGGTCGTCGACGAAGACGATCAGGACGGTGAGCACGCCGGCCGAGACCACGGCCAGCACGATCCCGGGCACGGTGGGCGGCATCCCGCCGCCCGCCGTGAGCGCCACGGCCGCGCCCGTGACCGCCGCCGCCAGGAGCACCGCGTTGCGGGCGATGTGCCGGACGCCGAGCGGCGCCTCGCTCGCGCCGAAGCAGGCGCAGGTCACCCGCTTGCCGCGCGCCACGACCAGCACCGGGACGGCCGTCAGCCCGAGACAGAGCGCCGTCGCGGCCACGAACCCCGCCGTGACCGTGGGCGGCAGCGCCAGCAGGAGCGCGACCAGCAGCTCGGCGGCCGGGACCAGCACGGCCAGCGGTCCGCGCAGCCGCGCCGGGACGACGTCGAAGCCCGCCAGCGAGGCGGCGAACACCCGCGGGGAGCGCAGCTTGGCCACCGCCGCGAGCGCCAGCACCGCCACCAGGGTGAGACGGCAGGCGAGCGAAACGTACAGCACGAAAGCTCCAGGAAGCTCCGGGAAAGGGGGGCACGCGCGCGGCCGCTCTGGCGGGTGCGGCCGCGCGCGTTGAGCTCACGCGGGGATCAGCAGTAGTTGTGGCTGTAGCTGTACCAGGCGCCGCAGTGCTTCACGCAGGCGCCGTTGAGCGAGCAGGTGCGGCCGAAGCACACACCGCCCTGGACCTTGTACTCCATCCACGACTCGGGGGTGCATCCGGCGTCGGCGGTGGCCTTGGGGAGCAGGGTCTCGACCGCGCGGGTGACACGCCGGGTCAGGCTCTGGATCATGCCTCTCCTCTGGGGTGAGTGGATCGGTTTTCCGCACGCGGGCTCCGGACCACGGATAGGGGGTGTTCACCGTGGCCGGCAGCCCGCGCGGGCTTGGGGGGTGGCCTCCGGGAGGCGCTAGGGGGCGACCAGCTCGGTCCGCAGGGCGGCGACGCCCGCGCCCGCCGTGGTGACCACGCCGTCGGGGCCGTACCAGGCGTAGGTCGGGTAGTTCCTGGCGCCGTAGCGTCGGGACAGCTCGGCGCGCGCGTCCTCGGCGATCACGAGGTCGACCGTGTCGCGGAGCATCGCGGCCAGTTCGCTGCCGGCCGCGTCGTCGCCGTGCACGATCGCCAGGGAGATCCCCCCGGCGGCGCGCAGCCGCTCGGCGTGCGCGGCGAACAGCGGCACCGCCGTGACGCACGCCTCGCACGTGAGCGAGAAGAATCCGACCAGGGACTCCTTTCCGAGCAGCGTGCGCTCGGTCACCGTGGCGCCGTCGAGGGCTTCGGCGGAGAAACTCGGAATTCGATCGATGGTCCGGACGATTCCCCGGCCGCCCGCGCCTCCGGCCGGTCCCAGCTCGCGCCACCGGCGGAGCAGGACCAGCAGGATCGCCAGGTTGACCAGGCCGATCACGCCGACGAATACCAGTCCCACGACAGCGAAAATCACGACAGGCGTCCTCCGAGCCTAGGGGCATCGGTGGCGGGGGCCACGCGTCGATGATCTATCAAAAAGAACGTGACCGCAATGCCCAGTTTGGGGTGGAGTTTCCGCCTGTCAAATGCAGAGTTTGGATATCGGGGATGAGTGGGTAAGAACTCTTTTCCTCATTTACGCCTGCCGTCACCCGGCGGGGGAGGCCGGGCGCGGGGCTACTTGCTGTGCGCGATCTGGATGAGGTTGCCGCAGGTGTCGTCCAGGACGGCCGTGGTGACCGGGCCCATCTCCAGCGGCTCCTGGGTGAAGGTGACGCCGAGCGCGCGCAGCCGTTCGAACTCGGCGGTCACGTCGTCCACGGCGAACGACGCCGCCGGGATGCCGTCGGCGGCCAGCGCCGCCTTGTAGGGCTTCACGGCGGGGTGGCCGTCGGGCTCCAGCAGCAGCTCGGTCCCGTCGGGCGCCTCGGGCGAGACGACGGTGAGCCAGCGGTCCTCGCCCAGCGGCACGTCGTTCTTCTTCACGAAGCCGAGCACGTCGGTGTAGAAGCGCAGCGCCTTCTCCTGGTCGTCGACGAAGACGCTCGTCAGGTGGATCCTCATGGGTTCTCCTCAGATGTGCGGGGCTTGAGCCACCGGGTCATGGCGCGCTCAAGCGGTTCGGTGTCGAGGTCGTGGAACTTGTAGCGGCCCTGGCGGCGCGTCCGGACCAGGCCGGCCGACTCCAGGACGGCCAGATGCTGGCTGATCGCCTGGCGGGTCAGGCCCGATCCGTGCTCGGTCACCAGGCGCGCGCAGATCTCGAACAGCGTCTGGCCGTCCCGTTGCACCAGCGCGTCGAGGATGCGCCGGCGGGTGGGATCGGCCAGGGCCTTGAAGACATCATCCGCCATGCACCCCACAATAGGCAAGTCGTCACTTGCCTATCAAGCGGTCAGCCGAGGAGGTCGGCGTGCAGGGCGCGCAGCACCGCGTTCGTCCGGTCGCGCGCCCCCAGCTTGAGCAGCACGGTCGAGACGTGGTTCTTGACCGTGCCCTCGGCCAGGAACAGCGCCTGCGCGATCTCCCGGTTGCTGTAGCCCTCCGCGACCAGCCGCAGCACCTCCAGCTCCCGCTCGGTGAGCGGCTGGACGGCGGGCAGGCCGGTCCCGTCCGGCGGACGGCGGCGGCGCACCGCCCGCATGAGCCGGTCGGTGATCGACGGCGAGATCAGCGTCCCCCCTCCGGCCAGCACCCGGATGGCCCCGGTCAGCCGCTCCAGCGTCACGTCCTTCAGCAGGTAGCCGCCCGCGCCCGCGCGCATCGCGTCCAGCACGAGCGTGTCGTCGTCGAACGTGGTCAGCACGAGCACCGGCGGCGCGCCGCCCGCCCGCTCGCGCAGCGCGTCGAGCGTCCAGAGGCCGTCGTGACGCGGCATGCGCAGGTCGAGCAGGACGACGTCCGGGGCGTGCTCCTCGATCGCCGCCAGCGCCGCCATGCCGTCGTCGGCCTCCCCGGCCACCTCGATGTCCTCGGTCAGGTCGAGGAGGCTGCGGATGCCCTGCCGGACCAGCGTCTGGTCGTCGACGACGATCACCCGGATCGCCTGGGTCACCCCGGTCACCGCCCCGGCACCGTGGCGGTCACGCGGAACCCGGAGCTGCCGTCGAACCGCACCTGGCCGCCCACGGCGTCGACGCGCTCGCGCAGGCCGCGCAGCCCGTTGCCGAGCCGCAGCAGCGGGCTGCCGCGCCCGTCGTCGGCCGAGGTGAGCCGGACGCCTCCGTCGGGCGCGCTCTCGATCCGGACGCGCAGCGAGGTCGCTCCGGCGTGCCGGATCGTGTTGGTGACGATCTCCTGCACGACGCGGACGAGCGTCAGCGTCACCTCCTCGCAGGGCCGCACGTCGTCGTCGATCCGCAGGTCGACGTCCAGGCCGGGGATGTCACGCACCACGGCGCGCAGCGACGCGCGCAGCTCGGGGGCGTCGGCGCGGAGCCGGCCCACGGTGGCGCGCACGTCGCTCAGCAGCGTGCGGGCCACCTCGCCGGCGCGTTCGACGTGGGCGCGGGCGGCGTCGCCCTCCTGGTGGCGGGCGACCTCCAGCTCCAGCGTGAGGGCGGTGAGCTGGTGCCCCATGAGGTCGTGCAGCTCGCGGGAGATGCGCAGCCGTTCGTGGGCGCGGGCGGTGTCGGCCAGGATGACGCTCGCCGCGCGCAGCTCGACGTGCGCCTCCGCCAGCTCGCGGCGCATCCGCTGCTCCCGGAGGATCGACAGCGAGCTGAGCAGCCCCGCCACCTGGATCAGCAGGTAGAGCAGCGTCTGCAGGCCGATCGAGGCGGCATCGGCGCCGGCCAGGCCCGCGGTCACGGCGATGACGACGCTGTTGAGCGCGATCACCGCCGGGGCGGCCCAGGGCGGGGCCACGTACGCGCCCATGGTCGCGGTGCAGACCAGCAGGATCGGCAGCCATCCGGCGTTCGGCGCGGTCAGCAGCGTCAGCCAGCCCAGCACGATCGACGCGCCGTAGCACGCCCGCGACAGCAGGGGGCGGCTGTCCTCCCAGAGCGCGGCGCCCATCAGCGTGGCCAGCAGGAGCGCGAACTGCACCCCCCACACCGGCAGCGGGACGCGCGTCCCGGCCGCGCCGAGCAGCGTCGGGGTGCCCACCGCGACACACACCAGCAGCATCGCCAGGCCCGCCCACGTGTCCGGCTCGATTCGCCGCATGACGCCACTGTAATGGCGACTCCCGCCAGTCCGGGGGTGCCGAAAGTCACGGCCGCCGATGCTGACGATCGGCACAGGCGCCGGTCGGCGGCCCCCGTCTAACGTCCGGGACATGTCATCAACGCCCGCCGTCGAGGCGGAACGACTGCACAAGCGCTACGGGCCCAAGGTCGCCGTCGAGGACGTCAGCCTGTCGATCGACGCCGGGGAGATCTTCGGCATCCTCGGACGCAACGGGGCAGGCAAGACGACCACCGTGGAGCTGATCGCCGGGCTGCGGCGGCCCGACCGCGGCGCGGTCCGCGTCCTCGGCCTGGACGCGCGGCGCGACCGGGCCCGGCTGCGCCAGGTCCTCGGCGTCCAGTTGCAGGACGCCACCCTGCACGCCGCGCTCACCGTGTCCGAGCTGGTCCGCCTGTACGCGACCTTCTACCGCGACCCGGTGCCGGCCGGGGAGCTGATCGAGTCGGTCGGCCTGACCGCCTCGGCCCGCAACCGGTTCGAGAGCCTGTCCGGCGGCCAGCAGCAGCGGCTGTCGATCGCGCTCGCCCTCGTCGGGCGGCCCCGCGTGGTGATCCTCGACGAGCTCACCACCGGGCTCGACCCCGAGGCGCGCCGCCAGATGTGGTCCACCGTCGAGCGGATGCGCGACTCCGGCGTGACCGTCCTGCTCGTCAGCCACGCGATGGAGGAGGTCGAGCGGCTGTGCGACCGGGTCGCGCTGCTCGACGCGGGCCGGGTCGTCGCCCTCGGCTCGCCTGCCGGGCTCGTCGAACGCGCCGGGTTCGCCCAGCGGATCACCTTCCACGCGGCGACGCCCGTACCGGAGGGCCTGCTGGAAGGGCTTCCCGGCGTCGAGCGGGTGCGCGCCGACGGCGGCCGGGTCGTCGTCGAGGGGCACGGCGAGCTGCTGCAGGCCGTCAGCGTCGCGCTCGTGCGCGCCGGCGTCGTGGCCACCGAGACCCGCAGCGAGCGGGCCGGGCTGGAGGACGCGTTCGTCGCGCTGACCGGGCACCGGCTCGGCGCCGAGGAGGAGGATCGCCGATGACCGACGTCACCGCGCACCGGCCGGGCCCGCGCGCCTTCGGCACGCTGCTGGTCTGCGAGCTCAAGATGGTGGCCCGCGACACCGCCGGGCTGATCGTGCCGATCGGCCTGCCGATGCTCATCCTGGTGATGAACGCCTCCGCCGCCGGGGGTCAGAGCGTCGGCAACGGCCGGACCGCGCTCGACGTGTACGTGCTGCCGCTGGTGTTCACGATGGTCGCGGCCACCACCGGCGTCGTCAACATGCCGAGCTTCCTGGCCTACTACCGGCGCAGCGGCATCCTGCGCCGCCTCGGCGTGACGCCCGCCTCGCCGCTGATGGTGCTGGTCGCGCAGGCCGCGGTCGGGGTGGCGCAGATCGCCGTGGGCATCGCCGCCGCCTGGGTGCTCGCCCTGCTGGCCTTCGGCGCGAACCCGCCCGTGCGCGCGGGCGCCGCGGTCGGCGTGCTGGCGCTGATGGTGGCCGCCATGTACGCCACCGGGCTGATCGTCGCGGCGCTGTCGCCCACGCCGAACTCCGCCGTGGCGATCGGCCTGACCCTGTTCTTCCTGCTGGGGGCCACCGGCGGCATGTTCGGCGGGCGCGACAGCCTGCCGGGGCCGGTCGCCGCGGTGGGGGAGTGGCTGCCGTTCGGCGCCGGGGTCGAGGCGCTGTCGGCGGCCTGGGCGGGCGCCCCGGTGCAGGGCGCCCACCTGATCGGCCTGGCCGGCTGCGTGGTCGTGGGGACGGCCGTCGCCTCAGCCTTCTTCCGCTGGGACTGACCCGCTCACGGCTTGCTGAGCTTGATGAGGAGGGCGTCGTGGTCGGTGTGCGTCATCCCGAACGTGGAGCGGCCGGTGAAGGCGAAGTCGTTGCTGAAGATCACGTGCTGGACGTCGCCGTCGCCCTTGCGGACGTTGCCCGCGGGCACGCACTTCTGGACGTTCTCCGGGTCGGAGGTGTCGTACTCCAGGTTGAAGTCACCGCCGACGACCGTCTTGCCGGAGATGCCCTCCTCCGACCTGATGTACGGCACGGCGTCGAACATCAGCGCCCGGCACTGCGCCAGCGCGATCGCCTCGCTCGCCGCGCTCAGGTGGGTGGCGCACGACAGGTGGTCGCCGATCGCGTACGCGCAGGCGAACGTGCGCACCTCGTTGCCGCTGTCCTGCGTCGTGTACTGGCCGGCCCAGCCGTCGGCCCCCTGCCACAGGTCCGCGGGGACCCGGCCGAGCACCGCGTTGCCGTACGTGCCGCCGTTCGTGCAGGTGATCGGCTGGCCGGTGGCCTTGTTGAGCGCAGGCTGGAAGACGGAGTACGTCCAGTCGTCCGGCCACGCCTCGGCCAGCGACGGCTGCAGGTAGTCCGGCAGGTCGACGGAGCAGATCTCGTTCAGCGTCACCAGGTCGGGGGCCAGCACGTAGATCAGGTCGCCGCCCTCGAAGACGGCCTGCCCGTCGGCGTAGCAGGCGGCCTTGCCGCTGTTGCACAGGTTGAGCTGGAGCTCGTGGAACGCCCGCGCGGCCCGCGCCCGCTGCGGCGAGGCGGTCCTGGCCGTGCCGCCGCGGGCCTTCGCGGTCAGCTCCGCGGCCTTGGCGCCCATCGGCGGGAGGCTCGTGACGGCCAGCGGCTCCACCTTCACGGGCGCGGCCCCGGCGGCTACCAGGCGCGGGTGCGCCCCGCCCACACGTTGCGGGCGCGCAGCAGGGTGTCGCCGGTGGGCCCCGGCAGCTGGTCGGCCCAGCCGGCGTCGCCGGGCCCGTCCAGCCCGGAGGCGTACGAGCCCATCTGCAGGTTGATGATGAGGCGCTGCGGGACGCCGGCCCAGTTCCTGCCCCGGTGGGTGGCCACCCACGTGCCGTCGAGGTAGTAGTCGATCATGACGTCGGGGCCCTGCTTGTACATCCACACCCGGTACGTGTGCCAGGCCGCCGGGTCGGCGACGGGGACCTTCGCCCGGGTGACGAAGTGGTCGCCGCCGGACTCCTCGCCCTCGTCGCCGCTGGAGGTCTTGTTCCAGGTGTTGAAGAGGTTCGTGGAGTCGCCCACGTACTCCAGGATGTCGCTCTCCGGCGGCCACGCCGGCCACTCGCCGGTTGTCCAGAACGCCGGCCAGACGCCCGGCCCGGTCTGCGCGCTGAACTCGCCCTCGATGTCGTACTCGGGGAACTGGTCGTCGACCAGGATCAGCTCCTTGGCGTGGACGGCGCCCGAGCGGTACCAGAGCGGGGCGTGCGGTGCGTGGGGGCTGGTGCCCTGCGCCGCCGCGAGCCGGGTCGCCGTCAGGGTGAGCACGCCTTCCGACAGCGTGATCTGGCCGGCGTGCATCAGCGCGGCGCCGTTGTGCGTGTCCGCGTCGCCGTCCCACGGGTAGAGGCGGTTCCACTCCTGGTCGAACGCGGCCCAGCTGCTGAAGGAGGACTTCTCGATGATGTTCTCCCACGTCGCCTCGGCGCGGCGGGGCCGGGGGCCGGGCGGCGAGGCGGCGGCCCGCACCCCGGTGGGGAGGGCGGCCAGCCCCAGGGACAGGCCGCAGACGGTCAGGAGCCGTCGCCGGTCGATGCCACGCTCAGCCATGGTGCCCTTCACCGGGGGTCAGTGATCATGGTCAACCGGCATAAGTATGCCCCAGGACGCGAGGTTCCGCGAGAGGGGGATCGCCGGCCCCTGACCGAGGTGCGGGAGCGCGCTCCGAGGGCAGGAGATCGCCATGAAAGGGAAACTCCTGCTGAAGACCGCGCTCGGGGTCACCGCCGCCGCCGTCGCCGGAACGCTCGCCACCGACGCGCGCTCCGCCTGGTACCGGCGGCTGGCGAAACCGTCGTGGCAGCCCCCGCCGCAGGCGTTCGGCCTGGTGTGGACGCCCCTGTACGGGCTCATCACCTACGCCGGCGTCCGGGCCCTGTCGAACGGGCGGGAGGAGGACCGGCGGGCGTTCCGCGGCGCGCTGGCCGCCAACCTGCTCCTCAACGCCGCCTGGCCGGCCCTGTTCTTCCGGGCGCACGCCCCGCGCGCGGCGCTCGCCGAGATCGCCGTGCTGAACGCCTCCAACGCGCTGCTCGTCCGCCGGGGCTGGACGGCCGACCGCCGCGCCGGGCTGCTCCTGCTGCCCTACGCCGGATGGACGCTGTTCGCCACCGCGCTCAACGCCGCCATCGCCCGCAAGAACCCCGGAGCCTGAACAGCCGGGTCAGGCGGACCCGGTCAGGAACGCGCGGATCTCGGGGACCAGGTCCTCGTGCGCGTCCTCCAGCACGTAGTGCCCGGCCCGCGGGTAGACGCGCACCCGGGCCGCGGGCAGGCGGCGGCGCCACTCGGCCAGCACGGCCGGGTCGAACACCGGGTCGCGCAGCCCCCACCCGACGAACGCGGGCAGCCCGGCGAACAGGTCCAGCCGCCGGGCGGTCCCCTCCAGCAGCGGCCACGCCGGATCGCCCGGCCGCAGCGGGATGTCGTGCACGAACCGCTGCACGGCCACCCGGTGCGCGGGCCGGTCGTACGGGGCCAGGAAGGCCGCCCGCACGTGCGCGGGCATGCGGCGGCGCACGCCGAGCGGACGCCAGGTGGCGGCCCGCGCGAACAGGTTGTGCCGCAGGAACAGCCGCGCCCCCAGCCGGGTGCGGCGCAGCACCCACAGCGGCGCCCGCAGCGGCAGCCGGACCCGTTCGCCGTGCGGGTTCGGGAAGGCCGCCGTGTTGAGGATGACCAGGCGGGCGACCCGGCCCGGGTGGCGGCAGGCCCACGCCATGCCGATCGGCCCGCCCCAGTCGTGCATGACCAGCGTCCATCCCCGGCCGGGCGCGCCCCGGCGGGCGATGAGATGCCCCACCAGCGCGTCCAGGTCGTCGACGCGCGAGGCGAGCGTGTGCTCGTACTCCTCGGCGGACGGCTTGTCCGACAGGCCCATGCCGAGATGGTCCGGCGCCACGCAGCGGAACCGGTCCCGCAGCGCCGCGACCGGCCGCCGCCACAGGTAGCTCCAGGACGGGTTGCCGTGCACGAACAGCACCGGCGGCCCCGCCCCCTCGTCCACGTAGTGCTGGCGCAGCCCGCCCCGGGACGGATGCGCGTACCAGTGGGACGTGAACGGGTAGCCGGGGAACCGGGTCACGGGGCCTCCGAGAGGTGCGCGGCCAGGCGGGCCAGCCCGTCGGCCATGCTCACGCGCGGCCGGTAGCCGAGGTCGCGGCGCGCGGCCGAGATGTCGAACCAGTGCGCGGTCGACGCCTGCTCCACCAGGAACCGGGTGAGCGGCGGTTCCCAGCCGTCCCGCACACCGGCCAGCCGCTCCAGGACGAAGGCCGCCGCCCGCGCCGCCCGGACCGGCAGCCGCCGCCGCACCGGCGGCAGCCCGGCCGCGGCCAGCAGCGCGTTCACCCACTCGCCGAAGCCGCACGGCTCGCCCTGCGTGACGAAGTACGCCCGCCCGCACAGCGGCGACCCGGGCCGCAGCCGGTCCAGGGCCAGCACGCAGGCGTCCGCCGCATTGTCCACGTAGACGGTGTCGATCGTCCGGTCCTCGCGGCCCAGCAGCCACAGCCGCCGCCGGTTCGCCACGAACCCGGGCAGGAAGTGCGGATCGCCCGGCCCCCAGACCAGGTGCGGGCGCAGCGCCACGGCCGGGACGGGCCCCGCCAGCACGATCCGCTCGGCCATCGCCTTCGTGCGCGGGTAGGCGGCGGTGAAGCGGGTGGCGTACGGGACGGACTCGTCGACGCCCTCCAGGTCGCGCCCGTCGTGGACGACGCTCGGCGACGACACGTGCACCAGCCGCGCGCCGCCGGCCGCGCACGCGTCCAGCACGTTGCGGGTGCCGTCCACGTTGACCTCGCGGAAGTCCCGGTAAGCGCCGTACGTCCCCGTCATGGCCGCGCAGTGCACCACGGCCTCGCAGCCGTCCACGGCGGCGCGCACGGCGGCCGGGTCGCGGACGTCCGCCAGGCACTGGGTGACGCCGAGCGCCTCCAGCCCGGCGTGCCGGCGGCGGTGCAGGGCGCGCACGCTGTCGCCGCGCCCGGCCAGGAGGCGGCACACGGCCAGGCCGAGGAACCCGCCGCCCCCGGTCACCAGAACGTTCACAGCCGCCGCCCGGCCCAGACGCCGAGCAGATCGCGGCGGATCTTGCTGTTGTGCCGGGCGTCCACCGGGAACCGCGGATGCGCCAGCACGTCGCGCAGCCCCGCCGTGGCCGGGTGCCGCGCGGCCTCCGCCAGCAGCGCGGCCCGTGCCGCGCCGGGCCGGACGCCGTCCTCGGGCTCCACCACCAGCACCGGGCGCGGCCCCGCGCCCACCAGCGCGACCCGGCGCGCCCCCGGCGTCCCCGCCAGCAGCGTTTCGACGTGGTCGGGGTACAGGTCGCCGCCCGGCGCGCGGACGCGCTCGGACCTGCGGCCCGCGAACCACAGCCGGCCGTCCTCGTCCAGCCGGCCCAGGTCGCCCATCCGGTGCCAGACCCGGTCGCCGTCCGCGATCCTGGCCAGGGCGGTCGCGTGGGGATCGTCCAGGTACGGGTCGCTGACGGCGGGGGAGGAGACCACGATCTCGCCGACGGCGCCGGGCGGCGCCACCAGGTCGTCGTCCCACCGGGCGATCGGGTCGTCGGTGACCCCGATGACCCGGACCTCGACCCCCGGCAGCGGCGTGCCCAGACAGGTGCCCATCCCCGGGTGCGCGGCCAGCGCCGCCGTCAGCTCACGCCCCTCGATCGCGGCCACGGGCAGGCACTCGGTCGCCCCGTACACCGACAGCACCCGCGCCCCGCCGGGCAGGCAGGCGCGCACGCGCTCCAGCGTCGGCAGCGACAGCGGCGCGCCCGCCACGGCCACCGTGTCCAGCGAGCCGAGCACCAGCCCCCGGGCCGCGCAGTGCCGGGCCAGCCGGTCCAGCAGCGCGGGCGCGGCGAACGCCGCCGACACCCGGTAGCGGCGGATGTCCTCGGCCAGCGCCGCCGGGTCGAACCGCAGCGGGTGGCGCGGGTCCAGGTCGGGCAGCACGGCGGTCGCGCCGAGCGCTGCGGCCCCCAGCGCGAACGGGACGAACGTCGACAGGACGGACGCGCCCGCGCGGACGGCGTCCAGCCCGGCGAGCAGGTCGAGCTGCGCCGTCAGATGCCGGTGCCGCAACGGCACCCCCTTCGGCGGGCCGGTCGACCCGGACGTGTACGCGATCAGCGCCAGATCGTCGGGCCCGGGCGCGGGAGCGGTGGCGCGGGCGTCGGCACGGGGGGTGGCGCGGGCGGTGGCACGGGCGTCGGCAGGGGCGTCGGCGCGGTCGTCGGCGCGGTCGTCGGCACGGGCGTCGGCACGGGCGGTGGCTCGGAGGCCGTCGAGGGTCGGGCCCGGCCAGAACCGGCGCGGCCCGACCGTGATCGTGACGCGGCTGGTGCGCCGCGCCCAGCCCAGCGCCAGCCGGGCCGCCTGGGCGAGCGGCACGCCGATGAACGCCTCCGGCTCCGCCCGAGCCAGGCACCGCCGCACCGCCGCCCACGGCAGCCCAGGATCGACCATGACCGGCACCGCCCCCAGCCGCAGCAGCGACAGCGCCAGCACGCCGAGCTCCACGCCCGGGAACACCAGCAGCACCGTCCGCATGCCCGGACGCACTCCGGCGAGCGCCAGCGCTGCCGTCGTCTCCCGCACCGCCTCGGCCGTCTCCGCGTAGCTGACCGCGTGCGGCGCCCGCCCGCCCACCTGGCAGGCGACCGCGTCCGGCCGGTCGGCGGCCCACCGCTCGGCCCGGGTGACCAGCTCGCTCACCGGCGCTGGCGTCACCACCGCACCACCACCGTGCCGGCGCTGAACCCGCTCGCCAGCCCGACGAGCGCGACCAGGTCGCCGCGCCGCACCCGCCCCGAGGCGACCGCCTGGGCGAGCTGGACCGGCAGCGTCGCCGCCACCAGGTTGCCGTGCTGGGCGATGGTGACGACCACCTTGCCCTGCGGGATCCCGACGTGGTCGCAGAACTTCCACAGCGCGGGCAGCGACGCCTGGTGCACGCACACGGCGGCGAAGTCGTCCCAGGTGAGGCCGAGCGCGGCGAGCGGGTCGGTGAAGACGGCGTGGTCGGTCGCCTCGATGCCGCGCACCAGCTCGACGGCGTCGACGGTGAGCGGCCGGATGACCGGCCAGTCGGACGCCGGGTCGGAGGTCAGGTTGAGCAGCGGCACGGTGGCGGCGTCCCACCCGAGCGACTGGGCGGCGAACCGGTGGCCGAGCACGCCGGGCTCCACCGAGGGCTCCAGCAGCAGCGCGGCTCCCGCGTCCGACACCGTGTAGGCGGCGGCGATCGTCAGGAACTCGTCGGCCCCGGACAGCGTCCACGGCATGAACGCGGTCGGCAGCTCGCCGCAGCAGATCAGCACCCGCCGGTGGCGGCCCGTGACGATGAGCGCCTCGGCCACCTGGATCGCGTTCAGCACGCTGTTGCAGGCGTTGCGCACGTCGAACACCGGGCAGCCGGCGCCCAGCTTCGCCGCCACGATGTGCGCGGTCGCCGGTTCGATGAGGTCGATGGTCACCCCCGCGTAGACGAGCAGGTCGAGGTCGCGCGCGTGCAGGTCGCGCTCGGCCAGCAGCGCGCGGGCCGCGTGCGCGGCCAGGTCGGACGGCATCTCGTGCGGCGGCGCGACATGCCTGCGCCGCACCCCGCTGGCCTTGTGGATCACGCTCCGGGGCAGGTCCATCCCCGGGTTGCGGGCGGCGAGCCGGTCCTCCAGCTCGGCGGTGGTCATCGTGGTCTCGGGCAGGTGGGCGGCCACTCCGGCCACCCGGGCGTGAACGGCGGTCATGCGCCTCCTCCTCAGGAAGCCGGGCGCGAGGCCTGCAGCCCCAGGTGGAGGAGCACCGTGCGGGCGATGTCGCTGACGGTCCCGGCCCCGCGGATCAGCTCCATCGGCGGGATGTCCACCGCGAACGCGTGCCGCATCGACAGCAGGAGCTGCGTGGCCATGAGCGAGTCGAGGCCGTACTCGTCCAGCCGCCGGTCCGGGTCGATGTCGGCGGCCGGGACCAGCAGCACCGACGACAGCAGCTCGGTGATCTGCTCGACGACGTACGCGTGCGCCTCCTCGGCGTCCATCAGGGCCAGCTTCCCCAGCAGGTCCTCGACGTCGGGGGCCTGGTCGGCGCCGGGCGGCAGCACCGCCGACAGCCACGGCCGCCGCAGCCCCGGGAGCGCCTGGAGCAGCCTGGCCCAGTCGCAGCGGCCGATCACGGCCACGTCGGAGCCGTCGGCCAGCATGTCGTCCACGGCGGCCAGCGCCACGGCCGGGTCCATGGAGCCGATGCCGAGCCTGGCCAGCGCCTCCGCCTGGGTGCCGTGCGCCAGCACGCCGGTGCCGGCCAGCGCGCCCAGGCACACCGCGAGCGCGGGCAGGCCCCGGGCCCGCCGCCGCCTGGCCAGCGCCTCCAGGAACAGGTTCGCCGACACGTACGGCGACTGCCCGATGTTGCCGATCGTCGTCAGCGACGAGTACAGCACGAACGCCTCCAGCGGCAGCCCCGCCGTGAGCTCGTCCAGCACCAGCGCACCCGCGATCTTCGGCCGCAGGACCTCCCGGAACCGGTCGTCGGACAGGTCCGCGAGCGCGGCGTCGTCGAGCGTCATGGCGGCGTGCACGACGCCGCGCACCGGGTGCCCGGCCTCGTCGAGCTCGCGCAGCAGGCGGGCCACGGCGTCGCGGTCGGCGACGTCGGCCGCGTGCGCCGTGGCCTCCGCACCGAGCCCGCGCAGCTCCGCCAGCAGCGCGTCCGCCTCCGGCGTGGCCGCGCCGCGCCTGCTGACCAGCGCCAGCCGCCGCACCCCCGCCCCCGCCAGGCGCCGCGCGGTCTCCGCGCCGAACCCGCTCAGGCCACCCGTGATCAGGTACGTGCCCGAGCCCCGCCGCACGGCGGGACGGAAGCGCACCAGGCCGGGTTCGTCCCGCGGATCCAGCGAGACCACGACCTTCCCGATGTGCCGGGAATGCCGCATGAGCGCGAACGCGTCCGCCACGCGCTCCGCCGGGAACACCGTGTGCGGCAGCGGACGCATGTCCGTCACCGTCAGGAGCGTCGCCATGTGCTCGGCCATCAGCGCCGGGTCCTTCCACATGAGCGTGCCCACGTCCACGCCGTAGAACGCGATGTTGTCCCCGAACGGCCGCAGCGCCAGATGCCGGCTCTCGTAGATGTCGCGCTTGCCCAGCTCGACGAAGCGCCCGCCGTGCCGCAGGCACTCCAGGCTCCGGCTCACGGCCTCCCCGGCCAGCGAGTTCAGCACGATGTCCACGCCCCGCCCGCGGGTCAGCTCCCGCACCTGCTCGGCGAAGCGCAGGCTTCGCGAGTCCAGCACGTGCGCCGCCCCCAGCGCCCGCAGCAGGTCCCGCTTGGCCTCGCTGCCCGCCGTCGCGATCACGTGCGCCCCGGCCGCCCGCGCGTACTCCAGCGCCGCCAGCCCGACCCCGCCCGCGCCGCCGTGCACCAGCACCGTCTCACCCGCCCGGATCCTCGCGCAGTGATGCAGCGCGTGATGAACGGTCGAGTACGGCATCGGCAGCGTGGCCGCCCCGGCGAAGCCGAGCCCGTCCGCGATGCGGATGGCCGTCCACTCCTCGATCACCGCATGGCTGCCGAACCCCACCGGCCCGGCCGCCGCCACCCGGTCCCCCGGGCGCAACCGCGTCACGCCCGGCCCCACGGCCACGACCGTCCCGGCGCACTCCAGGCCCAGCTCGTGCCCGCCGAACACGGCCTCCACGGCCTCCGACGGCAGCAGGCCCACCGCGAACATGACGTCCCGGTAGTTCAGCCCGATCGCCCCCACCTCGACCAGCGCCTGCCCCGGGCCCGGCTCCGGCCGCGCGGTCCGCTCCCACACGAGCTCGTACGCCAGCCCCGGATCCCGCACCGCCAGCCGGTACGCGTCCCCTGCGGCCGCCCGCACGGCCGGCGGCGCCGACCGCACCAGCCGAGGCGTGAACCGCCCCGCCCGCGCCAGGAGGATCTCGTCGTCGTCGCCCGGCTCCAGCAGCTCCGCCGCCAGCCGCTCCGCGTCCCGGCGCGCGTCGCCGCCCCGGTGCAGGCACACCCGCCGGGCGTCCAGCCGCGGCTGCTCGTTCCCCAGCGACCGCACCGTCCCCCACGTGGCCGCGTCCTCCGCGTGCACCTCGCCGCCCTCCGGCTCAGGCAGCGCCCCGCACGGCCGGACCACCAGCCACAACCGCACCGGCAGGCTCTGCGGCAGCTCCTCACAGGCCACCGCCAGCCCCCGAAGCACCCCCGCCCGCCGTACGACCCGCCCCACAACCTCATGCGGCACGCCGACGCCCAGCGCCCCGCCACCCTCGGCCCGCCCGGCGGCCTCCAGCGGCTCGCCGACCTCCGGGGGTGTGGTGGCTGACCGCGGCTCGGTGGCGTCTGAGGGCGCGGGGGTGTCCGGTTCGGCAGGCTCTCCCAGGATCAGGGCGTACGTGATCCTGTCGGCTGTGGAGGCGTGGGCGGCCCACACGGCGGCGTCGTCGCCGGGAGGGGCCACCACCGCCTGGCCGCCGCGCTCCCGCAGCAGCGCCGCGAGCTCGGCGACCACCGGGTCGCCGGCATCCTCCGCGATGAGGACCCAGGTGCCCTCAGCCCCGCCGTCAGGCAGCGCCGCCCGGTCCGCGGACGCGCCGGCGGGGGAGGTCGCGAGCAGCACCGAGAAGCCGCCCACGTCAGGGTCCTCCTCGGGCCCGGCCCGCACCACATCGGCGTAGCCCGCCTCGGCCAGCAGCTCCGTCCACTGCCGCGCGGACCGCGTCGGCGCGTCCGGCGGCGCGTCCCGGAACTCCGGCGTCAGCTCCGGCAGCGGCAACGGCGGCCCCTCCCGGTGCGGCACCGCCGCGAGCAGCTTCCCGCCGGGCGCGAGCAGCCGCCCCAGCCCGCGCAGCGCCCCGGCCACGTCCCGGGCCGCATGCAGGCACCCGCCCGCCACCACCAGGTCGAACGCGCCTTCCGCATACCCCTGCTCGCCCGGGTCCACGTCCAGGTCGAGCAGCCCGAAGTCGACGACGTCCGCCCCGGACAGCCGCTGCCGCAGCCGGGCCAGCGCCGGTTCCGCCACGTCGGTGACGGTGTAGCGGGTCCGGTCGACCGGCAGGACCGGCAGCAGCGCCGCCGTGGTGCCGCCGGTGCCCGCCCCCACCTCCAGCACGCGCAGCGGCCGATCCACCGGCCACCCCTGGACGACCTGCTCGACCAGCGCCCGCGCGATCCGGTTCGCGAACAGGCTCACCGGCCCGATGTCGTGATACTGCTCCAGCAGGTCGGCGGCCCCGTCCGCGCCGAGCACGTCGGCCGCCTCGACCTTCCCGGCCAGCACCTCCCGCAGCCGCGTCGCGGCCCGCACCGCCAGCGCCGTCTGCGCCGGGAACGCCGCCCCCGCCTCTACCAGCCTCCGCAGGTCCGGCGCACCCCCGACCAGGCGTACGCTCCCGTCGCCGTGCCGCTCCAGCACCCCGTACCGCTCCAGCAGCGGCAACGCCGCCCGCACCAGCTCCCGATGCCGTGGCTCCCGGCACACACCGATCAGCCCCTCCACGTCCAGCCCTCCGCCGCCCGGCCGGCTCGCGCCGGTCGGCCGGCTCCCGGTCGGCGACGCGCTCTCGGCGCCCGGCGCGCTCTCGGCCGCCGGTACGTTCTCGGCGGCCGGTTCGGCTTCGCCGGTGGTCAAGGCCGCCAGCGCCGCGGCGAGGGCGTGGGCGGAGGTCTCCTCCAGGAGGGCCGCGTACGCCGGATAGCGCAGGTCCCGCCAGGCCGAGCGCGCTTCGGCCAGCCGGTCGGCCGCGCCGGCGAGCAGGGCGGCCGGAGAGGGGCCCGGCCAGGCGGCGGCGGGGTCGGTGGGGCGGGGGGCCGCGCGCAGCTCGACGTGGTAGCGCTCGGGCCGGGTCGTGTGGGTGCCCGGCATGCGGCGCAGCCGGACGCCGTCCATCTCGGCCGCCACCCGGCCGTCCGTCCCGGTGATCGTGATGTCCCAGCACACCTCCTCCAGGCTGCTGGAACGTTCCCGTACGTGCAGGAAGCCCTCCGGGTCCGGCCTGCCCCACACGCGGACGGCGCCGATCGCCGCGGGCATGTAGCCGGTGCCGTCCACCAGCAGGTCCACCAGCCACAGCACGCCCGCCTGGAGGGCGCTGTCGAGCAGCACCGGGTGTGCCTCGTA
This sequence comes from Nonomuraea sp. NPDC023979, assembly GCF_040639085.1. Lineage (NCBI taxonomy): Bacteria > Bacillati > Actinomycetota > Actinomycetes > Streptosporangiales > Streptosporangiaceae > Nonomuraea > Nonomuraea sp. NPDC023979. The sequence continues at coordinate 97,597 of NZ_JBEZZG010000027.1, forward strand.
GCGCTCGTCCTGCTGGTCCGGGCAGGTGTACGCGCCCAGCACCTCACCCGGCGCCCGCCACAGCCCCGTGAGCACCCGGAACGTCGGCCCCCACGCCATCCGCCCCTCGGCCGCCCGCGCGTAGTAGGCGGGCACGTCGACGGGCTCGGCGACGCGGGCGCGCAGCTCGGCCAGGTCGAGCGGCGGCGGGGCGGTACGCAGCAGCGGCCGCACCCGCGCCCGGAAGTGCTCGCGCGAATGCTGCCCGCGCCGATTCGTGCTCGACACGGTGATCATGCCCGTCTCTGCGGACAGCGACGTCTGCACGCAGACCGGCTCCCCGCTCGGGGGCGGCACCACCAGGGCGCGGGTGATGCTCGCCCGGTCGATCTCGACCGCGTCGGCCGCCTCCGGGATCGCGTGCCGCCCGGCGGCCAGCGCCATCTCCAGGTAGCCGGTCGCGGGCATCACGGCGGCCCCGGCCGCCCGGTGGTCGTTCACCCACGGCACGCGTACCTGGTCGATCTCCCCGTACCAGGACGGTTCGAGCGTCGGCAGCCGCTGGCCCAGCAGCGGGTGCACGATCGCCGGGTCGCCGATGGAGCGCGCCCAGCTCAGTGGGCCGCCGGTCCAGTGGCGCTGCCGCTGCCACGGGTAGGCGGGCAGCGACCGCACCACGCCGGGGCGCGGGAAGTACCGGTCCCAGTCGATCTCACCCCCGGCCGCCACGACCCCCGCCACCGCCGCCCCGACCGCCGCCGGCCCCCCGGCCACCACAGCCCCGGCTGCCACCCCCACCGGAGCATCCGTGGCGAGGGTTTCCCCCGGGCCGTCCGCCGGAGCGGGGTGCGCGCCGTTCGCGGGGGCGCCCTCCGTCCCGGGATCAGGCGCGTCTTCCGCGCTGCTCGCCGGGGCGTCTTCCGCGCTGTCCGTGGTGGCGTCTTCCGTGCCGCCGTCACCCGGGGCCTCGTTCGCGGGACCCGCCGGGGACTGGTCCGCTCCCACGGAAGGGGTGTCCTCCGCGCCGTTCGCGGGGGGCTGCGGGGTGTCGGGTGCGGGGTCGGTTGCAGGGGGGCGGTGAAGGGTGGGGATGAGGGCGGTGCGGGTGTGGGCGGCGGCGGAGAGGCGGCGCAGGTAGGAGCGGAGCACCGGGTGGGGCCCGACCTCCACCAGCACGTCGTACCCGTCGGCGAGCACCCGGTCCACCGCCTCCGCGAACCGCACGGGCCGCCGTACGTTCTGCCACCAGTACGTGGCGTCGAGCTCCTCGCCGGTCAGCGTCTCGCCCGAGACCGTCGACACCATGGGGATCCGCGCCCGAGACGGCCGCAGCCCCTCCAGCGCCGCGCAGAGCGGTTCGCGTACGGCGTCCATGGCGGCGCTGTGGAACGGATACTCCACGTCCAGCTCGCGGTAGAAGACCTCGCGCGCCGCCAGGTCCTCGCCCAGCAGCTTGAGCGCGCCCTGGGGCCCGGCGACGGTCACGTCCCGGGCGGTGTTGACGGCGGCGACCTCCACGCCGGGGTAGCCGGCGAGGAGCTGCCGGGCCTCGGCCTCGGGCAGCCCGACGGCCGCCATCCGGCCCTGGCCGCGCGTCGCCGACTGCGCCAGCCCGCGGGCGGCGATCACCCGCGCGGCCTGGGCGGCCGACAGCGCGCCGGAGGTGTACGCGGCGGCGACCTCGCCGACGCTGTGCCCCAGCACCGCCCCGGCCCGTACGCCCGCCGCCTCCAGCATCGCCGCCACCCCGGCCTGCACCGCGAACAGCAGCGGCTGGGCCACCTCGGTCGCCGACAGCCGCCACCGGTCCGGCGGCAGCTCCAGCTCGCGCAGCACCGACCAGCCGAGCCGGTCGGCCAGCTCGCCGTCGACGGCCTCGACGGCCTGCCGGAACGCGGGTTCGCCGAGCAGGTCGGCGCCCATCCCGGCCCACTGCGACCCGTTGCCGCAGAACACCAGGGCGACCCGGCCGCGCTCCACGGCCTCGCCGGTGACCGCCTTGGGCGCCGATGCGCCCGTCCGGGCCTCGTCCCCGGTCGCGTACAGCCTGGACAGGCCGCCCGCCGCCTCCGCGGGGGAGGCGGCGAGCACGACGGCGCGGTGCCGGTGCAGGCCGCGGCGGCGCGCGGCGGTGTAGGCGACGTCGTAGAAGCCGTCCGCGCCTACCGTCTCCAGGTGCGCGGCGGCGCGCGCGACGGCCTCCGTCAGCGCGCCGCCGGAGCGCGCGGACACGACGACGGGCACCGGGACGGCCCCCTCCACCCGCCCCGGCACCCCGGACGCCCCCTCCGACGACGACCCCACCGACGGCGGCGCGGCGACGGCCACGTGCACGTTCGCGCCGCCGAACCCGAACGAGTTCACCCCCACCACCGTCCGCCCGCCCGTCTCGGGCAGCGGGCGCGGCTCGGTGACGATGCTCAGCCCGAGCCCGTCGAAGTCGATGGCGGGGTTCGGCACCGAGGCGTGCAGGGACGCCGGGATCGTCCGGTGCCGCAGCACGAGCAGCGCCTTGAACAGCCCCGGCATGCCGGAGGCGGGCTCCAGGTGGCCGAGGTTCGTCTTGACCGAGCCGATCGGCAGCGGGCCGCTCGACCGGGCCGTGCCGAGCGCCCGTCCCAGCGCGCCGCACTCGGCGGGGTCGCCGGCCTGCGTGCCGGTGCCGTGGGCCTCCACGTACGCGACCTCGTCGGGGTCGACGCCGGCCTTCCAGTACACCTGGCGCAGCAGCGCCTCCTGCGCCTCGGTGCTCGGCAGCGCCAGCCCCATCGTGCGGCCGTCGTTGTTGGCGGCGGCGCCGACGATGACGCCGTGCACCCGGTCGCCGTCGGCGAGCGCGTCGTCCAGCAGCTTGAGCACGACCACGCCGCCGCCCTCGGCCCGGACGAACCCGTCGGCGTCGGCCGAGAACGCCCGGCACCGCCCGGTCGGCGACAGCATCGCCGCCTGGCTGAACCCGATGAACCCCATCGGGTTGAGGAGCACGTTCACGCCGCCGGCCAGCGCCGTGCTGGCGGAGCCGTCCGCCAGCGCCCGGCAGGCCCGTTCGACCGCCTGCAGCGCCGACGAGCACGCGGTGTCGATGCTCATGCTGGGCCCGCGCAGGTCGAACGCGTGCGACAGCCGGTTCGCGGCGATCGACAGCGCCATGCCGGACATCGTGTACGGGCCCATCCCGCCGGGTTCGAGCGCCTGCAGCACCCCGTACGACGGGTCGGAGACGCCGACGAACACGCCCGTGTCGCCGCCCGCCAGGCGGGCCGGGTCGATGCCGGCGTCGTCGAACGCCTCGGCCGCCATCTCCAGCAGCAGCCGCTGCTGCGGGTCCATCGAGGCGGCCTCCTTGGGGGAGATCCCGAAGTAGGCGGCGTCGAAGCCGGTGACGTCGTCGAGGAAGCCGCCGGCCCGCGTGTAGCTGTGGTCGAGGCGAGGGATGGACTCGTCGACGTACCGGTCGGCCTCGAAGCGGTCCGGCGGCACGGTGCCGACCAGATCGTCGCCGCGCAGCAGCGCCTGCCACAGTCCGTCGAGGTCGCGGATGCCGCCGGGGAGCCGGCACCCCACGCCCACGATCGCCACCGCCTGGCGCGGCCACGCCTGCCCGTTCCCGCCTGCGCTCATTCCGTCACCCTTCCGCTCGTCCGCGCCCCCATGGCACCACAGCCGTACGTGACCGAATAGCGACTGTTCGTGTTCCTCCCTGGTGACGGTGATGCCTCCCGTTAAGGGATGGTGTGGTGGGCTTTGGAAATCTGGCCAGTGTCGCCGAGAGTAGTCAATTGTGTGCGATGGGTCTCTATACTGTGGCGTGCCGGTTCGCCCGTTCCGGCGACCACACCGCACCTGAGCGGAGGCGGGGCGTGATGTCAGGTGAGCCGGTGCCCGGCCCGGCGGGCGGCACCCGGTGGCGCCGCTTCGCCGCCGTGCTCGTCCCCGCGCTGGCGGCGGCCGCGCTCCTCGTCGGCCTGACCGGCACGGGCGGCGTGGCGGCGTCCTTCGCCCTGTCGGGCGAGCGGTTCAAGGTGTCGGCGGACCGGCTCGTGGGGGAGGGGTTCGCCCAGTACGGCGACGTGGCCGCGACCACCGCCGGGCAGCGGCCGGTCCTCGTCTCGGTGATCGGCAGGGCGCGGATCACCGGCCTGTGCCAGTCCGCGCTCGTCCGCACCCCCGCCGGGCCCGTCACGTTCCTGGTCAGGGCGGGCGACGGTGAGCGGCCCGTGGAGGTCACGAACCTGGTCATCGACCTGCACCAGCTCTCCGGCGACGCCGAGTTCGGCGACATCGAGATCGGCGTCGACGCCGCCACCCTCGGCGCCCCCGCCGGGCGGACCGGCCGCCGGGGCGACATCGGCCAGCGGGCCGACACCGTGCGCATCACCGGCCTGCGGCAGACCGCCTACGCCGTCAACGCGGGCACCTTCCGGCTCAACGGGCTGCGGCTGAGCTTTCTGCCCGGCGACCACGAGTGCTTCTGATCATGGCCCGATTCCGCCGGTGGCGCCGTAGCCGTCCCTTCTGGGGAGGGCTGTGGGTGATCGCCGGTGGGGCCGTCATCCTGCTCGCGCCGCTCGCCCCGCTCCCGCTCCTCGTCCGGCAGGGCGTCGCCGGGATCTCCGGCTACCTGGCCGGGCTGCTCCTCGTCGCCGCCGGGCTGCTGAGCTGGTGGCAGCTCGGGCAGCGGGTGTTCCTCGGGATCACCGCCATCGCGCTGTCGCTGGGGTCCTTCGTCACGTCCAACTTCGGCGGCTTCGGCGTCGGCATGCTCGCCGGGCTCACCGGCGGCGCCCTGCTGTGCGCCTGGACCCCCGCCGCCCGCCGGGAGCGTCCGGCGCGTGACCCGCTGCGGGCCCTCGCCGCCGTCCCCGTGGCCTTCGCCCTCGCCCTCCCGCACCCCGCCACACCCGCTGAGCCCGCCGAGCCCGCTCGGTCCGGCCTCACGGCCGCGCGGCTGACCGTGCACGGCGCGCGGATCGAGGTGGTGCGCCGGCCGGCGGGCGCCCGGCTCAAGCTGTCCATGTCCGCCGTCGAGATCACCGACGGCCTGCACTGGACCGGCGGCCCCGGCAGGGCCGCGCGGCAGCGCTTCGCCCGGCTGAGCCTGTCGGGCGGCGTCGTCCTGTACGTGTCCCGCCTGCGCGCCAAGGTCGGCGGCGTCCCGCTCACGCTCACCCCGGTGCTGCCCCTGCCCGCCCTGCCGCTGCCGTCCATGACGGTCACGGACGTGGAGGCCGACCGGCCCCTCGTCCGCGCCGCCCGCGCCCGGCTCGACGGCCTGACGCAGCGGGCGCTCACCCGCCCCTGACGCAGCGGGCGCTCAGCCGCCCCTGACGCGCCGGGGGTCGATGTGCACCTTCGGCCCGGGCCCGGCCCCGGCCGGACGCCGCCCCGCGAGCACCCCGGCCGTCTCGCCGAGCCCGACGGTGGCGGCCACGAGCGGGCGGGGGTCCACGGAGCCGTCGGCGTAGGCGGCGACGGCCCCCGCGAGCCCGGCGGACCCGCCGAGGACGCCGACGACGGTGACGTCCCTGAGCACCAGGTCGCGCGTGTCGAGCGTGGACGGGCTGCCGGACAGGCCGATGCAGACGACGCGCCGGCCGGGTTCGGCGAGCCGCGCCGCGAGGGCGGGCAGCCCGGCGGCGTTGGAGGCGTCGACGACGGCGTCCCAGGGCGCCGGCGGCAGCGACTCCCGGGTCCAGAGGCGGTCGAAGCCGAGCCGCCGGGCGGGCTCCAGGGAGTCCTCGTCACGCCCCATCAGGTGGACGCCGATGCCCCTGGCCCGCGCGAACAGCGCCACGAGCAGGCCGATCGTCCCCGTGCCCAGCACCAGCAGCCGCTCGCCCGGTTCCAGCGCGGCGGCGCGGACGGCCCGCAGCGCGTTGCCGCCCGGCTCGGCCAGCGCCCCCGCCGCGGGGTCCACGGCGCCGGGCAACGGGTGCAGCGCCGTGACGGGCACCGCGACCTGCTCGGCGAGCGCGCCGGGGCGGCCCCGGCTGATCCCGAGCTCCGCCACGTCCGCGCACACGTGGTGGCGGCCCGCCAGGCAGCGCGCGCACCGGCCGCAGCCGAGCATGGTGTCGCCGGTGACGCGCCGCCCCAGCCAGGCCGGGTCGACGCCGTCGCCGGTCGCGCTCACCCGGCCGCACCACTCGTGGCCGGGACGCAGCGGATACCGGGACCGGCCGGTGCGCAGGTAGCTCATCCGGCCGCTGAACAGCTCGGCGTCCGTGCCGCACACGCCGGCCCGCTCGACGTCCACCACCACCTCGCCGGGCAGGGCGGCGGGCGGCTCGACCTCCTGGACCTCGGCCCGGCCCGGCCCGGTCAGGACGAGCGCCCGCACTACCGGGGTCCGACGACGCGCTGACGCTGGCGGCCCAGGCGGTCGATGCCCAGCTCGACGACGTCCCCGGGCCGCAGCCAGACCTGCGGGTCGCGGCCCATGCCGACGCCGGGCGGGGTGCCGGTGTTGATCAGGTCGCCGGGCTCCAGCACCATGAACTGGCTCAGATGGTGCACGATCACATACGGGTCGAAGATCATCGTCTTGGTGGAGCCGGTCTGCCGCCGTACCCCGTTGACGTCCAGCCACAGGCCGAGGTCGCGCACGTCCGGGATCTCGTCCGAGGTGACCAGCCACGGCCCGGCCGGGTTGAACGTCTCGGCGGACTTGCCCTTGGACCACTGGCCGCCGCGTTCCATCTGGAAGGCGCGCTCGCTCACGTCGTTGACCACGCAGTAGCCGGCGATGGCGTCGCGTGCCTCGTCCGGCGAGTCCAGGTAGGAGGTGCGGCGGCCGATGACGACGCCCAGCTCGACCTCCCAGTCGGTCTTGGCGGACCCGCGCGGGATGCGCACGTCGTCGTGGGGTCCGACGAGGGTGTTGGGCGACTTGGTGAACAGGATCGGCTCGTCCGGCACCGGCAGCCCGGCCTCGGCGGCGTGGTCGGCGTAGTTGAGGCCGATGCACAGGATCTGGTGCGGCCGGGCGATCGGCGCGCCGATCCGCTCCCCGGCGAACGGCCGGCGCTCGCCCGTGGCGACCCGTTCGGGCAGCAGGGCGATGCGGCCGGAGCCGAAGAACCGCTCGTCGAAGTCGGGCGTGACATCGGAGACGTCGACGTAGTGGGCGTCGTCCACGCGGACGACGGGCTTCTCGGCGCCGGGCGCGCCGATGCGCATGAGTTGCACGAGCGGTTCTCCTCACGGACCGGCCGGGCACGGGCGGCCCGCGGCCGTTCCGGACGTTAGACGCTCGGCCCGCCGAACGGAAGATCCCCTCCGGTCTACATGTGGGTGCGAGCCGACCAGAGCTCGGGGAAGACCACGCGGGTCATGCTGCGCTCCAGCCAGGCCAGCCCGTTGGAGCCGCCGCTGCCCGGCTTGGCGCCCATCGACCTGCGCACCGCCGCCACGTGCTGGTAGCGCCAGTCGCCGAACCGCTCGGCGACCTCGGTCAGCGCGTCGCCGAGCGACCTGAGCAGGTTGGCGGGGGACTCGTCGCGGTAGACCGCCACCCAGGCGCGCTCGACGGCCTCGTGCGGCTCGTACTCGGCGGCGTGGTCGCGGCCGAGCACGTCGGCGGGCAGGTCGTGGCCGTGCCGGGCGAGCAGCGCGACGGTGTCGTCCCACAGGCTCGGCTCGGCGAACGCCCGCCGCAGCGCCTGCCCGCCGGGGCTGCGCCTGAACGGCCGCAGCAGCGCCTCGCTCTTCAGCCCGAGCCTGAACTCCACCAGCCGGTACATGCTCGACTGCAGCCCCGACGCCTCGCCGAGCAGGTCGCGGAAGCGGTTGAAGTCCGACGGCGTCATCCAGCTCAGCCCGCGCCAGCTCCCGTTCAGCCCTTCCAGGTGCAGGCCGGTGCGGCGCAGCGCGGCGACGGCGTCCGGCACCCGGTCGGCGCGCAGCGACTCCTGGGCGCCGCGCAGCTCGTGGGCGACGAGCTTGAAGTACAGCTCCATCACCTGCGTGATCACCAGGAACGACATCTCGCCCGGCGCGTCGCTGAGCGGCCGCTGCAGGTCGAGGAGGGCGCCGGTGCCGACGTAGGAGTCGTACGGGGTCTCCTGCTCGAAGTCGAGGGTCGGCAGCCCGCCCCCGGCCCTGGCCCGCTCGGCCCGTTCACCGGCTGAGACCGGACGTACGCGTGGCATTGCGGCACTCCTCTCGCTTTGTCGGTCCTCTCATGATGCCGAGGCGGCACCGGGTGACGGAATGCCGATGAAATGGCCGTTCCCGGCTCCGGCCTTATATTCGGTACGGATATCGGCCGGGTCACCTTGTGAACGAAAGAGCGTGTGATGGACGCCATGGATTGGGAGCTGCTGCGCGAGCTCCAGGAGAACGCGAGGCTCTCCTTCAACGAGCTGTCGCGCCGCGTCCACCTGTCGCCGCCGGCCGTGGCCGAGCGGATCCGGCGGCTGGAGGAGACCGGGGTGATCACCGGCTACCACGCGGCGGTGGACCCGGGCCGGGTCGGCTGGGAGGTGGCCGCGTTCGTGCAGCTCACCTGCTACGGACCGACGTGCGTGCTGCGGGACCCCGAGGTGGCCGCCTGGCCGGAGATCCGGGAGATCCACCGCGTCACCGGCGACGTGTGCAGCATCCTCAAGATCGCGGTCCCGTCGATGGCGGCGTTCGAGGCGCTGATCGACCGGCTGGCCGTCTACGGGAAGCCGTCGAGCACGATGATCTTCTCGAGCCCGCTGGCGAACCGGCCGGTCGTCGCGGCGCCGCCCGCCCGCTGACCGGGGGCGGGCGGCGTACCCGATCAGGCCGGGCGGGTGGAGCAGCCCAGGCGGCGTCCCGTCCGGGCGAGCGCGTCCAGGAAGGCCGTCCGCGTCGCGGCGGCGAAGCCGACGAACATGCGGTTGGCAAGCGGCACGGCCCAGCGGGCCACCCGCGCCACGTTGAAGACGCGGTGCACGAGCAGCGCCCCCTGCGGGTGCGGCTGGACGCTCCACTCGCCCCGGTACCACCAGCCGCCCTGGAAGGCGACGGTGCGGTCCCGGACCTCCACGGTGGTCGTGTGACCGGGCGCGTCCTGGACGGTGAAGCGGCCGGTGCGCCTGCCGTCGGGCAGCAGCTCGTCGGCCACGGCGGCCCACACGGTGGCGACGGGCGCCTCGACGACCCCGGCCACCTCGGCGAGCAGCGTCTTCTTCGTCATGACGCCACCCGGGTGTTCTGGAAGGAGGCGAAGCGCCAGCCCTCGGCGGTGCGCACGGCGGTGTAGCTGACGACCGAGTCGCGCAGGTCGCCGCCCACACTGGTGCCGCCCCGCGCGATCACCAGCACGGCGCCGTCGGCCAGCGGCTTGACCAGGACGTCGCCCGGGGCGGGCATGGTGGAGCCCTTCAGCGGCCCCTCGAACAGCCACCGGTGCGAGGACTCGATCTCCTCCCGGCCCCTGCTGTGGCTGCCGGTGAAGGTGATGTAGTCGGCGTCCTCGGTGAAGAGGGCGGCGTAGGCGGTGGCGTCGCCGGCGTTCCAGGCGCCGGCGAGATGGGTGAGCATGGTGACGATCTCCGCGTCGGCGGACATGGCGCAACTCCTCATGGTCGCGGCGCCTATCCTGGGGATGCGACTCCAGGCAGGGCAGGCGCCTTGTCGGTGGTCCGGCTGCCAGGGTGTTGGCGCACCCTGGCAGCCGTCTGGTCATGGCTGGCCGAGCACCCTGTCGAGCTGGTCGAGCTGGTCGCGCCGGGAGGCGTCGGACCAGCCGAGCTCGCCCGACTCCAGTCGGCCGATGAGCTGCCTGACCCAGGCCAGCTCGGTCTCGGTCAGCGCCCGCTCGTAGTCCAGCTCCAGCGCCAGCACGTCGGGCAGGCCGCTGTCGCGCAGCGCCTTCAGGTGGCCGTTGAGCGCGGTGACGCTCCCTTCGAGCGCCGCCGCCCGGGTGCGCAGCGACTGCAGCGCCTCGGGCACCGGCAGGACGCCGATGAGCGAGACGGCCGCGGTGAAGACGCGGCGCTCGCCGCCCGGGTTCTCCAGCAGCGCCCGGAGCCGGGTCGCCAGCTCCTGGCGGCCCTCGCCGGTGATCTCGTAGATGGTGCGCTCGGGCCGGCGGCCCTCGCGGCTGGTCTCCACGGGAACGATCAGCTCCTCGCCGGCCAGCTTGTCGACCGCGTGGTAGAGGCTGCGCGGCAGCCCCGTCACGTAGTCCTTGTGCGTGTCGAGGATGAACCGGTGCAGCTCGTACGGGTGGGCGGGACGTACCGACAGCATGGCCAGCACGGTCAGGCCGACCAGGTCGGGACGTCGTGCCATGACTCTCCTTTTCTTAGTGCAGTTTGCACTATAGCTCAGGAGTATCGCTATAGTGCAAACTGCCATATAGAAGGAGGCATCATCATGAAGATCATGGTCATCGGCGCGACCGGCCGGACCGGCAAGCACGTGCTGGCCCAGGGCGTCCGGCGCGGACACGAGATCACCGCCTTCGCCCGCCGCCCCGAACTCCTCACCGGCACCGCCGAGCTGGCCGGCGTGCACCAGGGCGACGCGCACGACCTCGACGCCGTGCGCCGGGCCGTACAGGGACAGGACGCCGTCATCGCCGCGGTCGGCGGCAGCCGGATCGCCGCCACCCTCATCACCGCCATGCGCGAGCACGGCGTCCGGCGGGTGGTGATGACGAGCAGCCGCTCCGTCCCCGCCACCAGGCCCCGCCTCGCGGTCACGCTCGCCTGGCTGATCTTCCGCGAGGCGTACGCCGACCTCGCCCGCGCCGAGGGCATGCTGCAGGTCAGCGGCCTCGACTGGAGCATCGCCCGCGCCACCATGCTCAACGACAAGCCGCCCGCCGGGCGCGTGCACGTCGACTTCGAGGCCAACGCCACGGGCGGCGCGGCGCAGCTCTCCCGCGCCGACTACGCGATGGCGCTGCTCGACACCGCCGAGGATCCCGCCCTGATCGGCAGGGCCCTCGGCATCTGCGGCCCCCGCCTCACAGGAGGAAGGTGAACAGCGGCGAGCCCGGCGGGATGCGCTCGACCGTGAGCGGACCGGCCTTCATCCGGGCCAGCAGGCTGTCCAGGTCACCCGCCCGCTCCAGCTCGATGCCGACGAGCGCCGGACCGGTCTCGCGGTTGTTCTTCTTGACGTACTCGAAGGCGATGATGTCCTCGCCCTCGCCCAGGACCTCGTCCAGGAAGTGGCGCAGGGCCCCGGGCCGCTGCGGGAACGTCACCAGGAAGTAGTGGCGCAGCCCGATGTGGACGAGCGAGCGCTCCAGCACCTCGTTGTAGCGGCTGACGTCGTTGTTGCCGCCCGACACCACGCACACGACGGGGCCTTCGGGCGCGTACGGCAGCACCTCGCGCGCCGCCGCGCCCGCGAGCGCCCCGGCGGGCTCGGCGATGATGCCGTCGGCCTGGTAGAGGTCCAGCATCTCCGTGCACACCGCGCCCTCGTCGACCGCGACGACCTCGTCCACCAGCTCTTTCACCAGCGGGAACGTGGCCTCGCCGACCCTGCCGACGGCGGCGCCGTCCACGAACGTGTCGAGCTCCGGCAGCGCGATCGGGCCGCCGTGCCGCAGCGCGGCCCGCATGCTGGCCGCGCCCGCGGGCTCGGCGCCGACGATGCGGGTGGCGGGCGCGTGCTCGCGCAGCCAGACGGCGATGCCGCTGATCAGGCCGCCGCCGCCGACCGGGACCACCACGGTGCCCGGCGGCTCGCCGCACTGCTCCAGGATCTCCAGGCCGACCGTGCCCTGCCCCGCCATCGTCCGCACGTCGTCGAACGGGTGCACGTAGACGGCCCCGCCACGGCCGCTGTCGGCGTGCGCGGCGTCGCTCGCCTCGTCGTACGTGCCGCCGCCCACCACGACCTCCACCCGGTCGCCGCCGAGCGCCGCGATGCGCTCGCGCTTCTGCCTCGGCGTGGTCGACGGGACGTACACGCGGCCGTGGATGCCCAGCCGCGCGCAGGCGAACGCGACGCCCTGCCCGTGGTTGCCCGCGCTCGCGCAGACGACGCCGCGCCGCCGCTCCTCCTCCGTGAGCGAGGCGATCAGGTTGAACGCGCCGCGCACCTTGTAGGAGCGGCAGACCTGCGCGTCCTCGCGCTTGAGCAGCACCCGGCCGCCCACCAGGCCGGACAGCCGCTCGTTGGGCTCCAGCGCCGTGCGGCTGGTCACGGGGCGCAACCGCTCGGCCGCCCGGCTGATCATCGAGGCGGTGAGACGGTCGCTCATGCACACTCCAGGGACGACGGCGGACCCAGGTACGTTAGCACCCGCTACGGCCACGACCAGCACGTTCCGGCGCGACGGCAGCGCCGCAGGCTACCCGAACGGGGGCTCGAAGGGGGCGTCCTTCACCCGGTCGTGGATCCGGCGCAGCCATGGCTCCCGGGTCGCCCCCAGCCGCTCCAGCGTCCCGGCGAACACCCTCCCGTCCGGCCGGAAGGGCAGGCGCGGGAGCGGCGGGGGCGGGTCGTCACGCCGGACGCCGTCGGGCAGCCGGGGCGAGGCGAACAGGAGCCGCCGGTCGTCGGCGAACGCCAGACGCGCCCACACCCCGGCCGCCAGCGGCACCGCCGCCGCCGTCGCGCCCGGCCACACCGCGCCGGTCTGCGGATGCCGTGGCACCAGGGCCAGGTCCGCGACCGGCTCGGGCACGCCGGGCCCGGCCAGGGCGAGACGCCGTTCCGGCAGGCCCCGGGGGAGCAGGCCGTCGATCGCCGGCCGGAACGCCCGGGCGACCGGCCCGTCGGGCACGGTCACCCGCCGCCCTTCCGCGGCCACCATGAGGTGGGCCAGCGCCGCCGCGATCGCCGCCTCCCACGCCGGGCTCCAGCACCCGGCCGGCTCGACGGGCGGCGTGCCCGGCAGCTCCGTCCAGTCCATCACCCGCTGGACGGGCCCCGCGACGGCGACCGGACGCACGGCGTCCGGCTCCAGCCACACCACCTGCCAGTGGCCGCAGTCGTCGACCCGGGTCGCCACCGCGCCGCCGCAGCCCGCGCACGCCAGGTTCGGGCCGTACCGGCCGTCCCAGCCGCAGCAGCAGCCGCCCAGCCGGTCGGTCAGCACGACCGTGCCGCGGACGTCGCCCGGCGCGAGCCCGATCCTGCCCGGTGGGCCGTCGAGGTGGAGGGTCAGCAGCCGGACGCCGCCTTCCTCCTCGGGCGTCTCCGGCCGCCACGGCCGCCCGTTCCCGGGGTCGACCGTGTACGTGCCCGGCTCCAGGAGGGCGGGCACCAGGTCGTGGCCGTACTTCTGCCCGGCGTGGTCGGGAAGCTCCACCCGCGACACCTTCGCGGTCAGCACGGCACCGCACCCGGCGCAGGCGAAAGCGAGCAAGCGGCCTCCTTCACGGCGACGTGATCATCTTGCCGCACATCCCTCTTGCGCCGATCCGGTTTCGCCTGCCCGGAGTCCGGCGTTTTGGCATCATGACACCGACCCGGAGACGATCTCTACGCGGAAGCGGTGTCATGCCTCATCCCCTGCGCGACGGCGACCCGACCCAGATCGGCCCCTACCGGCTGCGCGCGCGGCTCGGCGGGGGCGGGATGGGCCAGGTGTTCCTGGGCCGCTCTCCCGGCGGGCGGCTGGTGGCGGTCAAGGCGGTGCGCCCGGAGCTGGCCGACAACGCGCACTTCCGGCGCCGTTTCGCCGCCGAGGTGGAGGCCGCCCGCAAGGTCGGCGGCTTCTACACCGCCCAGGTCGTCGACGCCGGCGCCGACGCCGACCCGCCGTGGCTGGCCACCGCCTACATCCCCGGCCCCTCCCTGCACCAGGCGGTCGACGAGCACGGGCCGCTCCCGCTGGAGTCGGTCGCGGTGCTGGGGGCCGGGCTGGCCGAAGGGCTCGCCGCCGTGCACGCCTGCGAGGTCGTGCACCGTGACCTCAAACCGGCCAACGTCATCCTCGCCGAGGACGGGCCCCGCCTGATCGACTTCGGGATCGCCCGCGCGCTGGACGCCACCAGCCAGACCCAGACGGCCGCCGTGCTGGGCACCGCCGCGTTCATGTCGCCCGAGCAGGCCACGGCCCAGCCGGTCGGGCCGGCCTCGGACGTGTTCTCGCTGGGCTGCGTGCTGGCCTACGCCGCCACCGGCCGGGGCCCGTTCGGCGACGGCCCCGTCCACGCGATCGTCTACCGGGTGGTGCACGCCGACCCCGACCTGACCGGGGTGCCCGCCCCGCTGGCCGGGCTGGTCGCGGCCTGCCTGGCCAAGGACCCCGCCGCCCGGCCGGGCCTGGAGCAGGTGCTGGACCGGCTGTCCGGCCTCGCCTCCGCGGGCGACGGCCCCGGCCCGGTGCGCTGGCTGCCCGAGACGCTCACCCAGGTCATCGCCGATCGCCGGACCCTGGCGCTGACCGCGCTCGAACAGCCGGCGCCCCCGCCGCCGCCCGGCCCGGTGGCCGGGCCGCCGTTGCTCGTCAACGAGCGGCGGCACCTGCGCGGCGGCCGCCCGCTGTATCCGGCCACCGGGTACGAGATCGCCGTGTACGTCCTGCTGGCCCTGTTCGCGCTGGTATCGGGGGCCGCGGCGATCCACCAGCTCACGGTCGGCGAGCACGCCGAGCAGATCGGCCTGCTGGAGGCGTACGAGGAGATCCGCGACCCCGTCGAGGAGGTCGCCATCCCGCTGATGGTCGTCCAGGCCGTCCTCGGCCCGCTGCTCGTGGTGTGCTGGCTGCTCTGGTTCGCGCGGGTGCGGGCGGTCGCCGAACGGCTGGCGCCCGGCAGGCTGCGCTACCGCCCGGCCATGGCCGTGTACGGCTGGTTCGTCCCGCTGGCCTGCCTGGTGCTGCCCAAGCAGATCGCCGACGACGTCTGGCACGCCTCCAGCCCGCCCCGGCACGACCGGGCGATGGCCCCCGCCGGGCTCCTGCACGCCTGGTGGGCCGTGTGGCTGGCCACCTTCCTGACCTGGCCCGTCTTCTGGCTGCCGTGGACGGAGTTCTTCCGCCAGGGGGACGTGGAGTACGAGCTGGACGACGAGTCGTACCACCTGTACGACCTGGAGCCGATCGGCTGGGCCATCCTCGTCACGCACCTGCTGGCGGTGCCGGCGGCGGTCGTCACCGCGCTGTACGTGCGGCGGCTGAGCGCCATGCAGGCGGCCAGGCTCAGCGGGTCAGCGCACTCGGGGGCACGCCGCGTACCCGCTTGAAGGCGGTGCTGAACGCGAACCCGTCGGCGTAGCCGACCCGCCTGGCCACGGCGGTCACGGTGGCGCCGGGCACGCGCAGCAGGTCGGCGGCGGCCGTCATGCGCCACTCCCGCAGGTAGACCAGCGGCGGCTGCCCGACCAGCTCGGCGAAGCGCCGGGCGAACACCGCCCGCGACATCCCCACCTCCGCGCCCAGGGCCGCCACCGTCCACGGGCGGGCGGGCTGCTCGTGCATCAGCCGCAGCGCCCGCCCGATCCGGGGGTCGGCCAGGGCCCGGTAGCCGGGCGGGGCGTCGACGCCGGGCTGGGCGAACCACGCCCGCAGCGCCCGCACCAGCAGCAGGTCGAGCAGCCGGTCCAGGATGACCTGCTGGCCGGGCTCCTGGCCGCCGATCTCGGCGGCCAGCAGGTCGAGCAGCGGCGCGAACTGCGGCTCCGCCGGGATGACGGCCACCTCGGGCAGCGCCTTGAGCAGGCGCTCGGACACGTCGCCGCGCAGCGGGTACTCGGCGGTGACGAACAGGTCGGACCCGTCGGCGCTGAGCCCGTACGTGCGCGGCCCGAGCAGCAGCTCGGCCCCGGCCGCCTGCGGGCCGCCGGCCGTGGTCCAGCACCGGTCGGCGCCGTCGATCACCACCTGGGGCTCGGTGTCCGGCCGGTCGGCCACGGTGAACGGCCGCAGGCCGCGCACCAGCACCACGCCGCGCTCGCGGACCCGGACGGGCGGCAGGCCGGCGCGCACGATCCAGGACTCGCCGCGCAGCATCGCGCCCAGCGCCAGCGGCGCCGGATCGGTGAACCGCACCGCCCACGGCGGCTCGGCGATCGACTGGCAGAAGACCGCGCCCTGCGCCCGGACGCCCGCGAGATAGTCCTCCAGCAGATCCATACTGAGACGATCTCACATATGACGGAGACAGATGGCCATGGATCGTCTCCCCGAGCTTCTGATGTGCTGGCCGCATGTCCGTTTCACCCATTCTCGTGATCGGCGCCCGGGGCAAGACCGGCCGCCGTGTCGCCGCCCGGCTCGACCGGCTCGGCCTTCCCGTCCGCGCGGCCTCCCGCTCCGGCAGTCCCGCCTTCGACCTCGCCGACCGTGACACCTGGCGGCCCGCGCTGGCCGGGGCGGGCGCGGTCTACCTCGTCCCGATGCACGAGTCCGTCCCGGTCGCCACCGTGGCGGAGTTCGCCGGCGCGGCGGCGGAGAGCGGCGTCCGCCGGGTCGTGCTGCTGTCGGCGCGCGGCCCGGCCGGCGCGGCCGGGTCGTACCAGGAGCCGGTCGAACGCGCCGTGCGCGCGACGGGCCTGGAGTGGACGATCCTGCGCCCGGCCTGGTTCGCGCAGAACTTCAGCGAGGACCTGTTCCTGGAGCCGATCCTGGCCGGGGAGCTGGCGCTGCCGACCGGCGAGGGGCGCGAGGCGTTCGTCGACGCCGGCGACATCGCCGACGTCGCGGCCGCCGCGCTCACCGGCGACGGCCACGCGGGCGAGATCTACGAGCTGTCCGGGCCGGAGGCGCTGTCGTTCCGCACCGCCGTCGAGCTGATCGCCGAGGCCGCCGGGCGGGAGATCCGCTACACGCCCCTGGAGCCGGCCGGGTTCACCGCCGCGCTGACCGGCCAGGGGCTGCCGGCCGAGGCCGCCGACCTGGTGACCGAACTCCTCGTCCGGATCCGCGACGGCGCCGGTGAGCACGTCAGCGACGGCGTACGGCGCGCGCTCGGCCGCGAACCGCGCTCCTTCGCCGCGTACGTCAAGGAGGCCGCCCAGGCGGGAGCCTGGAGCGCCTGACCCCGCCGCGACCGGAAGGTCACCGCGCCGGGCGCGGCACGGTGACCTCCTGCGGTCAGCCCTGGCTGGGCTCGGGCACCGAGGGCGCCGAGGGGGCCGGGGACGACGAAGGATCGGACGGCGCGGGCGGCACCACGTGCACCCGCGCCGAGGCGATGTCGAAGTAGAGCCCCACCAGCTCCAGCTGCCCCGCTTCGACCCGCTCGGCGATGCCGCGGTAGGTCCGCAGGTTCTCCAGCTGCTGCTGGATGTTCAGCCGGCAGAGCCTGTCGAGCGTGTCGCCGGGCGGCGGCTCGCCGTCGCCCGGCGGGCCGAGTCTGGCCAGGCTCGGATCGCCGTGCCGCAGCCAGCGGTCCAGCTCCGGCAGGTCGGGCCGGTCGCGCTGGCCGGTGAGCAGCGCCACCATCGCCGCGCAGCCGGAGTGCCCGCACACCGTGATCGTCCGCACGTCCAGGACGCGGGTGGCGTACTCGATGGCCGCCGCCACCGAGTTGTCGCCCAGGTCCGAGCCCGCGCGCGGCACCAGGTTGCCCAGGTTGCGCACGGTGAACAGGTCGCCGGGGCCGCTGGAGGTGATCAGGCTGGGCACCACCCGCGAGTCGGCGCAGGTGATGAACAGGTGCGTCGGCTGCTGGGCGCGGGCCAGCTCGGTGAAGATGGACCGCATCAGCGGCGCCCGGTGCTGGTGGAACTCGTCGGCCCCCTGCGTGAGCCGGCACTGCCCGGCCGCCGCGACGGCCGGGAGGCGGCGGTGGTGCGCCCACGGCAGCCACCAGTGGTGGGCCGCCCGGGGCGGGCTCTTGGCCGGGAACATGCGGGCCCCGCTGGCCGCCATCGTGTACCACTCGTCGTGGAGCTCGTCGATGGTGATCGTGCCGCCGAGCCGTTCGTGGTCCAGCCGCCAGGAGTGCAGCGCCTCGAAGGCGGCGTAGTCCATGAAGTCGATGTTCAGGTCCAGCTCCACGGCGGTGCCGGCCGGGATGGCGCGCAGCTCCTGCGTCAGGCGCGGCACACCGAGGAAGGTGAGCGAGCCGGAGATCGTCGCGTGCAGGCGGCCGTCCGGCGCGGGCCGCTTGTCCACGGTCACGCGGGTGAGCCGCCGCAGCGCCAGCAGCGCCGCCAGGCCGAGCCCGGCGACGACGCCCTCGGCCAGCCCGACGCCGACCACGACGAGCATGGTCACCAGGTAGACGGGCACCTCGTTGTGGCCGTGCACCTTCCTGATGTGGCCCAGGCTGATCGTCCGGATGCCGATGAAGACGAGCAGCGCCGCCAGCGCCTCCATGGGGATGAGCTTGATGGTCCAGCCCAGGCAGAGCGCGAAGAGCAGCACCCAGACGCCGTGCAGGACGGCGGACCAGCGGCTGCGCGCGCCCGCGCGCACGTTCGTCGTGCTGCGCACGATCACCCCGGCCACCGGGAGGCCGCCGAGCAGGCCGCTGACGACGTTCGCCGCGCCCTGGCCGGACAGCTCCCTGTCGAGGTCGGCGCGCGGGCCGGTGTGCGTGGCGTCGGTGGCCACGCAGCACAGCAGCGACTCGGCCCCGGCCAGCAGGGCGACCAGGAGCACCCCGACCGCGACGAGCTGCCACTCGCCCTGCGGGATCTGCGGCGGCTGCCACGCGGTGACGGCGCCGGTGAGGTCGATGCGGGTGACGTCCCAGCCGAACGCCCACGCCGTGCCCGCGGCCACGAGCAGCGCCGCCAGCGGCGCCGGGACCGCCCGGACGTGCTTGGGCGCGCGGCCCCAGAGCAGCAGCACGGTGATGGTGAGCACGCCCACCATGACCTTGTGGCCGTGCGCGTCGATGATCTGGCCGGGCAGCTCGACCAGGTTGGCCCAGGTGGAGTGCTGCGGGTCGCCGCCCAGCACGACGCGGAGCTGCGCCACGGCGATGATGATGCCGACGCCGGTCAGCATGCCGTGCACGACGGCGGGGGAGACGGCCAGCGCGGCGCGCGCCGCCTTGAACGCCCCCAGGACGAGCTGGAGCAGCCCGGCGAGGATGGTGATGAAGCAGGTGGCGCGCCAGCCGTAGGTCTGCACCAGCCCGGCGATCACCAGCGTGAGGCTCGCCGTCGGCCCGCTCACCTGGACGGCCGATCCGCCGAGCCAGCCGGCGACGATCCCGCCCGCCGCGGCGGCGATCAGGCCGGAGGCGAGCGGCGCCCCGGCCGCCATGGCGACGCCGAGCGAAAGGGGCACGGCGACGAGGAACACCACCAGTGATGCCGGAACATCATGTCTGAGAGTAGTTATCCAACTACTCAGAGTAATGGTTTTCATGCCGCAAACCTTAGGGGAGCGACACCTCCGCACGACAGGGGGCGAATCCGGCGACGTTCAGTCGAGCCCGGCGGTCTGGAGCAGGATCGCGATCGCGGCGATGGACAGGACGACGGCGATCAGCAGGACGACGGCCGCGGCGGTCATCGCGCGCCGCCATCCGTCGCCGCCGGGCAAGCCCTTGAACCGAGCCACGGCAGCGACGCTACCAGCCGGTCCGGTCACGCTCGGTGATAATCGCAACCGGCGAGCCGCCGGCGGGGTCACGGGGCCGGGTGCCGCTCCCGGGCGTCGAGCAGCTCGTCCCAGTGCTCGGCCGCCCACGCGCACGCGGCGTACAGCGGCTCCAGCATGCTCCGCCCCAGCGGCGTCAGCGCGTACTCCACCGCCGGCCTCGGCCCCTCGTGCACGGTGCGCGAGACGAACCCGTCCCGCTCCAGCCCGCGCAGCGACTGCGTGAGCACCTTCGGGGTGACGCGGTGCAGCGGCACGCGCAGCTCGGAGAAGCGGCGCGGGCCGTCCTCCAGGCAGCGCATGACCAGGGCCGCCCACTTGTCGCCGAACCGGAACGGCAGCAGCGAGGACGGGCACAGCTCGTCGAACATGTCCCGGGGCAGCGGTCGGCGATGCGTCACGGTCTCTCCCGCCTGTCGGCCGGTTGCGCGGTATCCAGAAGGTAACCGCGGCTGCGGCTACCTTTCCCGGAGCATCCACGCAACGGGAGGTATTCCGGCCATGAGCAAGTACGTGATCTTCGGGGCGGGC
This sequence comes from Nonomuraea sp. NPDC023979, assembly GCF_040639085.1. Lineage (NCBI taxonomy): Bacteria > Bacillati > Actinomycetota > Actinomycetes > Streptosporangiales > Streptosporangiaceae > Nonomuraea > Nonomuraea sp. NPDC023979. The sequence goes on from NZ_JBEZZG010000027.1 coordinate 117,551, forward strand.
GGCAGGGCGGGCAGGCAGGCGGTCGCCGAGGCGCGCGGGCGCGGGCACCAGGTCACCGCGGTCGTCCGCGACCCGTCCCGCTACACCGGCCCGGCGGACGACGGCGTACGCGTCGCCGCCGGGGACGTCACCGACGCGGCGGCCGTCGCCGCCCTCGCGGCCGGTCACGACCACGCGGTCAACACGACCGCGGCGCTCGGCTCCGGCACGTTCTTCACCGACGCCGCGCACGCCCTGGCCGCCGGCCTGCGCGAGGCCGGGCTGGACAGGCTCGTCACGGCCGGGCTCGCCTCGCTGCTGCACGGCGCCGACGGGGTCCGGCTGCTGGACGCGCCCGCGTTCCCGGCCGAGTTCCGGCCGTTCTGCCTGGCCCACGCCGCCGGGCTGGAGGCGCTGCGGGCCGAGGCCGGCCCGCTGGACTGGGTGTACGTCAGCCCGGCCGGCGACTTCGACCACGAGGGGCGGCGCACCGGCGGCTACGAGATCCGCGACCACGGCGACCCGGCGGCGCGCATGTCGTACGCGGACTTCGCCATCGCCCTGCTGGACGAGGCCGAGAACCCGCGCCACCACCGGGTCCACCTGGCCGTGACCTGATACCCGATCACGGCCCGGCGGGCGGTGCGGTGCTCTCGCGGACGGCTCCGTGGCCACGGCGGCGGTCCAGCCAGAGGGCGAGGGCGGGCCCGGACCGTGCCGGGCCCGCCGGATCGGCTCAGCGCTGCAGGGTCAGCAGGCCGGGCCGGTAGGGCAGCAGGCCGTAGTCGCCGCCGGAGTTCGGGCTGCGCCCCTGGTAGAGGAGCTGCAGGTTGCACGGGTCGACGGTCATGGTCTGGTCGGGGCTGGTGCGGATCAGCTCGCCGTGGCTGATGTCGTTGGTCCAGGTGGCGCCGCTGTTGGCCTTGCCGGCGAACGGGTTGGCCTCGGTGGCGGCCTGCGGCGTCCACGAGCCGCCCAGGCTGGTGGCCGTGAACGAGCGGAAGTAGCGCCCCTGCGCGCCGATCGCCTCGACGATCATCAGGTAGCGGTTCTGGCCCTGGAGCTTGTACACCTGGACGGCCTCGAACAGGTTGTTCGTCGTGTCGCTCATGATCACGGTCGAGTTCGTGCCGAAGCTGCCCGGGAAGTTCCCGATGGGCATGCTGGCCCGGTAGATCTTGCCGTTGTCCCCGGCGAAGAACAGGTACATGTTCGTGCCGTCACCGATGAGCGTCTGGTCGATGGGGCCGGTCCCGGAGCCGCTGATGCTGCCGGAGAAGAGCACCTGCTGCGCCGACCAGCCGTTCGGGTTCGCCGGGTCGTTCGACGTCCGGTACGAGAACGCGGTCCCGCCCCACTGGTAGGCGAGCACCCACACGTTCTTCGGGGCGAAGTAGAAGAGGGTGGGCGCGACCGTCGAGGCGGACATCGCGTTCTGGCTGGCCGAGGCCATCTCGGACCAGTTGCCGAAGAGGCCGAAGTTCATCGATCCCCACCGGGTGCCCGTGTCGTGCGTGGTCGCGTAGACGAGGTGCCTGCCGTTGTAGGGGGCGACGGTGAAGTCCTTGAGCGAGACCCAGCCGGCCTTCGGCGTCGCCAGCGGGCCGGTCGAGCTCCACCGGTACGTCGACGGAAGGTCGCACGGTCCCGGGTTACCGCCGCCGTCGACGCGGACGAGCTGCCATTGCTGGTTGGCGCCGCCCCAGTCGTCGTACTGGACGATGTTGGCGCCGTCGGCGGTGGAGGCTCCTTGGACTTCGAGGGCTTTGCCGCTGTGGCGGGAGATGAGGCGGACGTGCCCGTCGGGGCTGTCGGCCAGGCGCCATTGCTGGTTGGTGCCGTTGTGGTCGGTCCACTGGACGATGGCGGCGCTGTTGGCGGTGGACCAGTTGTAGACGTCCAGGACCTTGCCGGAGTGGCGGGACTTGAGCCGGTAGTAGCCGCCGCCTGAGTCGACGAACTGCCATTGCTGCTGGTTCTGGTCGTTGCGCGCCCATTGGGTGATGCGGCCGCCGTCGGCCGTGGAGAGGTTGTACACGTCCAGCGCCTTGCCGCTGTTGCGGTTGACGAGCACGTACCAGGCATTGGTGTCGACCGTCGCCGCATGGGCGGCCTGGGTCTGCAGGGCGGCGAACAGGCTCGCCAGCATGACGGCGACCGTCGCCAGGACGGTCAGGAATCTGCGTTTCACGGCTGTGCCTTTCGTCAGGGGGTGGTGAGGTCGAAGCGGCGCACGGTCACCGCGCCGCCGAGGGACTGCGTGGCGTAGTTGAAGATCCCGAAGCGGTAGCCCATGAAGAACTGCCAGGCGTTGTTCAGCGTGAAGGCCGGGCCGAGGCTCGTGAACGTGCTGCCGTCGGTGCTGTAGGAGAAGCGGGCCTGCCTGCCGGAGCCCGGCCGGATGTCGGCGCTGACCCGCAGCCAGATCCGGCCGCTCGGAACGGCCGCGCTCGCCGCCTCGGCGCCCGTGCCGGTGGTCTGCCACGAGCTGTTCATGGTCAGCCCGTCGGTCATCACGACCCGGCTGACGCCGTTGTCGCGTTTGACGCCGATCCACGCCGACCGGTCGCGCAGCATGGCCAGTCCGGCGCGGTCGCCGTTCGCCATCTGCGTGTGGTCGAGCTCGATCGTCGCCGTCGACGACGGGCCCTGGATGCGGTGGGTCAGCGTGTTGCGCGCGTTGTAGAGGTCGTTCGTGACGGTCGCGGTCCGCAGCCGCAGGCCGTCACCGGTGGTGAAGCGGCTGGTGTCGGGGTTGTGGTTCCACTCCCAGCGGTGCCCGAGGGCGGGCGAGGTGAAGGCGTCCGGGCCGATCATGGGGGCCACGGTGCGGCTGGTCTGGATGTTCGGCTTCGGGTACGTGACTCCCCAGCGGCCGTCGACGGTCCGCACGGCCGGCCAGTCGCCGCTCCAGGTGATCGGCGCGAGCGCGGGCATGCGCCCGCCGGGGTAGGCGTCGACGAACGCCATGTAGTACCAGTCGCCGTTCTGCGTCTGGACGAGCCCGCCCTGGTGGGGGACGCCGCCGCCGGAGATGGGGCCGGGCAGGTCGAGCAGGACCTGGCGCATCTCGTACGGGCCCCACGGCGAGGTGGAGCGGAGCACGTACTGGCCGTTGGCGGGCCGGGTCAGCCAGATGTAGTAGTAGCCGTTGCGCTTGTAGAAGCGGGCGCCCTCCAGGGTGCCGACGCTGCTCGGGGTCTGGAACACCTGCTGCGCCCGCACCTGGCCGAGCCCGTCGGGCGTGAGCTGGGCGACGCTGATGGTCCCGTTGCCGTACGCGACGTACATGGTGTCGTCGGTGTCGACCAGCAGGCCGGCGTCGTAGTAGCAGTTGTCGATCCGCGAGCGCTTGGTCCACGTGCCGTCCACGGCGGAGGCGGTGTAGACGTAGGTGCGGCCGAACTCGACGCAGCCGATCCAGTAGAAGGTGCCGGTGCTGGGCCGGTAGTTCAGGGTCGAGGCCCAGATGCCCTTCACGTACGCCCGGCCGCCGTTGAGGTCGTAGGCGCCGGAGTCGAAGTCGAGCCTCGGGACCGAGTGGCCGGCGTACTCCCAGTCGACCAGGTTGTAGGAGCGCAGGATCGGCGCGCCCGGCGAGTAGTGCATCGTCGAGGCGGAGTAGTAGTAGGCGTCGCCGACCCGGATGATGTCGCCGTCGGCGAAGTCCTGCCAGACGACCGGGTTGGTGTAGCCGCCGCCGCCGTCGACGCGGACGAGCTGCCATTGCTGGTTGGCGCCGCCCCAGTCGTCGTACTGGACGATGTTGGCGCCGTCGGTGGTGGAGGCGCCTTGGACTTCGAGGGCTTTGCCGCTGTGGCGGGAGATGAGGCGGACGTGCCCGTCGGGGCTGTCGGCCAGGCGCCATTGCTGGTTGGTGCCGTTGTGGTCGGTCCACTGGACGATGGCGGCGCTGTTGGCGGTGGACCAGTTGTAGACGTCCAGGACCTTGCCGGAGTGGCGGGACTTGAGCCGGTAGTAGCCGCCGCCTGAGTCGACGAACTGCCATTGCTGCTGGTTCTGGTCGTTGCGCGCCCATTGGGTGATGCGGCCGCCGTCGGCCGTGGAGAGGTTGTACACGTCCAGCGCCTTGCCGCTGTTGCGGTTGACGAGCACGTACCAGGCATTGGTGTCGACCGTGGCGGCCGACGCCTGAGGGGTCAGGAACACGCCCACGACGAGCAGGGACGACAGGATGGAGAGCACGCGCCTCACAGGAACCTCCAGAGGATGTCGTTCGCGCCGCCGTCGTCGGCGAGCACCACCTGCGCGCCCTGCGACGTGCCGGCCAGGCCGAGGACGCGGCCGCCGTTGGCGCACTGGATCCGGAACGTCACCCCCGGCCCGTGGCGCAGCCGCCAGCGGTGGTCGGCGGTGCCGTTGTCGGCCCACTGCACGACGCGCGACCCGGCGGCGGTGCCCATGTTCTCCACGCCCAGCACCTTCTGGCTGTGGGAGTTGCGCAGCCGCAGGTAGCCGCCGCTGTCGACGACCGCCGTCCACAGGTGGTCGGCGGTGCCGGTGTCGCCCCACTGGACGACGAGCGCGCCGTCGGCCGTGGACATGCCGGTGACGCCCAGCACCATCCCGGTCCCCACGTTCTGGATGCGCCGCGCGCCGTTCGGCACGAACCGCCACAGGTTGTCCGGGCTGCCGTTGTCGGAGTCCTGGACCACCTGCGCGCCGTTGGCCGTCGAGCCGTTCCGTACGCCGAGCAGCTTGCCGCTGTGCGCGTTGCGGATCTTGACGGAGCCGTCGCCCGTGTCGCCGACCGTCCAGCGGTGGTCGGCGGTGCCCGTGTCGCCCCACTGGAGCACCCGCGCGTCGTCGGCCGTCGACATGTTCTCGACGCCGAGCACCTTGCCGCTGTGCGCGTTGCGGAAGCGCACCGCGTTGCCGTCGGCGATCGGGACCCAGTCGTGGTCGGCGGTGCCGTTGTCCGTCCACTGGAGGGCCAGGCCGCCGTCGGCGGTGGACATGTTCTGGATGCCCAGGGCCAGCCCGCTGGCCGCGTTGATCAGCCGGAAGCTCGCCGCGCCGCTCCCGCCCGGGCCGCCGGTGTTCCAGTACACGACGTAGTTGTGGCCGTGCGCGTCGTGGAAGGGCCCCAGCCGCACCTGCGCCCCGTTGGCCGTGGCCGTGAAGGTCAGGGAGGAGGCGCTGGTCCGGGTGACCGACGACGGGGTGAGCGTGGGGGCCGACGACAGGGCGGTGTTGCCGTAGTCGCCCGACAGCACGACCGGGCCGTAGGTGACGGCCTGCACCCGGGGGTCGTCGGCGGCGGCCCTCATGATCACGCGCATCGGCAGCCGCACGGTCACGGTGTCGCCCGGGGCCCACGACCGGGTGAGGGCGGCGTAGCTGCCCGGCGTCGTGGCGATGTCCTGCCGGACCCCGTTGACGCTGACCGTCGCGCCCTGCGTCCAGCCCGGGATGCGCACGCGCATCGTCCACGAGCCGCTCACGTTGCCGGTGACCTGCAAGGACGTGGTGTCGCCGACCGGGTAGGAGGTCGTCTGGGTGACCGTGATGCCGCGCCGTGCCCAGTCGAGCGTGGAGGGCACGAACAGGTTCACGAACAGCGTGGTGCCGTCGTGGAAGTAGATCGAGTCCATCAGCTTGGTGTTGGTCTCGATCCCGGTGCCCTGGCAGCACCAGAACGAGTTGTAGTCCGTGCTCCAGGTGCCTCCGCCCCAGGCCGGGCCGACACCCCGCCGCCCGCCGGGGTTCAGCGGCGTGAAGTACGTGACGTGCCCGTGCGGGTTCGCCGGGTCCTGCTGCCCGATCAGATGGTTGAGCAGGGCGTTCTCGTAGTAGTCGAAGTAGTCGGCCCGCGTCGGCGACAGCAGCCACAGCTCCCGGGTCAGCTTGAGCATGTTGTACGTGTTGCACGCCTCCCCGGTGTCCCTGGTCAGGTGCGCGGCGATCGCGTCGGGGGCGCGGAAGTGCTCGGCCTGGCTGTTGGAGCCGTTCACGTACGTGTGCGCGCCGACGGTGATGGACCAGGCGTTGGCGGCGATGTCGCGGTAGCGGGTCGTGCCCGTCGCCTTGTACTCCCGGGCCGCGCCGATCCACTTGGGCACCTGCGTGTTGGCGTGCAGCCCGTTGAGCCGGTCCTGGCCCGAGGCCAGCGGGTCGAACACCGCCGCGTGGTCGAAGCGCCGGGCCGTGGTCAGCCAGCGGGCGTCGCCGGTCATCTGGTACAGGTCCGTGAGCACGGCGTTCATGCCGCCGAACTCGGTGCCGAGCATCGCCTGCATCTGGCTCTGGCTCAGCCGCGACGTGCGGGCGTCCACCCATCCGGCCAGCGCCAGCAGCACGGTCCTGGCCTGGGTGTTGCCGATCAGCCGCCAGGCGTCCAGCAGCCCGGCCAGCGTCTTGTGGATGCAGTAGTACGGCACGTTGCCGTTGTTCAGCGTGCGGTTCTCCACGGCGGTGATGTCCGACTCGGGGAAGCCGGACAGATAGCCGGCGGTGAACCCGGCGGCGGCGTTGTTCGCCTGGCATCGGGCCAGCTCGGCCACCATGTGGTCGGCCTTGTCCCGGCAGGTGGTGTCGCCGAGCACGGCATACGCCTGCGCCCAGGCCGTCAGGAAGTGGCCCTGCATGTGGGAGCGGAACGGGAAGCCGGGCGCGTCCCAGCCGCCGTTGGCCGCCGCGCCGCCGGTGGACAGCCGGTGGTTGGCCCGGAAGACGTACAGGAGCCGGTCGACGTCGACGAAGCGCAGGTAGGCCAGGGTGCGGTTCTGGTTGTCCAGCCAGCGGCCGGAGGTCAGCCGGACCTGGCCGAGGTCGAACTCGTAGGCCGAGACGCCGATGTCGGGCCTGGCCCAGGGGAGGGCGGCGGCGAGCGCGGGGGAGGCGCCGGCCGCCTGGCCGGCGACCGTGAACGCGGCGGTCGCGCCCGCGGCCTGGAGGAGCTGACGACGGCTCAAGGACATGCGGTGCTCCTTGGGGGGAGGGGGAGTGTTAGCGTTAACATTTCGCCGGCCGGATCTGCGTCGTTCTCTTCCTCGGGGTGTTGCCGGGGAGTACATACGACAGTCCGGCCCGCCGTCAACGGCGGGCCTCCCCCGGCGGCGCGGCCGATGCCGCCCGGACGGCTTCCCTGCTGCGCTTTCGCGCCGGGAAGAGATCACGCGGCCCCGCCCGCCGCCGTGAAAGTTTCACGGCGGCGGCCTGGGGCCGGCCCGTCAACGTGCGGGAGATCGCGCGTCGACGTGCCGCCCCGGGTTCCCCTTCCCCTCCACCCCGAGGGAGGGGGAACCCGGAGGGGCGATCAGGGCGAGACGGAGCCCGCGTTGTACGTCCACTTCTGGTTGCTGCCGCCCCAGCAGGTGTAGAGCTGCAGCCCGGTCCCGTTCGCGGTGCCGTTGCCGACGGCGTCCAGGCACAGCCCGGACTGCACGCCCACGATCGAGCCGTCGGAGTTGACGCGCCACTTCTGGTTGTCGCCGCCCCAGCAGGAGTAGATCTGGATCCTGGCGCCGTTGCCCGAGCCCCCGGCGTCCAGGCACTTGTTGCCGTAGACCCGCAGCTCCCCGGCCGAGGTCCGCGTCCACTGCTGGTTGGTCTGCCCGTTGCAGTCCCACAGCTGCACCGCGGTGCCGTCGGCGGTCGAGGCGCTGGGCACGTCCACGCAGCGGCCGGAGGCGACACCCTTGAGCTGGCCCTCGTCACCGCCCGGTGGCGGCGTCGTCGTGCTGCCGCCGTTCAGCGCGTTGAGCACCGCGGTGTAGGCGGGCTTCTTGTTGCCGTTGCCGTCGAACAGCAGCGGGGTGTCGCCCGAGCGCCAGGAGTCGATGTCGCGCACGCCCCACACCGTGATGCCGACGCAGCGCGGCACGGCCAGGCAGTCCTGGGTCACGGCGGCGTACGTGGCGGCCGAGGCGCCCTGGATGTCCAGCTCGGTGATGGCCACGTCGACGCCGAGCGCCGCGAAGCTCTGCAGCGTGGTGCGGAAGTTGCTGTTGTACGGGCTGCCGCTGTTGAAGTGCGCCTGGAAGCCCACGCAGTCGATGGGCACGCCCCGCGTCTTGAAGTCCCTGACCATGTTGTAGACGCCCTGCGTCTTGGCCCAGGTCCAGTTCTCGATGTTGTAGTCGTTGTAGCAGAGCTTGGCCGCCGGGTCGGCGGTGCGCGCGGTGCGGAAGGCGACCTCGATCCAGTCGTTGCCGGTGCGCTGGAGGTTGGAGTCGCGCCGGCCGCCGGAGTTGCCGTCGGCGTAGGCCTCGTTGACCACGTCCCAGGAGTAGATCTTGCCCTTGTAGTGGGCCATGACGCCGTTGATGTGGTTGATCATCGCCTGGCGCAGCGTGCTGCCGGACAGGTTCTGCATCCACTGCGGCTGCTGCGAGTGCCAGGCCAGGGTGTGCCCGCGGACCCGCTTGCCGTTCTGGACGGCCCAGTTGTAGACGCGGTCGCCCTGGGTGAAGTTGAACTGACCCCGCTGCGGCTCGGTGGCGTCGATCTTCATCTCGTTCTCGGCCGTCACCATGTCGAACTCGCGCGCCGCGATCGAGGTGTAGGCGGCCTCGCCGAGCTTGCTCGAGGTGATGGCGGTGCCGAAATAGCGGCCGCTCTGGGCGGCGGCGGCGCCCAGCGTGCTCTCCGCGGCGCTCGCGGGCAGCGCCGACGTCAGCGCGGCGACCAGGCCGACGGCGCCGATCGCGCCGGTGATCAGCGCCCGGCGGCGCCCGCTTCGCGGTGGCCGGGCGGTGGGTGGGGAAACGGCGTTGACGCTCATTGCCTGAACCTCCATGAAGCGGATCACGAGCTGGAGATCGTCCTGGGGGCTCAGTGTGGGAAGCGTCCCGAAACTTGTCAAGATATGACTGAAAACTTTCGGTGGGGTGCTGCTGTGCCTGCCAGGTGGTCCTGCGTTCGCGCGCCTAAAAGTTTCGCCCGGCGATGCGGCGGCGGGGCGCCGGCATGAAAGTTTCATCGTGCCGCGCGGCCCTATGGCCCGATATCGCGAGGTCGGCGCGGGGGAGGGGGTGCCGCGCCGATGCGGGCCCGCTTGACAGCGCCCGCGACTCCGTGTCTGTTAGCGCTAACACCCCCCTGAGAGAGGCGGAAGCATGGGACCAGCACCCCCCGCGAGAGCCCGTACCAGGAAGTACGCCGCTCTGGCGGCTCTGATCACCTTCCTGTCCGTGTTCCTCACGGCCCCGCCGCAGGCGGCGGCGGCCTCCCTGACCGAGGTGACCGGCTTCGGCCCCAACCCGGGCGGCCTGCGGATGTACGTCTACGTCCCCGACCGGCTGGCGCCCAGGCCGGGCGTCCTGGTGGCGATGCACGGCTGCAACGGCTGGGCCCCCGCCTTCCACCAGGGGACCGAGTTCGCCTCACTCGCGGACCGGCACGGCTTCGTCGTCATCTACCCGCAGGCCAACAAGAGCGCCAACGGCCTGTCGAACTGCTTCGACGTGTGGTCGGACGCCGCCCTGCGCCACGGCGGCGGCAGCGACCCGGTGTCGATCGTCTCCATGACGAACCACGTCCTGCAACGCTACGACGGCGACCCGCAGCGGGTGTTCGCCACCGGCTTCTCCTCCGGGGCGATGGAGACCGTCAACCTGCTCGCCACCTACCCGGACGTCTTCAAGGCGGGCGCGCCGTTCGCGGGCGTCCCGTACGGGTGCCTCGGCCCCGCCGGATGCGCCGACAGGACGCCGCAGCAGTGGAGCGACATGGTGAGGAACGCCTACCCCGGCTACACGGGGCCCCGGCCGCGCTTGATGACCTGGCACGGCACGCAGGACTCCGTCCTGCCCTACACGATGCTGCAGGAGCAGGTCGACCAGTGGACCGGAGTGCACGGGATCAGCACCACCCCCGTCACCACCGACAGCCCGCAGCCCGGCTGGACCCGGCGGGTCTTCGGCTCCGGGCAGGTCGAGGCGTACACCGTCACCGGAGCCGGCCACGACCTGCCGCACGCCGGGATGGCCGCGCACGCCGTCCGCTTCTTCGGCCTGGACGGCGGCACGCCCGGCGACGGCGCCGGGCAGATCAGGGGGACGGGCTCCGGACGCTGCCTGGACGTGCCCGGCGCCGCCACCGCCGACGGCACCGCCGTGCAGCTGTGGGACTGCAACGGCCGCGCCAACCAGCAGTGGGCCGCCACCGCCGCCGGCGAGATCAAGGTCTACGGCGCCAAGTGCCTCGACGCGGCAGGCACCGGCAACGGCGCCGCCATCCAGATCTACTCCTGCTGGGGCGGCGACAACCAGAAGTGGCGCGTCAACTCCGACGGCTCGATCGTGGGCGTGCAGTCCGGGCTGTGCCTGGACGCCGTCGGCCGGGGCACCGCCAACGGCACCCGCCTCCAGCTCTACGCCTGCCACGGCGGCGACAACCAGAAGTGGACCTGGACGAGGTGACCAGCTCAGGCGACCGGCTCAGGTGATGGTGAGCGTCGTCACCCCGTTCGCCCCGGTGAGCCCGGTGGTGAGGCACTTCAGCAGGTCCGGCTGGACGAGCGTGACGGTCTGCACGGCTGACCGGCCCTGGAACCGGCCCTGGACGACAGGGCCGGTGAACGTGGTGATCACCTGACCGGCCACGGCGGTGCTGCTCCCGGCGCCGTCGATGGCGCTGCTGTCGCCGGTGTTCCACTCGACGACCCGTACCGCCTCGAAGCCGTCGAGGAGGTCGTTGCACCCGGCGAAGATCGTGAACCGCTCCCCGTACGTCCCGCTCGTGACCTGGCCCGCGCCGTCGAGGCAGGAGCTGAAGTTCCCGCTCACCGTCACCTCGATGTCCCGCGGCGTGAAGGTCACCCCCGGGCTGTACGTGACGGTCTCGGTGCCCTGGCACTGCGCGGGCGCCGCAGCCTGGGCGGGACCGGCGGCCGGGACGGCCACGCTGAAGGCGGCGACGGCCGCGACGGAGATCAGGGCGCGCACGCCTCGGCGCGGCCGAGAGGAACGAGAGGTCACCGGGCACTCCCAAGGACGGAATCATCGGACGTACCAAGACATGACAGCTTCATCCTCGGTACGCCGCTATGCCCGCGATGGTGGCAGAATCGTACCTTGTCGACACGCTCCGTGACCTCTACTGTCCTGGGTGGGGGTCCGGGAGAACCGGCTCCCAGCGCCTGTTCCGCCTCGTCGCGAAAGGGACGCCCATGCGCACCGGAGCCACCTCAGCCAGGACCGCGGTCTGCGGCGCCGTCCTCGCGCTGCTCTGCCCCCTGGGCATGGCGTACGCCGCACCGGCGCACGCCATCGGCCAGGACGTCCTCTGCTCGATCGACGGCACCAACACCCTGACCTTCTCGCCCAAGCTGCGCCTGACCGAGCAGAACGTGACCATGACCGGCACCGGCACCTACCCGACCTGCGTGTCCAGCGACCCGGACATCACCTCGGGCACGTCGACGATCTCCGGGCAGGGCAGCCTCGGCTGCCTGTCCGGCGCCATGCCCGCGACCGAGGTCGTGACCTGGAACACCGGCGAGACCTCGACCATCAGCTACACCGTCACGCTCAACGTGGTCGCGGGCCAGTCGGTCTTCGCCGTCGTCGGCGCCGTCACCGCGGGCAAGTTCGCCGGCGACACCGTGACCTCCGAGGGCGTCACCCTGGAGGACCCCATCACGCCGCTCCTCGACTGCCTGGCTCCCGGCTACGGCGGCAGCACCGGCGCGACCATCCTCACCCTCACCGACCTCCAGCCCTGAGCGCCGGTCCCGGCCTCACGTCCCGCCGTGGGACGCGGCCGAGAGCTCCTGCCACTCGTCCCAGGTCCTGAGCCGGTCGGCGCAGACCTGCTGGATCATCGGGTGGATGCCCACCCCGAAGATCACCCGCAGGGGCGGCCCTGGTCCACGACCCCGACCTCACCTACCTGGCCGTACGCGACATGGGCGCCCTGCCGTACGCCCTGGTGTGGCGCACCAAGGCGGAGAGCGGCCCCATCCGCGCCCTCGCCAGGACCGTCCGCGACCTCGGCCCGCTGCGGACGGGCGACCTATGACCGCCCGTCCTGGGGCAGGGCGGGCAGGGGGAGGGTCAGGCCGGTCTTGACGGTGTCGAAGACGACCAGCGTCTCGTAGCGCTGGACGTTGTCGTCCGCCTTGAACAGGCGGTCGCCGAGCCGGCCGCAGTCGCGGGTGCTCCGCGCGGCCAGGACGACCACGTAGTCCCACGGTCCGGCGACCCGGTAGCACTGCTGGACCTGCGGGTCGGCGCGCATCCGGCCCGCGAAGGCGCGGTGGTGCTCGAACGACTCCCTGGCCAGGGTCACCAGGACCGTGGCCAGGACGGTGGGGCCGAAGAGGTGCGGGTCGAGGACGGCGACCTGCCGGGTGATGAGGCCGTCCCTGCGGTAGCGGGCGATCCGCCGCTGGACGGCGCTGGGCGAGAGCCCGACCTGTTCGCCGAGCTCGTGCAGGGTGCGCCCGGAGTCGTGCTGGAGCAGGTCCAGCAGGTGGGCGTCGATCTCGTCCAGGCGGGGCGGCGGCGGTTCGGGCATGCAAGATTATTGCGTCGCGGGGCGAGAATCCTCAATCGGTTCGATCGGGAGTTCGGCTAACGTCGGCCGGGTTCCCGAAACTACCGAGGAAGGGCGGCGCGCGTGGATCTGGACGTGGCGCGGATCGAGAAGGCCGTGCGGGTGATCGATCCGGTGTTCCTGGACACGCCGCAGTATCTCGACGAGCAGCTGTGCCGGGCGCTGGGCGGCCGGGCGGTGACCGTCAAGGTGGAGACGGCCAACCCGGTGCGCAGCTTCAAGGGCCGGGGCGCCGATCTGATGCTGAGCACCCTCGCCCCCGGCACGCCGGTGGTGTGCGCCAGCTCGGGCAACTTCGGGCAGGCCGTCGCCTACGCCGGGCGGGCCCGGGGGATGCCGGTCGAGGTGTTCGTGCCCGAGACGGTCAACCCCGGCAAACGTGAACGGATGGAAGCGTTCGGCGCCCGCGTCATCGCGGCCGGGCCGGACGGCTCGTCCGCGCGGGAGGCCGCGGCCGCCTACGCCGCGGACCACCCTGACCGCTTCTACGCGCAGGACGGCTCGCAGGCGGCGATCGCCGAGGGAGCCGGGACGATCGGGGTCGAGCTGACCCGGCCCCGGCCGGGTGGCGCGGGGCGCCCGGTGTACGACGCCGTCGTGCTCCCGGTCGGCGACGGCGCGCTGATCAACGGCGTGGGACGGTGGATGAAGGAGCACGCTCCCGGCACCCGGATCGTCGGCGTCAACGCCGAGGGCGCGCCCTCGATGCTGGAGAGCCTGCGCGCCGGCCGCCCGGTCCGCGTCGAACACGCCCGCACCTTCGCCGACGGGATCGCGGTGAGCCTCCCGCTGGAAGCCTCGGTGCGGCGGGCCCGCGCCCTGGTGGACGAGATCGTCCTGGTGAGCGACGAGGCCATCGCCGCGGCCGTGGAGCTGGCGGCGCGCACGCTGGGCATCCTCCTGGAACCGGCGGGCGCGGCCGGCCTGGCCGCGATCGCCCAGGGCCTGGTCGCCGGCGACCGGCCGGCGACCGTGCTGACCGGCGCCAACCCCCGCCCCGAGCAGGTCCGGGAGCTCGCGGCCCGGCTGGCGCGCTCCTCCTGCTGAAGGGGGCCGGTCAGCGGCTGATGCCGTCCAGCTCGGCCAGGTCCTCCTCCGAGAGGGACAGGCCCGCGCCGGCGACGTTCTCACGCAGGTGGGCCGTCGACGAGGTGCCGGGGATGAGCAGGATGTTCGGTGACCGCCGCAGCAGCCAGGCCAGCGCGACGGACATCGGCGCCGCCCCCGCGCGGGCGGCGACCGCCGAGAGCGCCGACGACTGGAGCGGGGTGAAGCCCCCGAGCGGGAAGAAGGGCACGTACGCGACGCCGTCGGCGGCGAGCCGGTCGATGAGCGCGTCGTCGCCGCGGTGGGCGAGGTTGTACATGTTCTGCACGCACACGATCGGCGCGATGCTCCGCGCCTCCGCGACCTGCTCCGCCGTGGCGTTGCTGACGCCGAGGTGACGGATCAGGCCCTGCCGCTGAAGGTCGGCCAGCGTCCCGAACGCCTCGGCGAGCGAGCCGGGCCGCGGACCCTCGGCGTCGCCGAGCCGGAGGTTGACCAGGTCGAGCACGTCGAGCCCCAGGGACTCCAGGTTCTCGTGGACCTGGCGGCGCAGGTCCTCCGGCCGCCGGGCCGGAGGCCAGCCGCCCTGCTCGTCGCGGGTCGCGCCCACCTTGGTGGCGATGCGCAGCGACTCGGGATACGGGTGCAGCGCCTCGCGGATCAGCTCGTTGGTGACGCGCGGCCCGTACGCGTCGCTGGTGTCGATGTGGGTGATGCCGAGGTCGACCGCCTCGCGCAGCACGGCCAGGGCGCCGTCGCGGTCGGCGGGCGGCCCCATGACCCACGGGCCGGCCAGTTGCATGGCGCCGTACCCGAACCGGGTGACGGTCAGGTCGCCCAGGGTCCAGGTGCCGCCGGGAAGAGTGCGAGCCGGGGTGCTCATGTCATCGCCTTTCGTCATGCCGTCAGGAGGTGGCGTCCGCCGCCTCCTTGCATCAGCATTGGAGAGAAGCTTCCTTTCCGGAAGTAGGCACTCTGAAGTGCGTAACTCGCCCAGCGGTGAGAGGTGCGAAGCGGTGACGACGATGAAGGCGGCCCAGAAGAGGGCCCAGGCCAAGGTGGAGTACAACGCGTTCCTGGCGGAGTGCCCCAGCCGGCGGCTGCTCGACCGGATCTCGGACAAGTGGGTCGTCCTGATCCTGTGCGCGCTGGGCGGCGACAGCGGCGCTGACGAGGGCGGTGCGGCTCCGCAGGCGATGCGTTACTCCGAGATCTCCCGTCTGCTGGCCGGGGTCAGCCAGAAGATGCTGACCCAGACGCTGCGGGCGCTGGAGCGCGACGGGCTGCTCGTCCGCACCGTGACGCCGACCGTCCCCGTCACCGTCACCTACGAGCTGACCGACCTCGGCCTCTCGCTCCACCGCATGGCGCGCGGGCTCAGGGGCTGGGCGCAGTCGCACATGGGGGAGGTCCTCGCCAACCGCGAGACCTACGACGCCCGCGCCTCTGGCTGAGCACGGCCGGGCGGCGAGCCTCCGTGGCCCGCGCCGCCCTGCCGCAGGAGTGCGCGGATGCGGGCGGCCAGGACCAGGAGCCCGGTCGCGGCGGTCAGGCCGGCCGTGGCGAGAAGGGTCGGCCAGATGTGCGACAGCAGGACGAAGGTGACGTCACGGCCGCCGGTGACCAGCTCCAGGAGGCGCGGCAGGAAGACGAACCCCGGCAACGGCAGCAGATAGGGCACCAGCCGGAGCGCCGTCCGCCACCGCGCGGCGCCGGCGCGGCGCCGCGCCCAGAGCCGCGCCCGGCGGGCCTTGACCGCCCCGGCCGCCGCGACCGACAGCGCCGCGGCGAGGGCGGTCAGGTCGGCGACGAAGGCCAGCGGCAGCGGGGCGCCCGCGCCGGACGAGCCCCGGGTCCGGGCGATCAGGTCCTCCATGACGGCCTCGACGTCGGCCTCCAGCGGCATCCGGCTGTTGGACATCAGCGCGATGCCGTACCCGGTGTCGGGCAGCAGCACCATGGTCGCCGTCGAGGTGAACGACGATCCGGGGTGCGTGATCTGCCGGGGGCCGCCGTAGGTGTCGGGATTGTCCCAGCCGAGGGCGTAGCGCCCGTCGGGCGCGCTGGGCCGGCGCAGCTCCCGCAGCCCGCGCCGGGACAGGACCGCGCTCGTCGCGTCCCGGGTGTGCAGGGCCAGCCACCGGGCGAGGTCGTCGGCCGTGGTGACGACGCCGGCCGAGCCGGCCACGAACCGGTCGGGCTCGGTGCGCGGCCACGTGAGGCCGAGGAAGCGGTTGTGCCCGTCCACGAGCCCCGGCACCGGGTACCGCCAGTTGCCGACGGTCACGGTCGAGGTCATCCGCAACGGGGTGAACACCCGCCGGTCGAGTTGGTCGGCGAAGGGCACCCCGCTCACCACCTCCACCAGCCGCGCGGCCACCCAGTAGTTGGGGTTGTGGTAGTCGTGCCGCACGCCCGGCGCGGCGGCCAGCCGGGCGTGGCGCAGGTCCGCCACCGCCTGACGGAGTGAGTCCGGCTGGGGGAGCGTGGCCTCCGGGTACGTGGTGTCCGACATGCCGGAGCTGTGGTCGAGCAGGTGACGGACGGTGATCCGCCCGGCTCTCAGGTCGGCCAGGGCGAACTCCGGCAGATGGCGCATCACGGGATCGTCGAGGCCGAGGCGACCGGCCTCGGCCAGCTGCATCACCGCCAGGGCGGTGAACGACTTCGACAGCGACGCGATCCGCATCGGCGTACGGCTCGTGACCGGCTCGCCTCGCGCGTCGTGCCCGTACCCGCCGGTGTGCAGGACGCGGCCGTCCTTGACGAGCGCCACCGCGACGCCGGGCAGGCGGGCCGGGCCGAGGTTGGCCCGCACCACGCCGGCGATCGCGGCCGGGTCCGGTCGCGGCGGCGCCGCCGAAGCGGGGGAGGCCGCCGGGCCGAGGCAGACCACGGCCGCGGCCGCACCGCTCACGAGCCGCCTGGTCAACACGTTCATACGCACTCCATAGGAAAAGGGCAGGCTTCATCGGAAAAGGGGGAGGCTCCGCCGGAAGGGGCAGGCTCCATCGGAAGGGGCAGGCTCCGCCGGAAGGGGCAGGCTCCGCCGGAAGGGGCAGGCTCCGCCGGAAAGGGCAGGACGAGGGGACCGGCCGCGGCTCGCAGGGCCGCCCGGTCGTCGGGTCAGGAGGGGTTACTCGTTCAGGAAGCGCACGATGGCCAGGACCCGCCGGTTGTAGCCGTCGGCGTGCGCGAGGCCGAGCTTGTCGAAGATGGCGTTGGCGTGCTTCTCCACCGCGCTGCGCGAGACGTGCAGTCGGGCGGCGATCGACTCGTTGGTGTGCCCCTGCGCCATCCGGGCCAGCACCTCGTGCTCGCGCGGGGTGAGCCGGGCCAGGGCCACGGTGTCGCGGGCGCGGTTGAGCAGCCGCCGGACGACCTCCGGGTCGAACGCCGTGCCGCCGTCCGCCACCCGCCGCAGCGCCTCCAGGAAGTCGCCGACCTCGGCCACCCGGTCCTTCAGCAGGTAGCCGGCCCCGCGCGCGTCGCCGTCGAGGAGCTGGGCGGCGTAGCGGGTGTCGACGTACTGCGACAGCACCAGCACGCCGATCCCCGGATGCCGCCGCCGGACGGCGAGCGCGGCCCGCAGACCCTCGCTGGTGTACGTGGGCGGCATGCGGACGTCGGCGATGACCACCTCCGGCCGATGCTCGTCACACGCGGCGACCAGCGCCTCGCCGTCGCCGACGGCCGCCACGACCTCGTGGCCGTCCTCGCCCAGCAGCCGGGTCAGCCCCTCACGCAGCAGCGTGTTGTCCTCGGCCAGCACTACGCGCACGGCAGCTCCGCCCGCAGCGTCGTCGGCCCGCCCACGGGGCTGTCGAGCTCGAACCGGCCGTCGTGGGCCGCCACCCGCCGGGCCAGGCCCGACAGCCCGCGCCCGTCGGCCCGCGCGCCGCCGACGCCGTCGTCGGCGACCCGGACCAGCAGGACGCCGCCGGACCGGCTGACTCCGACCTCGACGCGCCCGGCCCGGCTGTGCTTGAGCGCGTTCGTCACCGCCTCGCACACCACGAAGTAGGCGGCCGTCTCCACGGCCGGGCCGGGCCGTACCGGCAGGTCGAGGTCGAGGACGATCGGCACGCTCGACCCTTCGGCCAGCGACTCCAGCGCCGCCGGCAGGCCGCCGTCGTCCAGAGCCACCGGGTAGATCCGCCAGGCCACCTCCCGCAGCTCCTCCAGCGCGCGGCGGGACTCCTCCCGCGCCTGGCGGAACAGCGGGGCCGCGGCGCCCGGGTCCCCGAGGCGCTCGGCGCGGCCGAGCAGCATGCCCAGCGCCACCAGCCGCTGCTGCACGCCGTCGTGCAGGTCCCGTTCGATCCTCCGCCGCTCGTCGTCGACGGCCTCCAGGACCTCCGTCCGCGTCCGCGACAACTGCTGGACGCGGCTGCGCAGCATCTCCCTGTCGCTGGGCGCCAGGCCCCACTCCGCCAGCCGCCGCTCCAGCGCCGCCAGGCCGATCAGCGCCTGCGCCGCCAGGAACAGGACGAGGAGCCCGAACGCCGTCCAGGTGATCGGGTCGTACCAGCTCATCCCGGCCCGCGTGCCCGAGCCGCCGGACAGCGCCCGCCGGCTCACCACCACCCACACCCCGACCAGCACCAGCACCGCGCCGCCGAGCCCGCCCACCACGGCGTGCGCCGCCACGTACGCGAGCGAGCGTCCCCCGGCCGGCCCCGGCGGTATCGCGCCGCCCAGGCAGCGGTTGACCCGGACCCGATCGGTCTCGGCCAGCCACCGGGTGCCGCGGACCGACCACGGCCGGGTCGCCGGCAGGGCCAGCATCGGCACCGCGACGACGACCCACGCCAGCTCGACCACGGCCGTCACCGCCCCGAGCACCAGCCCGGCCATGCCGCGCGCCGCCCCCCGTACCACGTCCATGCTCATGACTCTAGGGAGCCGGCCGGCGATGCCGCATTGAAGGTTTCCGCACAGCCGGCCTTCCGCCACCCGCCGTCAGTCCGTGGCCGTGGCCGCGGCCTCGCCGAGGCGGGGCAGCAGGTGCGCCCAGCCGCCGCCGGTCTCCTCCTCCAGCGGGGCGGGCAGGCCGCTGTGGCGCAGGGTGAGCGTGGTGCCGTCACCGTCGGGGGTCAGGGTGACCTCGACCCGGGAGGCGCCGGGGCCGAGGCCGGGCGCTCCCGGCGTGGGCTCCCAGCCGAAGGTGAAGACCAGCCGTTCGTACGGGACGAGCTCCACGAACTGGCCGCGCATCACCGGGCGCGGGCCCTCGTGCATCGCCACCCGCAGCGTGCCGCCGGGGCGGGCGTCCAGCTCGGCCGTCCCCCACCAGCGCGCCAGGCGGGCCGGGTCCGTGAAGAACCGCCACACCGTCTCGGGACGCGCCCGGATGTGCAACGTCTGCTCGATCGTCCTGGTCACAGTGATCCCTTCGCGTCGTGCTCGCCGGTGTCCGCGCGCTCTTCCCGTTCGGCCTCGCGCTGGAGGCGGCCGAGCGAGGTGGACCACATCGACTCCAGGAACGTCACCGCCTCGGCCAGCCCTTCGGGGCGCAGCCGGTAGAAGCGCCGGTTGCCGGCGCGGCGCACGTCGACCAGACCGGCCGCCGCCAGCGTCCGCAGGTGCTGGGAGACCGCCGGGCGGCTGATCTCCGGGAAGCGCCCGGCGATCTCGCCCGCCGGCACCTCGCGGTCCCGTACGAGGACGAGGATGGCGCGGCGCGTCGGATCCGCCACCGCCCGCAGGGCATCGTCCATGCGTTTGCGCACCCTCCGAGAGCTGTGTAAGTGTTTAAGCAACAGCTTACATACTGGCGCAGTGAGAGGGACACGCCCATGACGGAAGCCGGCAACACCCATGCCCCGCCCCCGGAGAACCGCCGCCTGAACGCCCTGGCCGGCCGTTGGCGCTCCCAGGGGCGGACCGTCGCCACCCCGTCCGAGCCGGCGACCCACATCACCGGCTCGGACACCTACGAGTGGCTGGCGGGCGAGCACTTCCTCGTCCACCGCGTGGACGTGCGCGTGAACGGCGAGCCCGTCGAGGTCATCGAGATGATCGGCCCCTACGACCCGGCGAGCCGCACCTATCCCGCGCGCTCCTTCGACAACCACGGCGTCTTCGCCACCATGTGGGCGAGTGTCGACGACGACGGCGTCTGGACGTTCGCGGGGGAGACGGAGCGGGCGACGCTGACGATCGCCGAGGACGGCGCCTCCATGTCCGCCACCTGGGAGCGCACCGACGACGGCTCGGCCTGGCGGCACTGGATGGACATGACCTTCACCAAGGACCCCGCCGCCTGACGGGTCCCGGAGCTAGGGGACCCTGATGAAGAACGCGTCCTTGTGGGCGGCCGCCGAGCTGAACGTCAGGAACGGATGCGGCCTGGTCTCTCCGGGGGATCGGGCACGTAGAAGATGGAGCCCCGCCTGGCCGTGCCGTTGTACCAGGAGGGCTGGTGGCCGGGTGGCGTGCGCCTGCACCGCCTCGACCACGAACTCGGCGACCTGCCGTGAGTGGGCGGCCGCGCTCGTACTCGCCGGGGTTCGACCTGCGGACGCCACGCCTTCGGGCGATCGCGCAGCCGCGGGAACGCATGGGCCGTGGCGACTCTCCCTGACCGCGGCCGGAAGGCGCGATCAGGGAGAGTCACAAGATCTTGGCCAAGTGCATCTAGCGCAGGACCCTGTACAAGGCGGAGGTGAGGGAGGCCTTGGCGTCGTCGCCGTCGATGGACCACATCATGTAGCCGCCCAGCTTCTTGTGCCGGATGTAGGCGGCCTTCTGCAGCATCACCGTCGGGTCGTCGTACGTC
>NZ_JBEZZG010000028.1:0-132909 GCF_040639085.1 Nonomuraea sp. NPDC023979
CCATCGACCGGACCACCTACAAAGCCACCATCAGCATCAACATGCTCCGGGCCAGCCCTTGACGCCACGACCCCAGCCCTAACTGAACGGCGTTGCCTCTAGGACAAGGCAGTCCACCGGCCTGTGACGGCGGCGAATGTGACGTGCGTCTCCCCTCCCGTGCGGGCCTGCGCGGCTACCCTGCGGTACGTCATCGCGGCCGTACGCGAGTCGGGGAGGAATTCCGTGCTTGGATCAACAGCTCAGAAAGAGGCCTTCGCTTACCGGCCGCTGCTGTTCTCCATCGCCTACGGGATGACCGGGTCCGTGGGCGATGCCGAGGACATCGTGCAGGACGCGTTCCTCGGCCTGACCCGGGCGTACCAGGCGGGGACCGTGATCGACAACCTGAAGGCGTACCTGACCACGGCCGTGACGCGACTGAGCCTCAACCACCTGGGGTCGGCGCGGGTGCTCCGGGAGACCTATGTCGGCGAGTGGCTGCCGGAGCCGGTCGTCGTGCTCGCCGACCTGCCCGAACCGGCCGAGCACGCTGAGCTGTCCGACTCGCTGTCGATGGCCTTCCTGGTGCTGCTGGAGTCGCTCTCGCCGATGGAGCGGGCCGTGTTCATGCTGCGCGAGGTGTTCGGGTACGGCTATCCGGAGGTGGCTGGGATCACCGGCAAGACCGAGGCGAACTGCCGGCAGATCTTCGCCCGCGCTCGGCAGCACATCGCCGCCGGAGGGCAGGTCGAGGGCAGTGCGCTGTCCCGCGAGCGCCGGGCGGAAGGCGAGGAACTCGCGCGCAGGTTCTTCGTGGCCGCCGAGGGCGGCGATATGGACGCCCTGCTCGGCCTGCTCGCGCCTGACGTGGTGCTCCACGGGGACGGGGGCGGCAAGGCGCGGGCCTTCGGGAGTCGTCTGGCCGGGCGGCCGGCTGTCATACGGCTGCTCCTCGGCGTGTTCCGCCGGGGCGGGACCCTGGGCGTCTCCCTCCGGCCGGCCTCGATCAACGGCCGCCCGGGCGCTGTCAAGTACGACTCAGAAGGCCGCGTGATCGGGGTGGTCGAGCTCGACATCGCTGAAGGTGTGGTCCGCGCGATCCACGCGGTGGCCAACCCCGACAAGCTCGCCCACATCGGGCCGGTATCCGATCTAGGACGGCTCTAGGAGTGATGGTGCAGTCCCGATCGTCAGCAGGCTGTCTCAAAGGCGCAGAGCGACGGCACTCCACGAATGGGGGTAGGTGTGACCGTTGAGGTGCCCGTGGGGAGGGGTCGTTACGGCCTGCGGGCTCATGGCGGATCCAGGACAAGGCGCCGAGGGCTCACCTGGGACCCGAACGCCAGAAGGGGTGTGCCGTGATCACGGCACACCCCTTCTGGGCTGGCGGAGGATGGGGGATTTGAACCCCCGAAAGGTTGCCCTTTACACGCTTTCCAAGCGTGCGCCCTCGGCCACTAGGCGAATCCTCCGCCGACGAGCTTACCGGACTTCCGGACGTGTGAAGACCACCATTTCCCCGGAGCGAGCGTGGAGCGAGCACTGCCGCATCCCGCTAGACTGTCGGTGGACCCCTCGCGCGGCGTCATCCTGTGAACCTCCCCAGGGCCGGAAGGCAGCAAGGATAAGCGGGCTCTGGCGGGTGTGCGAGGGGTTCTCTTCGTTAGGAGCCCCTCGCAGGCGGGATGGTCGCATGAGCCTTGCGCTTTACCGCAAGTACCGGCCCGGGACCTTCGCCGAGGTCAAGGGTCAGGAACACGTCACAGACCCGCTGCGGCAGGCGCTGCGCACCGGCCGAGTCAACCACGCCTACCTCTTCAGCGGCCCGCGCGGCTGCGGCAAGACCTCCAGCGCCCGCATCCTGGCCCGCTCGCTCAACTGCGAGAAGGGCCCGACGCCCGACCCGTGCGGCACCTGCGAGTCCTGTGTCGCGCTGGCTCCGACGGGTCCCGGTCACCTCGACGTGATCGAGATCGACGCGGCCTCCCACGGTGGCGTCGACGACGCCCGCGACCTGCGCGAGCGGGCCTTCTTCGCGCCGGTCTCCGCGCGCTACAAGATCTACATCATCGACGAGGCGCACATGGTGACCCGCGAGGGTTTCAACGCGCTGCTCAAGCTCGTCGAGGAGCCGCCGCCGCACCTGAAGTTCATCTTCGCGACGACCGAGCCGGAAAAGGTCATCGGCACCATCAAGTCGCGTACCCACCACTACCCGTTCCGGCTGATGCCGCCCGCGACGCTGCGCGCGCTGATGGAGGAGATCCTCACCTCCGAGAGCGTCCCGTACGAGCCGGCCGCGTTGCCGCTCGTCGTCCGCGCCGGCGCCGGGTCGGCGCGTGACTCGCTGTCGATCCTCGACCAGCTCCTCGCCGGGGCCGAGGACGACGGCATCACGTACGCCAAGGCCGTGTCGCTGCTCGGCTACACCGACGGCGACCTGCTCGACGACGTCGTGGCCGCGTTCGCCGAGCGTGACGGCGGCCGGGTGTTCCAGACGGTCAGCCGGGTCATCGAGGGCGGCCACGACCCGCGCCGCTTCGCCTCCGACCTGCTGGAGCGCTTCCGCGACCTGGTCATCCTGGCCAACGTCCCCGAGGCCGCCACCAGCGGGCTGCTCGACCGGCCCGCCGACGAGCTGGAGCGTCTCGTCGAGCAGGCCGCGTCCATGGGGCCCGCCGAGCTCACCCGGGCCGCCGAGATCTTCAACGCCGGGCTCACGGAGATGCGCGGCGCGACCTCGCCGCGGCTCCTGCTGGAGCTGATGTGCGCCCGCGTCCTGCTCCCGGCCGTCTCGCAGGACGAGACCGCCCTGCTCGCCCGCCTCGAACGCCTCGAACGCGGCGGCGCCGTCGCCCAGATGGCCGCCCGCGCGTCCGCCCCTCCGCTCCCGCAATCCGACGGTACGGGTCACGGCGCGGCGGGGCACGGTGGGCCGGTGCGTGAGGCCGTGCAGGGCGGGGTGGCGGTTCCCGCCCAGGGCGCGGCGTCCTACACGACAGGCGGCCCCGGCGGTGGCGCCCCTGCCGGTGGCACGTCGCAGGGAAGTGGCTCGGGCGAGGCGGCGGCGCAGGAGGCCGGTTCGGGGGAGGGGCGCGTGGCGCGGCCCTCCGGCGACGACTGGCCCGAGACCGTACGCCCCGGCGCCGCGCCCCCGGCCGCTGCCGCACCGGCGGCTCCCGCGCAGAGCGGCGCCGGGCCCGTGTCCGGCGGCGCTTCCGGGGGGCCCGTCGCCGGCGGGGCGGGGGCGATCCAGCAGCAGTGGCCCGCGGTCCTGGCAGCGCTCAAGCAGCGCAGCATCGTCGTGTGGGCGAACGTGAGCACCAACGCCCAAGTGGTCGGCGTCGAGGGCAACCTGGTCACTCTCGGCTTCACCCAGGTCGGCGCGATGAAGAACTTCACCGGCGGCGGCAAGGACGCCGTGGTGGCCGGCGCGCTGGGCGACGTGCTGGGCGGCACCTGGCGCGTGGAGGCCGTGGTGGGCGGCGGCCCGCAGGCGGCCCCGCGCGGTCCTCAGCCGGGCGGCTCCCACCCGGGCGGCTCGCATTCCGGCGGGCCTCAGGGGCATGCGCCGGGGTCGCACCCGGGCGGCGCTTCCGGGTCCCATCCCGGCGGGGCGTCGGGGTCGCATCCCGGGGGCGGATCGGGTTCTCATCCCGGCGGTCCGTCCGGGGCGCAGGGCGCATCCGGCGGTGACGCGGCGGACGGGCAGCAGGGCGGCTCCCACGTGGGCGGCGCCGAAGGGCGCACGGGCGGCCCTTCCGGGCCGCCGTCCGGGCCTGCGGGCGCGCGTCCCGAGGGAGGCGCGGGATCACGTCCCGGCGGCCCCGCAGGGTCGCACGCGGGCGCTGCGGGGCCGCACGGGGCTGCCACGAGCTCGTACGGGGACGCGGACGGCCGGGGAGGCGCCGCGGGCGGTCCGCACGACGCGGCGGGCGCCCAGGCGGCACAGGACGGCGCGCACGGGCCCGGCGGGGCGGCGGGCGGCCCTCAGACGACGGACGAGTCGTGGCCGACGGCGCCCGACGACCCGGGGCTCGGCTCGCCTCCCACGCCCGACCCCACCCAGGCGGCTCCCGGACGGTCCGGGGGCGGCGCGGTGGGCGCCGGGCTGGCGGCGGCCCGTTCGGCGGCCAGGGCGGCCGCGCAGGCGGGTCCCCGGACCGGCGCTCGTGCCGGCGGCGGCCGGGCGGGGGCGGCGTCCGGGTGGCCGGACGCGGTGCCCCGGCGGGACAAGAGCCTGGAGACGGACGACGTCGACCCGCTGAACGACGCGGACGCCGACGTGGACGCCGTCTCGGGCATGGCGCTCCTCCAGCGCGAGCTCGGCGCCCAGGTGATCGGCGAGATCGACCACACCTGACCCCCGTCGGAAGGCCGCCGTCCGCGGCGGGCGCGAACCCGGTGGCGGGCGCGGATTCTGACGGTGTCGCGGTTACCTGTCAGTAGCGGGTGGCGAAGGATCAGGGGGCGCGGAGGCGGGCGTGGGCTGCGGCCGCGCGGGGGTCGCAGGCCGGGAGGCCGCGGGTGATGCGTTCGAGGACCTGGTGGTCGTCGCGGCCGCTCTCCGTCTGGGCGTAGGCCCACAGGTCCTGGGGAGTGCCGTGGCGCAGCAGCGTGGTGCGGACCTGGACCTCCAGCTCGTCGCGGGCGCGGCGGATCTCGGGTGACTCCGAGCGCGGCAGCAGCGGCCCGGCGTAGGCGCGGGCCAGCGCCGCCGGGTCGCCGGCCGACAGCAGGCGGCGCAGCTCCAGGAAGTCGGCGTCGACGGGCGAGGTCAGCCGGTACGGCTTCGCCTCGACGATGGCGCCGAGCTGGGCGCGCAGCCGGTGCACCTCGGCCCTGATGGTGACGGGGTTGCCCGCGTCCCCGTACAGGTGGAAGGAGAGCTGGTCGGCCGAGAGGCCGCGCGGGTGGAGGGCGAGGAGGGCGAGGATCTCGGCGTGCCGCAGGGACAGCGGCAGCTTGCGGCCGTTGACGACGGCGGTCGGCGGGCCGTCGCCGAGCAGGGTGAGCCCGAGCGGGGAGGCGGTGACGGTCGGGGTGGCGCGCAGGAGGTAGCCGCCCGAGAAGGGCTCCAGGACGGCGACGCGGCCGTCGCGCAGGATCATGCGGTCTCCGGTGGTGGGGAGCGGGACGCGGGAGCCGAGGCGGCCGGAGGGGTCGCCGGCGATGACGCGGCCGGTGGGGGAGAGCAGGATGGTGGAGCGGGCGCGCAGGCCCTCGTAGCGGCGGCGCAGCGCGTCGTCGCGTTCGTGCATGCGCAGCGCGAGCTGGGTCTCGGCGAGCTTGGCCGCGGCGCCGACGAGGGCGACCGTGGCGGGGTGGAGGCTGGGCGCGGTGCCGCTGACGTCGACGCAGCCGAGGATCTGGCCGGAGTCCGGGTCGATGATCGGGGCGGCGCTGCACGACCAGACGTGCAGCACGCGCATGAGGTGTTCCTCGGAGTAGACGTGCACGGGGCGGCGCAGCGCCAGGGCGGTGCCGATGCCGTTGGTGCCGACGATGCCCTCGCCCCAGTGGTGGCCGGTGGCGAGGCCGACCTGGTCGGCGCGGCGCAGGGTGGCGGCGTGGCCCTCGCGCCACAGCACCCGGCCGTCGGAGTCGGTGACGAGGACAATGTTCTCGCTCTCGTCGGCGGAGCGGCCCAGGGTCTGGGCGAGGAGCGAGAGCAGCGGCTGGAGCGGGTGCGAGGCGCGCACGTCCTTGATGGTGGCGCTGTCGAAGGCCAGCGGGGCGGCGGTGGCGTCGAGGTCGATGCCGGCGTCGAGGGAGCGCCTCCAGGAGGCGCCGATCATGCCGCGGGGCTCGGCGGGGGTCACCTCGTCGGCGCTGAGGCTGTCGTGTGCCGCGCGCAGGCGGCGGGAGTATGCGTTCAAGTGAGCGTAACTCATCGGCCACTCCATGTAATCGGCCCCCAAGGCGAGCATCCGTTGTACAGGGCTTCCGGCGCAACCCGTTCGAGGGATTGCTTAGGGTGATTGAACGATCGCAACCTGTGTGCAACGTGGTGACGTCTACCGTTCCTCTCGACGCACCGGCATGGTGCGGCCGCTCCGGCCGGTGTGATGGCCGGGTCCCGGACACTGGAGGGGGGCCGGGATCCGGCCAGAATGAGGCCGGAGCGCGAAACACCTGCATGCCTGCCAGTACATGACCGCGCCCAAACACCGTAGGCTCGTGGCAGTCAAGAACGCGGAGCCACGAGGAGCGCACGACGGTGAACCCAGGGGATGTCAACCTGCAGCAGCTGCTGGAGCAGGCCCAGCTCATGCAGCAGCAGCTTGTGAGCGCCCAGCAGGAGCTCAACGATGCGCAGATCGAGGGCTCGGCCGGTGGCGGGATGGTCACGGCCGTCGTCAACGGCTCGGGCGAGCTGCTCGAGCTCAAGATCAACCCGAGCGTGATCGACGCCGCGGACCCGCAGGACACGGCCGACACGATCGCCGACCTGGTGATCGCCGCCGTGCGCGACGCCATCAGGGCGGCCTCCGACCTGCAGCAGGAGAAGCTGGGCCCGCTGGCCCAGGGGCTCGGTGGCGGCGGCCTCGGCCAGTTGCCGGGGTTCTAGACGATGTACGAAGGGGTCGTCCAGAACCTGATCGACGAGCTGGGTCTGCTTCCTGGCGTCGGTCCCAAGAGCGCGCAGCGGATCGCCTTCCACCTGCTGGCGGCCGATCCGGCCGACGTCAAGCGGCTGGCGCACGCGCTCCTGGAGGTCAAGGAGAAGGTCCGGTTCTGCCGGGTGTGCGGCAACGTGGCCTCCGAGGAGGAGTGCCGCATCTGCCGTGACGCGCGCCGCGACACGCATGTGATCTGCGTGGTCGAGGAGTCGAAGGACGTCGTCGCGATCGAGAAGACGCGCGAGTTCCGCGGCACCTATCACGTGCTCGGCGGCGCGATCAGCCCGATCGACGGCGTCGGCCCCGACGACCTGCGCATCCGTGAGCTCATGACCCGGCTGGCCGACGGCCGGGTGACCGAGCTCATCCTCGCCACCGATCCCAATCTCGAGGGTGAGGCGACGGCGACCTATCTCGCCCGTCTGGTGAAGCCGATGGGTGTGAAAGTGACACGACTGGCCAGCGGTCTGCCTGTGGGCGGTGACCTCGAGTACGCCGACGAGGTGACCTTGGGCCGCGCGTTCGAAGGACGGAGGCTGCTGGATGTCTGACGAGTGGAGCATCCTGGCGGAGGAGATCGCCGGACACGCGAGCAACTATGTGGACGGCCTGGCGAGAGTGGCGGGCGGCGAGGGCGGCGACGCCATCTGGTCGCTGTTGCTGGTCGAGGTCGCGCAGGTGAGCCTGGCCGGGGCCAAGCTCGGCGCGAACCGCGACGTGATCCTGTCGGGCAACTACGAGCCGCCGCTGAGCGAGGACCCCGACATCGACGGGGTGCGCACGGCGCTGGCCGAGAGGCTCGGCCCGGTCGACGACTACGCCGAGGTGTTCGACCCGTACAAGGACACGGGGGTCACGCCGTACAGGCTCTCCGACGACCTGACGGCGGTGGCGGCCGACCTCATCCACGGGCTGCGTCACTATCAGGCCGGGCGGCCGGCCGAGGCGCTGTGGTGGTGGCAGTATTCCTACTTCAACACCTGGGGCAACCACGCGGGCGCGGCCATGCGGGCGCTGCAGGCTCTGGCCGCGCATTCGCGGCTCGACGTGGCGGAGGAGGCCACCACCGTCTGACGGGTGTCCACATAGTGGTTGAGCCATCAGTGGCATGAGAGCCCCCAAGTAGACTGGCACCTCACAGTCCAGACCGGGAGACTCTCGTGGCGCTCGTTGTGCAAAAGTACGGTGGTTCGTCCGTCGCCGACGCGTCCTGCATCAAGCGGGTCGCGCAGCGGATCGTCGCGACGAAAAAAGCCGGCAACAACGTGGTCGTCATCGTCTCCGCCATGGGTGACACGACGGACGAGCTGCTCGACCTGGCTCAGCAGGTGTCGCCGCTGCCTCCGGGCCGCGAGCTCGACATGCTGCTGACCTCCGGCGAGCGCATCTCCATGGCGCTGCTGGCGATGGCGATCGCCAACCTGGGGCACGAGGCCCGCTCGTTCACGGGCTCGCAGGCGGGTGTGATCACCGACTCGACGCACGGCAAGGCGCGCATCATAGACGTGACGCCGAGCCGCATACAGGAGGCTCTCGACCAGGGCCACATCGCGATCGTGGCCGGTTTCCAGGGTGTCTCGCAGGAGTCGAAGGACATCACGACGCTGGGCCGCGGCGGCTCCGACACGACGGCGGTCGCGCTGGCGGCGGCCCTGGAGGCCGACGTCTGCGAGATCTACACCGACGTCGACGGGATCTTCACCGCCGACCCGCGGATCGTGCCGGCCGCGCGGCAGATCCCCAGGATCTCCTACGACGAGATGATGGAGATGGCGGCCTGCGGCGCGAAAATCCTGCACCTGCGCTGCGTCGAGTATGCTCGCCGCTTCAACCTGCCGATTCACGTACGCAGCTCGTTCAGTAACAGGGAAGGCACGTGGGTCGTCTCCGACCCTTACCACGAAGGAACCGAGATGGAGCAGCCGATCATCTCCGGCGTCGCGCACGACCGGAGCGAGGCCAAGATCACTGTTGTCGGGGTGCCCGACAAGGTCGGTGAGGCTGCCACGATCTTCAAAACTCTGGCCAACGCCGAGATCAACATCGACATGATCGTGCAGAACGTCTCGGCCGCTGCGACCGGTCGCACCGACATCTCCTTCACGCTGCCCACGGCCGACAGCCAGACGGCGCTGACGGCGCTGAAGAAGATCCAGAGTGAGATCGGCTACGAGTCGCTGCTCTTCGACGACCAGATCGGGAAGGTGTCGCTGATCGGCGCGGGCATGCGCTCGCACCCCGGCGTCACGGCGACGTTCTTCGCGGCTCTCGCCGACGCGGGGGTCAACATCGAGATGATCTCCACGTCGGAGATCCGCATCTCCGTGATCGTCGAGCAGGACGGTGTCGACGCGGCCGTGGCGGCCGCCCACCGTGCCTTCGATCTCGACTCCGACCAGGTCGAAGCCGTTGTGTATGGAGGTTCAGGACGATGAGCAGGCCCAATCTCGCCCTGATCGGGGCCACCGGAGCCGTAGGCACCGTCATGCGGGACATCGTCTCCTCGCGTGACGACATCTGGGGCGAGGTGCGCCTGGTGGCGTCGCCGCGCTCGGCCGGCAAGGTGCTCCAGGTGCGCGGCGAGGACGTCGTCGTGCAGGCGCTGGCCCCCGAGGTGTTCGACGGCATCGACATCGCCATCTTCGACGTGCCCGACGAGGTGTCGGCCGTGTGGGTGCCGATCGCGGCCGAGCGCGGCGCGATCGCGATCGACAAGTCGGGCACGTTCCGCATGGAGCCGGACGTCCCGCTGGTGGTGCCCGAGGTCAACCCGCTCGACGCGCGCGAGCGGCCGCGCAACATCATCTCGACGCCCAACTGCACGACGCTGTCGATGATGGCGGCCATGGGCGCGCTGCACGCCGAATACACGCTGACCGAGCTGGTCGTCGCCTCCTACCAGGCGGTCTCCGGCGCGGGCGTGGCGGGCTCGGCCCGGCTCTACGACGAGGTCGAGGCGCTGGCCGGCGACCGGTCGATCGGCCAGACGGCCGGTGACGTGCGCAAGGCGCTGGCCAACAAGCTGCCCGACGACTCGCCGTTCCCGGCGCCGATCGCGTTCAACGTGGTGCCGTGGGCGGGCTCGTACAAGGACGGCGGGTGGGCCTCCGAGGAGCTCAAGCTGCGCAACGAGTCGCGCAAGATCCTCGGCATCCCCGACCTCAAGGTCTCGGCGACCTGCGTCAGGGTGCCGGTGATCACCACGCACTCGCTGGCCGTGCACGCGCGGTTCGCGCGCGAGATCACGGTCGCCGACGCGCACCGGGTGCTGGGCGCCGCGCCGACGGTGGTTCTCATGGACGACCCGGCCAACGGGGTCTACCCGACCCCCGCCGACGTGGTGGGCACCGACCCGACCTATGTGGGCCGGGTGCGTCAGGCGGTCGACTTCCCCAACACGCTGGATCTGTTCGTGTGCGGTGACAACCTGCGCAAGGGCGCCGCGCTGAACGCGGCGGAGATCGCCGAGCTGGTCGCGTCCGAGTTCTGACGGGTTTCTGAAGTCCGGGCTCCGTCCACCGGGTGGTGGACGGAGCCGGCCCTGTCACCGGAACAGGATGTCCCAGTGGTCGCCTTCGTCGGCGAAGATGTCGCCCGACGGGGAGCGGTAGAGGGTGGCGCCGTCACTCCGCACACCGGTCCGGTGATTATTTTTTGTGATGTACCGGTCGATGCACTGGTTGTGTGAGATGTCGAGCTTGTAGCCGTTCCCGTGGCTGAACCGGCCCGAGGCGTGGCCCGCCTCGGTGCCGCCCGTCACCGTGATCGGGCACCGGCTGCGCCGCTTCAGCTCCACGGCCTTGGCGACGGTCCGGGTGCGCACCGAGTCGAGCGACGTGCAGTGGCGCAGGTGCTTGCTGGTGCAGTTGCCCGTCGACTTCCAGCGCAGGCCGGCGTCCTTGAGCCAGTCCGAGGCGTGCGCGTGCGACAGGTGCACGGTGGCGTGCCTGGGCCGCGCCCGGTGCAGGTCCACCGCGGGACGGCGGTGCCGCCTGGCCTCCGCCTTGCCGCCCTTGCTCTCGCGGGCCCGTGATTCGGGCCGCTCGGCCTGGCCGGCGTCGAAGCGCCTCAGGTAGAGCTCGCGGAACTCGCGCTCGTCGCCCGGCTCCCGGAAGTCGCCGGGGTGGCCGCTGGGCTCCTGGAAGTCGCCGGGCCGGCTGCCGGGCCGCCGGAGCTCGCGGGGTTCCCGCAGCTCTCCGTGCTCTCCCGGCTCTGCGGGGTCCCGCAGCTCTCGCGATTCCCCGTGCTCCCGCGGTTCTTCGTGCTCCCGCAGGTGGGAGAGCTCGCGCGGGTCGGTGGGTTCGCGCATATGGGTGAGCGCGCCCGGATCGGCGTGCTCGCGGGTCTCCGGGTGGTGTGCGCGGAGCCCCGCCAGCCCGTGGACGGGGCCGAGTTGGGCGTGGTAAGCCCGTTCCAGGCTCGTCGCGGTCTTCTCGAGCATGGCGTACCAGCGAGGGGCGTTGTACATGTCACCGGCTTCGTACACCCGGATGACCGGGTCCGGAGCCTGGCGTGGCTCGTCCGCCGGCGTCCTGGGGGCGGCCGAGGCCGCAGACGCCATCGCGATGATGGTGATCTCGATACCAAAGAGCGCGACCACGAGGAGCCGCACTGTCCTACGTATCCACATGTCGATGCCTTTTCGCGGAATAGCCCTTCCGCTGGAATCATCAATCCCACCCTTCACACCGGATAACCCCTGTCCCACCGGGATCTTTGCCTTGTGGCGGCGATCACCGTGCGGCTTCATGACCTAACCCGGAAATAAGCCGTAAAGTGACGAACGTGTCCGAAGCCCGAAACCGAGGATCGGAGAGCACTCGAGAGGTCATCGTCGAGACGGCCTTGCGACTGTTCCGGGAGCGCGGCTTCGAAGCGACGACGATGCGCGCCATCGCCGCCGAGGCCGGGGTGTCCGTGGGCAACGCCTACTACTACTTCGCCAGCAAGGAGGCGTTGATCCAGGCGTACTACGACCGCGCCCAGGCCGAGCACGAGCAGGCCTGCCGTGAGCTGCTGGCCACCGAGTTCACGCTGGCCGGGCGGCTGAGCGGGGTGCTGCGCGAGTGGGTGCGCGTCTCGGAGCCGTACCACGAGTTCGCGGTGAAGTTCTACAAGCACGCGGCCGAGCCGACGAACCCGCTGAGCCCGTTCAGCGAGCAGTCCTCGCCGGCCAGGGAGGCGTCCATCGGGATCTACCGGCAGGTGGTCGAGGGGGCGCGGGACCGGATGAACGCCGAGCTGCGCGAGGAGCTGCCCGAGCTGCTGTGGCTGCTGTCGATGGGCATGGTGCTGTTCTGGGTGCACGACACCTCGCCGGGGTGCGCGCGCACGTATCGGCTGATCGAGGTGACGGTGCCGCTGGTGGACCGGCTGGTCGGGCTGTCGCACCTGCCGGGGCTGCGCGGGATCACCAAGGACTTCATCGCCGCGGTGCACGAGCTCAGGGCGTAGTCGAGGCTACAGACCGGTTGGTATGGTCAGGGCACACCCGGATCCCGGAGGCGCGCGATGACCCAGAACTGGGGCATGACCATCCCCTTCTACGACCGTTCGCTGGCCCGTTCGCGGGAGCTGATCGAGGAGCTGCCCGCGCTCGGCTACACCGACCTGTGGTCGGCCGAGGTCAACGGCACGGACGGGTTCACGCCGCTGGCCCTGGCCTCGCAGTGGGCGCCCGGGGTGCGGCTGGGCAGCGCCATCGTGCCCGTCTCCACCCGCGGCCCGGCGCTGCTGGCCATGTCGGCGGCCACGCTGGCGGACCTGGCGCCGGAGCGGTTCGTGCTCGGCATCGGCTCGTCGTCCCCGGCGATCGTGGAGCGCTGGAACGCCGTCGAGTTCGCCAAGCCCTACGCGCGCACCCGCGACACGCTGCGCTTCCTGAAGCAGGCGCTGACCGGCGAGAAGGTGTCGGAGACGTACGAGACGTTCCAGGTCAAGGGGTTCAAGCTGGAGCGGGCGCCGAAGACGCCGCCGAAGATCGTGCTGGCCGCGCTGCGGCCGCGGATGCTGAAGCTGGCGGCCGAGGAGGCCGACGGCGCGATCACCAACTGGCTCTCGCCCGAAGACGTGCGCAAGGTGCGCGCCGAGATCGGGCCTGAGACGGAGCTGATCGCCCGGCTGTTCGTCTGCGTGAGCGAGGACACCGACCGCGTACGCGAGCAGGCCCGGTGGATGCTGGCCTCCTACCTCACGGTGCCCGCGTACGCGGCCTTCCACGACTGGCTGGGACGCGGCGAGGTGCTGCGGCCGCTGCACGAGGCGTGGGCGGCGGGCGACCGCAAGTCCGCGCTCCAGGCCATCCCCGACGAGGTCGTCGACGCGCTGATCGTGCACGGCGACGCGGCGACCTGCCGGGCGCGGATCGAGGAGTACGTCGCGAACGGCCTCAACACACCCGTGCTCGCCCCGATCCCGGGCGGCGAGGTCTCCATCACCCAGGCCGTCCGCGACCTGGCTCCGAAGGGCTGAGGCGCATGGACGACATCCTGCGGCTGGACGCGGTCGGCCAGGCCCGGGCGGTGCGCGAGCGGCTGGTGTCGCCGCGCGAGCTCGCCGAGGCCGCCATCGCCCGCATCGAGGCCCGCGACGGCGAGCTGAACGCGGTCGTGCACCCGCGCTTCGAGCGGGCCCTCGCCGAGGCCGACGACCTGCCGGAGCACGCGCCCTTCCGCGGTGTGCCGATCCTGCTCAAGGACCTGGGCTGGCAGCAGGCCGGCGAGCCGTACAGCGCGGGCTCGCGGGTCTGCGACGGCCTGCGGATCGACCGGGACGGGCACGGCGTGACCCGGTTACGCGAGGCCGGCTTCCTGATCCTGGGCCGGACGAACACGCCCGAGTTCGGCAGCACGATCAGCACCGAGCCCGTCGCGTTCGGCCCCACCCGCAACCCGCACGACCCCGCGTACTCAGCGGGCGGGTCGAGCGGCGGCTCGGCGGCGGCCGTGGCGGCCGGGATGGTCGCGCTCGCGACGGCCAGCGACGGCGGCGGGTCGATCCGCATCCCCGCCTCGTTCTGCGGCCTGGTGGGCCTCAAGCCCACGCGCGGGCGCGTCAGCCTCGGGCCCGCGCAGGGTGAGGGCTGGAACGGCTTCTCCTGCCCGGGGTTCGTGACCAGGACCGTGCGCGACACCGCCGCCGCGCTCGACCTGGTCTCCGGGTACGTGCCCGGCGACCCGTACGCCGCCCCGCCGCTGCCGCGCCCGCTCGCCGAGGAGGCCGGAGCCGACCCGGGACGGCTGCGGATCGGGTACGTCACCGCGCACCCGAGAGGCGACGTGCCGGAGGTCCCCGAGCTGGTCGAGGCCGTGACGGGGGCGGCGGCGCTGCTGTCGGCGCTCGGGCACGACGTGGCGCCCGGCTGCCCCGAGGCGCTGGGCGAGCCGGACTTCCCCCTGCACTTCGGCGCCATCGTGGCCGACAACCTGGCCGCGCTCGTCGAGAGCCTGGGCCCGGCCAGGGGCAGGGCCGTCGAGCTGGACGAGCTGGAGCCGCGCAACGCCGCCATGGTGGCCACGGCCCGGGGACGCAGCGCGGCGGCCCACCTGCTGGCCGCGCAGTGGATCGACGGCTTCCGCAGGCGGATGGCCGCCTGGTGGGCCGCCGGGCACGATTTGCTGCTCATGCCGTCGGTTGGCGTGGCGCCGTTCCCGCTCGGCTGGATCCCGCCGGAGGACCTGAGCACCGCGTTCGGCAGGACCGCGCACGTCGTGGCCTTCACCTCGCCCGTCAACGCCACCGGCCAGCCGGCCGTCTCGCTGCCGCTGCACCGCACCCGCGACGGGCTGCCCGTGGGCGTCCAGCTCGTGGCCGCGGCCGGGCGGGAGGACCTGCTCATCAGGGTCGCGGCGCAGATCGAGGCCGCCAGGCCGTTCGAGCATCCCGCGCTGTGAGGAACTCCTTGCCCCCGGTAACACGTTATGTCGTGAGAGACGGGGTAAGGGGAAACACATGATGGCGAAAGCAGCGAAGGCCGCGGCGGCCTATCGGGCGTACCGGGACGTCACCAAGCCCGGCACGCCCGGCCTCATGCCGCGGC
Source organism: Nonomuraea sp. NPDC023979 (assembly GCF_040639085.1). Classification (NCBI taxonomy): domain Bacteria; kingdom Bacillati; phylum Actinomycetota; class Actinomycetes; order Streptosporangiales; family Streptosporangiaceae; genus Nonomuraea; species Nonomuraea sp. NPDC023979. The sequence goes on from NZ_JBEZZG010000028.1 coordinate 14,644, forward strand.
TGCGGGCGATCCCCCGCATGCTCGGCGCCGCGCTCCGGGGCCGGTACGACGGGCTGGGCAAGGGCAGGCTCACCATGATGGCGCTCGGCGTCGTCTACCTGGTCTCGCCGATCGACGTCGTGCCCGACTTCCTCATGCTGATCGGCGTGGCCGACGACTTCGGCGTGTTCCTGTGGCTGATGGCGTCACTGCTCGGCGAGAGCGGACGCTACGTCGACTGGGAGCGCCGGATCATCACCGGCCGGGTGGAGCCGGCCCCGCAGGAAGGCTAGATCTCCTCCATCCTCAGCCACGCGCGTGACGGCAGCGGGTGCCCGAACAGCCGGGCCGCGTTGCCGTAGGCGACCCTGGCGATGTCGGCGGGCGGCAGCGCGCCGAGGTTGCGCGCGACCGACTTCTGCGTGTCGGGCCAGGTGGAGTCGGAGTGCGGATAACCGCTCTCCTGCAGCACGTGGTCGAGGCCGACCGCGAGCCGCACCCCCGACAGCGCGTGGTCGTCGAGTGTGCCGAAGAAGAAGTTGCGGCGCAGCACCTCGCTGGGCTTGAGCCCGCCGTCCCACTGCGCCTCGCCGGCCACCGGGTGGTCGAGGGCGTAGTCGGCCCGCTCGGCGAGCACCGGCAGCCAGCCCACCCCGCCCTCGGCGATGAGGATGCGCAGGTTGGGGAAGCGCAGCGGCAGCCCGGACCACAGCCAGTCGGCGCAGGCGAACATGGCGCTGGTCGGCAGCAGCGTGGTGATCGCCTCGATGGGGGTGTCGGGCGACGGCACCGGCGACCAGCTCGACTCGCCTATGTGGAGGCAGACGACCGTGCCGGTCTCCTCGCAGGCGGCGAAGAACGGGTCCCAGTGGCCGGTGTGGATCGACGGCAGCCGCAGCCGGGTCGGGAACTCGGGGAACACCACCGCCTTGAAGCCCCGGGCGGCGTTGGCGCGGATCTCCTTGGCGGCCACGTCGGGGTCGGGCAGCCAGGGGAGCTGCAGGCCGATGATCCGCTCCGGGTAGGTGCCCGCCCAGACGTCGATGTGCCAGTCGTTGTAGGCCTTGACCAGCGCGAGGCCGAGCTCCTGGTCGCGCGTCCTGGCGAACGGCATGCCCGACTGGCCGGCCAGCATGCCGGGGAAGCACAGCGCGGCCCAGACGCCGGCCACGTCCATGTCCTGGACGCGGGCCTCGATGTCGTGGCAGCCGGGGCGCATGGTCTCGAACCTGACCGGGTCCAGGGTCCACTGCTCGCGGGGCAGCCCGGCGCCCACGTCGAGGCCGGCGCACGGGTAGGTGGCGCCGCCGTAGCGCCAGACCTGGTGACCGGCCTCGGTCTCCACGACCTTGGGCGCGACGTCGGCGTATTTCTCCGGCAGCCTGTCCTCGAAAAGGTCAGGGGGCTCGATCAGATGATCGTCGGCGGAGATGATCACGTAGTCGCGCCGCCTCGGCTCTGGATCGGGAAGCAGCGGCGTAGTCACGCAGGTAACCGTACGACGGCGGGATAACGTCGAACAAGCTGCGACGTATCCGTTGGGTATCCGGGCATATCCGAGGGCCGTTCGGACCCGGGATCGCCGGGAGGGGGACGGCTGGCGATCCCGGGGCCCCGCCGCTACCCGCGCGGGCCGGGTTCAGTCAGGAGATGGGCGCGCAGTTCGCCGACGGCGTCGGGGGAGAGGCCGACCACGCCGGTCACGTACGACTCCACCGAGCCGTGCCTGTCCGCCAGGTCGGCGAGGAACAGCCGCATGGCCTCGGCGGGGGCCAGGCCGAAGCCGGGCCACAGCTCCTCGTCCGGGTGGCGGGCCCGCCAGTCGGCGATGAACCGCTCGGTGGCCAGGCCGGTCAGCTCGTAGTCGGCCACGATGTCGTCGTCGGCCACGCCCGCCACGGCCAGGATCATCGCCGTGAGCAGGCCGGTGCGGTCCTTGCCGGCGGCGCAGTGGATCACGGCGGGGGCGCTGTCGGCGCGGCAGACCGTCTCCAGGGCGGTGCGCAGGTTGTCCACGCCGTCCTCGGTGACCTCCAGGTAGCGGTCGGCCAGGAAGCGGGGGACGCCCTCCGCCTCGTCGAAGGTGGCGAACTGCCAGCGCCGGCCCTCGATCGGCAGGTTGTGGTAGGCCAGGCCGTGCTCGTCGGGGACGCGCCCGTGCCTGTCGACCTCGAAGGGGTGGCGCAGGTCGATGACGGTGCGCACGCCCAGCGCGCGGAACGTCTCCAGGTCGGGTCCGGCCAGCCAGCCGAGGGAGTCGGCCCGGTAGAGCCGCTGCCAGCGGACGGTCCGGCCGTCCTTGGTGGCATATCCACCTATGTCGCGGAAGTTGTGGATATTTGCGAACTTGATGTGGCGGCTCACGCTCACCACCTTAGTTCGCGGACATTTCCGCCTGCTGGTCATCGGCGGCGCGGGCCTCCTGCGCCTTGCGGTCGGCCAGCTCGCGGCGGATCAGCAGCACCCAGCCGCCGATCGCGATGCCGACGAACAGCCACCACTGCACGCCGTAGGCCAGGTTGAGGCCGCCTCCGGCGCCCACGTCGGGGGCCGGCACCGGCTCGGGCGCCGCCGCGGGCGCGGGCTTCTGCTCGACCAGCTCCACGAAACCGCCCACGAGCCGGTACGGCAGCGCCTTGCCGATCTTGGCCGGGTCGATGAGCAGGACCTGGCCGGGCGGCAGCCCGGAGCGCTCGCGGATCCCGCTGTTGGCCTCGGTCTCGCCGGTACGTAGCCGCCCGGTGACACTTACCTCACCCGGCGGCGGCGGGGGCACGTCCGGCGGGGTGTCGGCGGTCGCCCCGGCCTTCACCCAGCCCCGGTTGACGAGCACCGCCTGGCCCTGGCCGATCACCAGCGGGGTCAGGACGTAGTAGCCGTTGCGCCCGTCCTGCGGCCTGCGGCGCACGACCAGGCCGTGCCCGGCGTCGTACGTGCCGCTGACCACGACCTTCCTGAACCGGTCGGACTCCTTGACCGGCTCGCCCGGCCGGGCCAGGGTGCCGAGCGGCACCGGGGCTGCCTCGATGTTGGCGGTGACCAGGTCGCTGTTGGCCGAGCGCTCCTCGAAGCGCCCGAACTGCCACCGGCCCAGGAACACGAAGGCGGGGATCACGAGCAGCACGACGACGTGGAGCGCGATCCAACGGGGCGTGAGCAGGAACCGGTACACGCTACAAGGGTAGGCACCGATGCCGGTGGTCAGGCGCCCGGCACCGCCGTGACCTCGCGCGGGCCGCCCACCTCGTGGCCGTCGGCGCAGCGCAGGTGTTGCTCGACGGGTGCGCCGCAGTCGCGGTGGGTCAGCAGGACGGGCGGGCCCTCCTCGCCCGCCAGATACTTGTCGCCCCAGTGCATGAGCGCGACCAGCAGCGGATAGAGGTCGCGCCCCTTGTCGGTGAGCCGGTACTCGTCGCGCTGGCGCTGGCCGGGCTCGCGGTAGGGCTCCTTGCGCAGCAGGCCCTCGTCCACCAGCCGGGTCAGCCGGGCGCTGAGCACCTGGCGGGGGGCGCCGGTGAACGCCTGCATGTCGGCGAAGCGGCGTACGCCCCGGAACGCCTCACGCAGCACCAGGAAGGTCCACTTCTCCCCGACGATGTCCAGGGTCCGCTCGATGGAGCAGTTGGCCACCCGGAAAGGCACGTTCATGGTGCACATCATACCTGAGTTCAGTTGACAGACTCAGATCGTTGAGGGCAGGCTGGGTCTGTGATTCGAACTCAGGAGCCGCTGATCCGCCCGGCGCGGGCCGACGACGACGAGCGCGTCCGGCGCTTCCTGGCCGGGCTGTCGCCGCAGACGCAGACGCTGCGCTTCTTCACCGGCGTCACCCGGCCCTCCGCGAGCCTCGTGCGCACGATGGTCGAGGTGGACGAGCGCCGTGACGCCCTGGTCGCGCTGCACGGCGACGAGATCGTCGGCCACGCCATGAGCTACCGGGGAGGCACGGCCGACGTGGAGATCGCCGTGGTCGTCACCGACCAGTGGCAGGGCTTCGGGCTCGGCCCCAGGCTCCTCGGCACGCTCCTGATCAGAGCCGCCGTGCGGGGCGCCACCACCGTGGGCATGGACGTGCTGGGGGAGAACAGGCGGGCGCTGCGGATGATCCGCAGGATCTGGCCGGAGGCCGGCATGAGGGTCGCGTCCGGCGCGGTCGAAGTGACCGCTATGATCCAACAGGCGGGAGTATTTGCGGAACAACGTTCTGGTGGCTCACCATTGACAGCGTGAAGAGTGTCAAGAACGGACGCGACGGACGGACCCGGATCATCGAGGGCGCGCTCCGCCGTTTCAGCCAGGACGGCGTCTCCGCCACGACCCTGGCCAGCCTCCGCGAGGAGAGCGGCGTGAGCGTCGGAAGCTTCTACCACCACTTCGCCAGCAAAGAGCACGTCTTCGGCGTGCTCTACGGCGAGATCCTGGCCTCCTACCAGAGCGAGTTCCTCGCCGAGCTGGTCGGGCACGACGACGCCCGTGCCGGGATCGAGGCGATCGTCGCGTTCCACATGCGCTGGGCCGGAGAGCACCCCGAACGGGCCCGCATCCTGGTCAGCGAGCGCCCGCCGCGCAAGCACGAGCCGGGCGGCGCCGAGGTCGCCGAGGCCAGGCGCGGCTTCTTCCGCCAGGTCTCCGACTGGTGGCGGCCGCACATGAAGAACGGCCTGCTCCAGCCCGTCCACCCGACCATGTGCTACGTGCTGTGGCTCGGGCCCGCGCAGGAGATGTGCCGGCTGTGGTTCGCGGGCGCCCACACCCCCACCGACGAGGAGATCAGGGGGCTCGGCGAGGCCGCCTGGCAGAGCCTGCGCCAGCCCTGACCGGCGGCCCCAGCCGGGCGGGCACCCGCCAGCTCGACCGGTCGAGCGAGATGTCCAGCCGCAGCTCACCGCGCTGCCTGCGCAGGCCGGGCACCCGTACGCGATCGTGCACCGCGAACCGGCCCCGGTGCCGGTAGCCGAAGCCGAGCTCGCCGGGAAGCACCCGCATGTCGTCGTGGTTGCCGCAGCGCGGGCACGTCCACGAGACCAGGTCCAGCCACCGGTTGTAGCCCGAGCAGGCCGCGAAGTATTCGTCCGGCGCGAAACGGGACTGGCAGGTCAGGCAGGGGATCAGCACGAATCCGCTCCTCGTCGAACGGCACAGCGGCTCCCCAGAAGTATCGCGCCCCACTTGTTCCCAGCTTGCGGAAAACTTGGATGTCTCGGTAACAGTATGATCACTGACGGTATCGGAGGTTCCGTTGTGATCTGCGGTGAAAGGATGGTCTCGTGGAACGACTGCGTGAGCACCTCCTGGAGACCGGCTACACGATCGACGGCGTCCGCGACCGGCTGGGCGACATGGCGGCCACGGCGCTGGCCCGCGAGGAGCTCGTGCCGGCCCTGCGCGCCACCGCCGCCGGCGACCCGCTGGGCACGCTGATCCGCCTGTGGTGGCTGGGCGTCCCCGTGGAGACGAGCGCGCTGCACCCGTCCGTGCTGGAGTCCGGCCTGATCGCCGTCTCCGGCTCGCAGGCCCGCGCGACCGTCCACCTCCAGCCCTGGGAGACCGGCGGCTACGTCGTCTCCGACCGCAAGGTGCGGCCCGGCGACCCGGCGCTGCGCCCCGACCACGTGGTCGGCGCGGGCGGCGCCTCCGCCAACCTCGCCCAGCTCGTCACCCGCCGCCCCGTCGGCCGCGCCCTCGACCTCGGCACCGGCTGCGGCGTCCAGGTGCTCTCGCTGGCCGGGCGGGCCGGCCACGTCACCGCCACCGACGTCAACCCGCGCGCCGTCGAGCTCGCCCGGCTGAGCTGGCAGCTCTCCGGCCTGACCGGCGTCGAGGCCCGCACCGGCTCCCTGTACGAGCCCGTGGCGGGCGAGCGGTTCGACCTGATCGTCTCCAACCCGCCGTTCGTCATCTCGCCCGGCGGCCGGCTGACCTACCGCGAGACCGGCGGCGACGGCGATGGCTTCTGCCGCGATCTCGTACGGGACACGCCCCGGCACCTCAACCCCGGCGGCCAGGCCCACTACCTGGCCAGCTGGCTGCACGTCGAAGGCGAGGACTGGCGCGACCGCGTCGGCGGCTGGCTCGGCGAGACCGGGTGCGACGCCTGGGTGGTGCAGCGCGACGCGCAGGACCCCGCCGAATACGTGGAGCTGTGGCTCAAGGACGCCGCCGAGCAGGGCACCCCCGGCTACACCGAGCACTACGACCGGTGGCTCGCCTGGTTCGAGGAGCACAAGGTCGAGGGGATCGGGTTCGGCTGGATCAGCATGCGCAGCTCCGGCACCCTGGACCCGGTCGTACGCCTGGAGGAGCTCACCCACCAGGTCACGCTGCCCGTCGGCGGCTACGTCGACGACGTGCTCGACGCGATCGGCGCCGCCCACCGGGTCCGCGACCTCGGGTCCGCGCTGCTGCGCACCGCCGACGGGCTGCTCGACGAGCGGGTGGGGCTGCCGGGGGCCGAGGACCCGATGCGCATCGTGCTCCGCCAGACGACCGGGCTGCGCCGCAGCAGGGAGGTCGGCACCGTCGAGGCGGCGCTCGCCGGGGTCTGCGACGGGGAGCTGGCGCTGGGGCCGCTGCTCAACGTCATCGCCGAGCTGGTCGGCGACGGCGAGATCCCGGACGCCGACGCCATCCGCCCCCTCATCGCGGAGGGCTACTTCCTGCTCTAGACCTTTTCGGTTGCCCAGGCTCAGCGCCTTTGATTCGCCGTTGATCGGTTGTTGACGCCGCCGGTGGAAGCTTCTGACTACGACACGGACCTGGGGGGTTCGAGGACCGTGTCGGGTCCGGCCGGTCGTCGATGTGAGGCGGCTAGCCGCTACGCGGAGCATCCGGATAACCGGGCCCCCTAGCGACGCGTGGCGGTCAGATGGCCGGCCGGGCCGCGTATCTCATCGGCCACGGGGGTCGTGACTCCAAAGGGACAGCCTTGTTTAACCATGTGTGGATGACACGTCTGGACGACGAGCTGTACTCAGGACTCGACGACCTGAGCGCTGTCGAGGAGGACCTTGATGTCCCCGGCCTCGGGCGCGCCCAGCCTGGTGAAGATGGCGAAGGCCTGGCGTAGGCAGTCGACGCTCCTGGAGACGCTGCCGAGCCCGCGCAGCGCCTTGCCCAGCACCGCCAGCGACAGCGCCTCCCCGAACGGGTGGCCGATCTCGCGTGACACGACCAGCGCCTGCTCGGCGTGGCGTACGGCGTCGGGGTAGCGCTCGGCGGCGATGAACGTCTCGGCCAGCCGGGAGCAGACCCGCTGCTCCCACACCCGCTGCTTGCTGGCGCGGAAGAAGGCCAGGCACTCGGCGTGGTGGTGCACGGCCTCGGTGAGCCTGCCGACGCGCGACAGCACGATGCCGAGGTGGTAGCGGGCTCTGGCGGTGCCGGCGCCGCTGCCGATCTCGGTGAAGATGGCCAGGCCCTTCTCGGCCGCGGCGATCGCGTCGTCGGGGCGGCCCAGGCCCAGGTGGTCGCGGGCGGAGTAGCTGAGCACCAGCCCCTCGCCGGCGGGCACGCCGTTCTCCCGGTAGAAGCGCATGGCGGCGTCGAACCAGGCGAGCGCCTCGGTGTGGCGGCGCTGCCGGCCGACGACGACGGCGAGCGCGTTCAGCACCTCGCCGGTGACGACCTTCTCCTTGCGCTCGACCGACAGCGTGTGGACGATCTCGAACTGCTCCTCGGCCTCCGGCAGCCGGTTGCCGGCGAACAGCACGCGGCCGAGCACGTAGCGGGCGCGCAGCTCGCCGGCCTGGTCGCCGAGCCGCAGCGCGGTGGCGAGCACGGCGCGGGTGCCGAGGTCGAACTCGCGGGTGTGGGTGCCCGACTCCAGCAGCGGCTCCATGGCCACGAGCAGGTCGCCGGCGGGCAGGAGCTGCTCGCCGGTGCGCGAGGACGCGGCGGCCTGGTTGATCGCGGCGAACAGCGAGTCGCCCTCGGCGATCAGCCAGGCGACGGCCTCGTCGGCGGTGCCGAACGTGCGCCCGCTGCCGACCACCACCAGGTTGTCGGAGATCATGCTGCCCTCGTAGGCCAGCCGGTGGGCCGACTGGGCGGAGGCCAGGTAGAAGCCGAGCAGCCGCCGCAGCGCCATCGTGCGGGCTTGGGGGCGTTCGCTCTTCTCCAGCGCCCGCCTGGCGAACAGCTTGAGCAGGTCGTGGAAGCGGTAGCGGCCGGGCGCCGGGGCCTCCAGCAGGCTGGCGTCGACCAGCGACTCCAGCACGTCCTCGGCCTCGATCACCGTCGTCGAGAGCACGGCGGCTGCGGCGCCCGCCGAGATGTCGGGCCCGTTGGGCAGCGACAGCAGCCGGAAGGCGCGGGCCTGGGCGGCTTCGAGCTGGCCGTAGCCGAGCGCGAAGGTGGCCTCGACCGCCAGGTCGCCGACGCGCAGCTCGTCGAGCCTGCGCTGCTCGTCGGCCAGCCTGGGCACCAGGGAGGCGACGGTCCACGAGGGCCGGGCGGCGAGCCTGGCGGCCACGATGCGCACGGCGAGCGGCAGGAAGCCGCAGGCGGCGACCACGTCCATGGCGGCGGCGTGCTCGGCGGCGACCCGTTCCGGCCCGGCGACCGAGGCGAACAGCGACAGCGCCTCGTCCGGCTCCATCACGTCGAGGTCGATGAGCTTGGCCGACGGCAGGTCGGCCAGCTTGACCCGGCTGGTGACGATGGCCGCGCAGCCGGGCGAGCCGGGCAGCAGCGGGCTGACCTGCCGGGCGTCGCGGGCGTTGTCGAGCAGGACGAGGATGCGCCGGTCGGCGAGGATGGACCGGTACAGCGCCGAGCGTTCGGCCAGTCCTTCGGGGATGACGTCGGTCGGGATGCCGAGCGCGCGCAGGAACGCGCCGAGCGCCGATTCGGGCGCGGTCGCCTCGTCGGTGTAGCCGCGCAGGTCGGCGTAGAGCTGGCCGTCGGGGAACAGGTCGCCGGTCGCGTGCGCCACGTGCACCGCCAGCGCGGTCTTGCCGACGCCGCCGATGCCGCAGATCGCGGCGACGGGCACGCCCTCGGCGGGCGACTGGGCCGACAGCAGCGTACGCAGCCGCCGGGCGATCTCCTTGCGGCCGGTGAAGTCGTTCACGGCGGCCGGGAGCTGCGCCGGGCGGGGCAGCTCGGGCGCGTGCTCCTCCTCGGCGGGCGGCTCGTCGGGGGCCACCTCGGCGGCAGCGAGCGTGGGGTCGGCGGCCAGGATGCGCTGGTGCAGCGAGGTCAGCTCGTGGCCGGGCTCGATGCCGAGCTCCTCGACCAGCGCGTCGCGCGTCTCGGTGAACACGGCCAGCGCGTCACCCTGCCGCCCGCACCGGTAGTAGGCCAGCATGAGCTGGGCGCGCAGGCGCTCGCGCAGCGGGTGGTCGGCGGTCAGCGCGATCAGCTCCGACACGACCGCGGCGTGGTTGCCCAGCTCCAGGTCCATGTCCATGAGCGTCTCGATGGCGCTGATGCGGCGCTCGATCAGCCGGTCGCGCTGGTGCTCGGCGTACGGGCCGACGGCCCCGGCGAGCGGTTCGCCCTCGAACAGGGCGAGCGCGGCCCGCAGGCCGGTGGCGGCGGCGGACAGCCGGCCTGACCTGCGCGCGCTCTCGGCCTCGGCCATGCCGCGCTCGAACCGGGTCAGGTCCAGCGCGTCGCCGGGCAGTCGCAGCGCGTAGCCCCTGCCGACGGAGGTGAGCAGCTCGGGACGTGAGCGGGCGGGCCTGTCGGGCTCCAGCACCGTGCGCAGCCGGGACACGTACGTGCGCAGCGCGCCGAGGGCCCTGGGCGGCGCTTCCTCGCCCCACACGGCGTCGATCATCTCGGCCGGGGTGACCGCGCGGCCTTCCCGCAGGAGCAGCATGCCGAGAATGGAGCGCTGCAGCGGCGTGCCGAGGTCGAGCTCCTGACCATCGCGCCACGCGCGGACGGGACCCAGTACGGCGAACCGCAGCCCGCCTTCGATGTCCTGACCAGCCATGCCGCCTGTCCCCACATCAATGGAACGATTTGTTACCAAATGATAGATCCAATGACGCCGAGCACCTAGGAATGCGGGCATTCGTTAACCGAAGCGTTGGCCGCCTTTTGACGACACGGCCTTTACGACACAGGCCCCGCCCATTCCGGGCGGGGCCTTCAACGGATTTTCCTATGCTGCTTCGACTGCCGTCTCGACCAGACCGAGCCTGTGGAGCAGCCGTTCTCGCACGGCCGGCCATTCGGAGATCAGGATCGAGTAGAACGCCGTATCTCGGACCGTGTCGTCGGCGCCTCGGCTTTCCGCTCGCCGCACCCCGTCGAAGTGTGCGCCGAGGGCCTCGATGGCGGCCCGGGATCGGACGTTCCTCACGTCGGCCTTGAGCGTGATGCGGTGGACCTGCCAGGTCTCGAAGGCGTGCGAGAGCATCAGGAACTTGCTCTCCCGGTTGGCACCCGTGCCCTGGGCGGAGGCGCCCAGCCAGGTGTAACCGATGTCGGCCACGGACGGGACCTCGCCCACCGCACCACGCGTGCCCGGAGGCCAGGGCATGGGACCCTGCCAGTACTCCAGGTTCATGAGACGGGTGGCACCGACCACGCGGTCGGTGTGCAGCCACCGGATGGCGAAGGGCACCGTGCGGCCCTCCGCCTGCTCAGCCAGCGCGGCCTCCACGTAGGAGACCATCTCGTCCCGGTTGCCCGGGACCCGAGTGAAGCCGTAAGTGGACCGGTCTTCACTCGCCGCGGCGATCAGGTCATCGACCACCGCGAGGCTGAGAGGTTCCAGGCGCACGAGGCGCCCGGACAAGGTGACAAGAGCGGACATGTGCACATGATGGGGGTTGCTCGGAGTCCGCGGAACCACGCTATCGGGGCCGTCGTCCCCGCACCCCGGAAAGCACGGTGTTTCCGCAGGTCAGAGGGGTAATTCGGAAGGATCTCCGGGGAAGATTTCGCCTAACCGTGACATCCGGTCGGCACCAGCGCCGGACGCCGTTCACGCGACGCCAGCGAGAGCTCCTTCAGGCCCATCGAAAGATGGTCGAGCGAGGCCGCGATCCACGGCAACTGGAGCGGATCGGGGCTGGTCAGCGCGGTCAGCCGGTCCTCGGTCGTGTCCCCGTACAGCAGGCTGACCGCAACCCGCACGCGCGCGGCGGCCGGGTCGTCGCCGAAGGCGTGACCGGGCAGCACCCCGAGGCCGTGCTGGTCGAGCAGGAGCCGGGTGACGTCGGCCGAGCCGCCGAGCCGCAGATGGCTCAGGTCCGGGTAGAGGTAGAAGCCGCCCTGCGGGGCCGGCACGGAGGCGCCGATCTCCACGAACCTGTCGTGTACGGCGCGGGCCAGCGTGCCGTGCAGCCGGCGGCTCTGCCTGACGCGCTCGGTGAGCTCGCTGGGGTCGGTGAAGGCGTACGCCGCGGCCTCCTGGATCGGGGCGGCCGGGGCCGACCAGATCTCGCTGGCCACCGCGAGCAGCCGGGCGCGCAGCTCGTGCGCGTCGTCGGGCAGCCGCGCGACGCCGATCCGCCAGCCGCCCAGAGCCAGGCTCTTGCTCAGCCCGGTGGTGACGATCGTGCGCTCGGGCGCCAGATCGGCCGGGGAGGTGAAGGACGTGGAGGGGTCGTGCAGCAGGTCGCGGTAGATCTCGTCCGAGATGACGTACAGGTCCAGTTCGCGGGCGAGCGCGACCAGGCGGCGGATCGCCGAGCGCGGCGCGAGCCGGCCGGTGGGGTTGTCCGGCAGCGTCACGAGCAGGGAGCGTACGGTCCGGCCCTGGGCGCGGGCGTCCAGCACGGCCGCCTTCACCAGGTCGGGGTCCGGCACGCCGCCCTGGCCCGAGGGCGCGGGGACCAGGATCGGGCGTGACCCGACGAGGTCGGCCTGCGCGGCGTAGCTGACCCAGCTGGGCATGGGCAGGACGACGTCGCCGCCGATCGCCAGGAGCAGGCCGTACAGCAGGGATTTGCTGCCTGGCCCGCAGACGACCAGCTCGGGGTCGGTGATGAGCCCCCGTCGTGTCCAGTAGCCCGCCGCCGCCGTCCTGAGCTCGGACGCCCCCGCGACCGGCCCGTAGCCGTTGCGTTCCGATGCGGCGGCCAGCTTGTCGCGCAGCGCCGGGTGGACGGGCAGTCCTGCCTCACCGAAGGCGAGGTTCAGCACGCGTTCCCCGGCGCGTCGTCTTCGTTCGATGTCCTCGTTCGCCGCCAGGGTGGCGGAGAGAGTCACGGTCATGTTTGTCACGTTCCCAGGGTGGTTGTAGGAAGGCATCAGGACAAGCGAGGCTTTTTGTGGGTAGGCGTAAGGAATTCCGATGCTCGATTTGCGGCGTTTGACGTTGATCTGCGAGTTCGCTCGGCGCGGCAGCATCGCCGCGACCGCGGAGTCGCTGGGCTACAGCCCCTCCGCGGTCTCGCAGCAGCTCGCCGCGCTCGAACGCGAGACCGGCACCGCGCTCATCGACCGGACCGCGCGCAGTGCCGAGCTGACCGACGCCGGCCGCAGGCTGGTGGCGCACGCGGAACGCATCCTTTCCATGGTCGAGGAGGCTGAGTCGGACCTTTCGGCTCACGCGGGCAGCCCCGCCGGACGTGTCGTGGTTACCGCCTTCCCCACAGCGGCCGTCGCATTCGCCCCGGCCCTCGCCAGGTCCCTCCGCCGCCACACCGAACTCACGCTCAGGCTGGGGCAGAGCAGGTCGGGAAAGGGCATGCGGGAGGTGCAGTCAGGCGAGGTCGACATCGCGCTCGTCGACGACTGGTACGGCATGGCCCGCGACAGCGAGAACCTGCGCGTCTTCCCGCTCCTGCACGACCCCCTGGTGCTCGTCGTGCCGCGCAAGCACCGGCTGGCCGACCCCGACGTGCCGCTCGACCTCAGGGAGCTGCGCGACGAGCCGTGGATGGCCACCCCCGACGGCGAGCCGTCCCGCCTGGCGGTGGACCGGCTGTTCGTGGACGTGGGCGGCACCAAGCCGACGCCGTGGGAGTTCGAAGGACTCGGCACCATCCTGTCGCTGGTCGCCAAGGGCATCGGCATCGCCGCCGTGCCCGCGCTCGCGCTGGCCGCCGGCGTGCGCGGGCTGTCGGTCCGCCACTTCCCCGGCAACCCCGTCGGCCGCGACGTGCACGCGGTGGCGCGCGTCTCCAGCGTCAACCGGCCCTCGGTCTCGGTGACCCTGCGAGCCATCCACGTGGCCGCCCGCTACATCGCCGCCGATCTGGATCCGGTACGGTTCGCCGACCGGTAGCGTTCTGCGCCATGGCGCCGACGTACGACATCGAGACCCTCCTGCTCGCCCAGCCGAGCGTGCGCACGGTCGCGGGCGTGGACGAGGTGGGCCGCGGAGCCTGGGCCGGGCCGGTCACCGTGTGCGCCGTGGTCACCGACCTGTCCGCGCCGCCCACCGGGCTCACCGACTCCAAGCAGCTCTCCGCCGCCAAGCGCGACAAGGTCGCCGCCGAGCTGGAGACCTGGGCCGCCGGCATCGGCTTCGGCGAGGCGGGCCACGACGAGATCGACCGGCTCGGCATGACCGAGGCGCTGCGCCGGGCCGCCCGGCGTGCCCTGGAGGCGCTGCCCACCAGGCCCGACGCCGTCATCCTCGACGGCAAGCACGACTACATCGGCGCGCCCTGGCCGGTGCGCCTGGAGGTCAAGGGCGACGCGGCCAGCATCTCGGTGGCCGCCGCCTCGGTGCTGGCCAAGGTCAGGCGCGACGCGTACATGGCGGAGATCGGATGTGAGGCGTACGGGTTCGCGGAGAACGCCGGATATCCGTCGCCGCAGCACCAGCAGGCGCTCGCCGAGCTGGGGCCGACGGCGCACCACCGGCTCTCCTGGTCCTACTTGGACGACCTGCCGGCCTGGCGGCACCTCAAGCGGCACCGCGACCCGGCCGCCGTCGAGGGGCAGGTCAGCCTCTTCGGCTGACACCGGGCTGCGGCGTCGGCCATCATCGGTGGGATGCGCATCGGCATCTTCCTGGTCGCCGCCCAGTTCCCAGGCGGGGAGCCGGGCCGGATCCTGGCCGACACCGTCGAGCTGATCGTCGCCGCCGAGCGGGCCGGGTTCGACGACGCGTGGATCGCCGAGCACCACTTCATGACCTACGGCGTGTGCCCGTCGCCGATCACGCTGGCCGCCGTCGCCGCCGGGCGCACCACCAGGATCGGGCTCGGCACCGCCGTCAGCGTGCTGTCCACGCAGCATCCGATCGCCCTGGCCGAGCAGGCCGCCATGCTGCACCACCTGTCGGGCGGGCGCTTCACGCTCGGCGTCGGGCGTGGCGGGCCGTGGGTGGACCTGGAGGTGTTCGGCACCGGGCTGGACCGGTTCGAGCGGGGCTTCCCGGAATCGCTCGACCTGCTGACGGCCGCCCTGTCACGCGAGACGGTGTCGGCCTCCGGTGAGTTCTTCGCCTTCCGCGACGTGCGGATGGTGCCGTCGGCGCGGCTGCGGCCGGTGGTCGCGTGCACGTCGGGGTCCACGATCGCGCTGGCGGCCGGGCGCGGGCTGCCGATGCTGCTCGGCGTGCACGTGGGCGACGAGGAGAAGGCGGCGGCGGTGCGGGCTCATGGCGCGTCCGGTGTTCCCGGCTCTTCCGGGGGGCACGTCGCCGCGGCGGTCGCGCACGTCGCCGACACGACGCCGCAGGCCGTGCGGGAGCTGAAGGAGTCGATGCCCGCCTGGCTGAAGCCCGGCCTGGCGAGCTACACGCCGGTGGACGGGCGGCCACGACCCGAGCGGGACGTGGACGCGTACGTGGACTTCCTGGCCCGGATCCACCCCGTGGGCTCGCCCGAGCACTGCGCCCGCACGCTGCTGCGCACCGCCGAGATGACCGGGATCGACCACTTCATCCTGATGGTGGAGGCGGCCGGGAACGCCCTGAAGGACGTGCGGCGGCTCGGCGCCGAAGTGCTGCCGCTGCTGAGAGGCCGCCCGCCCGGAGCGGCGGGCGGCCCCTGAACGGATCAGCAGTCCACCAGCTCCGGCTTCTGGTTGAGGATCTGCGCCCGCGGCGTGACGAACTCGCTCAGCGCCTCGCGCGCCGCCGGGTCGAACACGGCCACGCGGTGACAGTTCTGGAAGGCCAGCTTCATGCCGAAGTGGCGCTCCAGGGCGCCCCGCATCGCGTCGCTCGCCAGGCAGCGCAGGAGCTGCCCTCGGGCCTCCTCGTCCGGTGGCGGCACCTGGTTGTCGGCGAACTCGGCGCCGGTCCTGTCACGCTGCTCGACCAGCTCGGTGATCACCGACCAGGCGTAGGGCAGGGAGTCGCGGACGCAGGCGACGAACGCCGCGTCGTCGACGTCCCCGGCTCTGGCCTGGTCGAGGAGATCGTTCGGAACGGTCAGCGACATGCTGTCTCCTTTCGAAAGACATCAACTTGACGCTAGGTGAGCCTCCGGAAACGCTCCAGATGGCCGTAGGGCGACAGTCGTGTGGGTCAGGCGGCCGGAGGGCCGTAGACGAAGTCGGGGTCGACCTGACCGGCCAGGTCGAGGCCGGTCCTGGCGTTGGCCCAGGCGCGGGCGTTGCGCAGGTGGAACTCGGCGGCCTGGCGGCCGAACCGCACCCAGTCCTTCTCCTGCTCGTCGACGTGCTTGAGCAGCACGGCGAGCGCGTCGGAGTTGGCCGGCTCCAGGTCGTCGAGGCTGAAGGCGCGGCCCTGCTCCATGGCGCGCACGGCGGAGGAGTGCTCCATCCAGGTGAGCAGGTCGTCGCCCACGTGCTCGCGCAGGAAGTCGACGTCGGAGGGGCCGTGGACCTTGTTGCCGACCACGGCCAGCGGCACGTCGTAGTCGGCCGCGTAGTCGCGATACTGCCGGTAGACGCCGACGCCCTGGCGGGTCGGCTCGGCGACGAGGAACGTCAGGTCGAAGCGGGTGAACAGGCCGGAGGCGAAGGAGTCGGAGCCCGCCGTCATGTCGACCACCACGTACTCGCCGTGGCCGTCGACCAGGTGGTTGAGCAGCAGCTCGACCGCGCCGACCTTGGAGTGGTAGCAGGCCACGCCGAGGTCGTCGTCGTTGAACGGGCCGGTGGCCATCAGGCGGAAGCCCTCCGGCGTCGGGGCCGCGTAGCGGTGCTCGGCCAGGTCCTTGACGGACACCAGCCGGGAGCCGCGGCCCGGCGGGGTCGTCTTGACCATCGCGTCGGCGGAGGGGATGCGCGGGTTGTCGCCGCGCAGGAAGTCCTTGATCTCCGTGAGGTGCGCGCCGAGCGGCTCCGGTGGGCTGTCGAGCCCGAGCACCAGCGACAGGTGCTGGTTGATGTCGGCGTCGACCGCCACCACCGGCGCGCCCCTGCCCGCGACGTATCTGGCGAACAGCGCCGAGATCGTGGTCTTGCCGCTGCCGCCCTTGCCGACGAACGCCACCCTCACGAGAACCTCCTGGCGATGATTATGAAAACCGTTTCCGCTCGTACGGGTGACCATCATGCCACACTCGGTGCATGCGAAACGATGATTTGGCGATGGCCGTGCGGTTGCGTGAAGAAGGCAGGAAGGAGGAGGCCAGGACGGTGCTGCTCGCCCTGGCGGAGCGATATCCGGACGACGCCGAGGTCGCCTGCCACACCGCCTGGGTGCACGACTCGCTCGGGCTGGAGGCCGAGGCGGTGCCCTATTACGAGCGGGCGCTGGCGGGTGACGGGCTGACGCCCGGCGACCGGCTGGGGGCCTTCACCGGCCTGGGCAGCACGTTGCGGGTGCTGGGACGGGTGGCCGAGTCGCGGGCGCTGTTCCGGCGGGCGCTGGAGGAGTTCCCCGGAGACCCGGGGCTGCGGGTGTTCGAGGCGATGGCGCTCTACAACGCGGGGGAGTCGCGGGAGGCGGTCTCCACGCTGCTCAAGCTGCTCGTGGAGGCCGGGCACGTGGGCGGTTACGAGCGGGCCGTCGCCTATTACGCGGACAATCTGGACGAGACGGTCTAGCGCGTCAACCTAAGGATGTAGCCGGGATCAGACCCTGGGCCGATGTGACGGCAGGTGATCGCGTCGTAGCGTTGAGCTGACCAATCGGGGGATCGACTCGGGGGTGACCGCGATGACCCTGACAGCCCGGCCGGCGGCGCGTACGGCGTCCTGGCAGGTGTTGCTGGCCATCATGCTGGTGGTCTTCGTGGTGGTGCCCGTCGCGGCCTTCTACGGGCTGCGCGCCCTGGGAGTGAGCCCGTGGCTCGCTCTCATGGCCGGGGCCGTGGTGCCCGCGGCGGTGCTGGCGCACAAGGTGATCGCCGGCGGGCGGATCGACGGGCTCGACCGGTTCACGATCGCCACGCTGGCCCTGACCGGCGTCAGCTCGCTGTTCAGCGGCGATCCGCGGCTGCTGCTGCTCAGGGACGCGCTCACCGGCGCCGTCGCGGGCGGCTGGGCGCTGATCACCGCGATCTCGTCCCGGCCGCTCGCCCTGGAGCTCACGCTCCAGCTCGGCGCGCCGGAGCGGGAGGCCGCCTGGCGGACCTCCCCGGCCTACCGCGGCGCCATCCGCACGATCACCGCGCTGTGGGGCGCGGGGCTGCTGCTCGACGCGGCCGTCTCGGCGGTGGTGACCTTCACGGTCCCGCCGGACCTCGTGCCGCTCGTCCGGCTGTCGGGGCTGGCCTTCGTGGCCGCCGCCGTCACCGCGGGCGTCATTTACGCGCGCCGCTACCACCGGCGTAACGGCCACCGCCTGGTGATCCCCGACAACGGCCGCATCGTGCTCGACTACCCGACCTGAGGGGGCACCCATGACGACCACCCAGCTCACCGCCGAGGTGCGACGGATCGCCGGCCTGCCGTTCGACGAGAGCGAGACCCTGCCGCCCGAGGCCTACACCTCGCCAGAGTTCCACGCCCTGGAGCTGGAGCGGATCTTCCGCAGCGACTGGCTCTGCGTCGCCCGCGCCGACCAGCTCGCCGACCCCGGCGCCTACCTGCGGCTCGACCTGCCCGGGCGGCCCCTGGTGCTCACCCGCGACGAGGACGGCACGCTGCACGCGCTCTCGCGGGTCTGCCGCCACCGGTTCATGGACATCCTGCCGCCCGAGACCACCCCGGAGCAGGGCCGGCTCAAACGCCTGACCTGCCCGTACCACACCTGGACCTACCGGCTCAACGGCGACTTCGCCGGACGGCTCGCCGGGGCGCCGCTCATGCGCGCCCCCGGATTCGACCGCGCCGCCTGCCGCCTGGCCGCCTACCGGCTGGAGGAATGGCACGGCTTCGTCATGCTCAACCTCGACCCCGGCGCGCCGCCGCTCGCCCCGGAGCTGTCCGGCCTCGACGCCGTGCTGGGCGGGTTCGACCTGGCGTCCTGGACGCACGCCGCGACCATCCGCTGGGACGACGTGCCCGCCAACTGGAAGGTCGCCCTGGAGAACGGGTCGGAGAACTACCACCACATGGGCACCCACGCCGACACGCTCGAACCCGTGGCGCCCGCCCGCGCCACCCGCGTCGACGAGTGCGACGGCCGCTGGTTCACCATGCACACCCCCGACCCGGCCGACCCCGGCACCGGGCTGACCATCGCCGGGATCTTCCCCAACACCGTCCTGGCCCTGCAATCGGGGCTCGCGGTGTGGGCCACCTGGTGGCCGACCGGGCCGGTGACGCACGACGCGGTCTTCCACGTCCTCGTCCCGCCGGGTGCCGCCGGGCAGCCGGGCTTCCCGGCCTACCTGGACTCGCTGGTCGCCGGGCTGCGGCTGATCCAGGACGAGGACCTGGTGGCCATCCACGGCGTCCAGCGCGGGCTGTCGGCCGCCCCCGACCCGCCCGCGGGCCGCTTCTCCCACCTCGAACGCCCCCTGTGGCAGTTCCAGCGCTACCTGGCTTCCCGCCTCGACGCCGAGGCGCCGGGGTGACGGTCGGGCCGGTCGTCCCCGTGGGGCGGCCGCGCCAGCGCACCGGAAGATGTGGCTCGACGGCTACCGTGGCCGGCTGGGGTTCGTGACGATGCTGCTGCGGCGGGTCTAGCCGCAGGCGCTGTCCAGGGTCAGCGGGCGTTCGGGGCTCGGGGTGGCGTCGGACGACCGGTCGGGCGTGGCCCCGCGCGCGGCGGTCCCGTCGGGGGCGGTGTGGCCGGTGGCGATCGTGGGGCGCTCGGAGAGCACCTGCGAGACCTTGCGCCGGATCAGGTGCCAGTCCGGGTCACCGGTGCTGATCAGGGGCGGGACGAAGCTGAGGCTCCTGATGTGGGTGTCCTTGACCTTCTGCGACAGCTCGACGAGCGCCGGGAGCACGTCCTGCGGCAGGTCGGTGGAGATGGCGCGCTTGGTGGCGGAGGCGAGGCTCTCGAAGCTGTTGAGCACGGTCACCGGGTCCGCCTGCTTGACCACGGCGTTGAGCAGGCACTTCTGGCGGCCCATGCGCACGTAGTCGTCGCTGTCGGTGCGGGAGCGGCCGTACCAGAGGGCTTCCTCGCCGCTCAGCTTGCGGGTGCCGGCGGGCAGCAGCCCTTCGCGGTGCCTGCCGTAGACGATGGGCTCCTCGACGGTGACGCGGACGCCGCCCATCGCGTCGACAATCTCGGCGAAGCCCTTCATGTCGATCATGGCGTAGTAGCTGACCGGGATGCCGAGAATGCCGCTGACGGTCTCCTTCAGCAGCGCCGGGCCGCGCTTGCCGTCAGGCTGGCCGGGGACCATCTCGGGGTGGTCCTCGGCGTACTGGAAGACCTCGTTGAGCAGGCCGGGCGTGGCCGCGCCCGCGCCGGTGAAGCCGTAGGGGAACAGGTCGCGCGGCGGGCCGGCCGGCATCGGGACGTTCTGGAGGTTGCGCGGGAGGCCGAACAGGGTGGTGGCGCCGGTCGCGGTGTCGACGCTGGCCACGGTCATGCTGTCGGTGCGGACGCCGGGCCGGTTGGGCGCGGAGTCGGCGCCGATGAGCAGGAAGTTGACGCGCTGGGCGCCGTTCCACGGGTCCTGGGCGACGACGGGCGAGGAGTTGCCGGCGAACAGGGTGTGGACGACGTCGCGCGACAGGTAGGCCAGGCGGGCGGCGTACGCGGTGGGGGCCAGGACGAGCGCGCACAGGGCGATGGTCAGGCCGGCGGTGAGGCCGCGGGCGACCGCGTGCGAGGAGGTGGGCCGGACCAGCAGGTACGACCAGATGATCACGGTGGTCCAGGCGACGGCGAGGACGGCGAGGGCGAGCGCGAGCACGGTGATCCAGCGCGGCTGCACGGCGAGCGACAGCAGCCGGGCGCTGAACGCGGTCAGCACCGTGAGGATGAAGCCCAGCATCAGGACATATATGGACATGAGCAGGATGCCGGTCTTGTGGCGGTGTGTTGCCATGTGTGCCACGCCCCACAGCAGGGCCGAGCCCAACGTGAGCACGATGCTCGCTCCGGGCCCGAAACCGCGTTCCTTACCTGTCATGCCTGGTCAAACCCCCGCTTCTGGCCAATCCCTCCCACGTTAGTGACGCTTTGCCGTTGTATGACCTGCCCTCAGGGAAGGGGCGTGCCAATATCCGGTCAAGAGATTCTTTGAGTTATAACGTGATTGTGCGTGGAAACTACGGGTTCGACGCGGCTTGGGCTCTGGCAGGGCTCGTCGCGGGAGGCGCGCTGCTGGCCGCCCTCGCGGCGCTCGCGTACGCCAACGACGTTCCCGAGGCGGGCGTCGCCTTCGTGTTCGCCGCCTGCTACACGCTGGCCAGCGCGGGCAGCTACTTCTACACCGCGCGGCGCGGCAGGTTCGCCGTGTGGGAGCGCGAGCTGGCGCGGCTCAAGGGGGACGAGGAGCTGCTCGACCTGGGGACGGGCCGCGGCGCCGTGCTCATGACCGCGGCCAGGCTGCTGGAGGGCGGACGGGCCACCGGCGTCGTCTGGCACGCGCGGGGCGAGGCCGCCGTACGCGCGAACGCCGAGGCCGAAGGCGTCGCCGACCGGGTCGAGGTGGTCACCGGCGACCCCGGCGAACTGCCGTGCCCCGACGAGTCGTACGACGTGGTGGTGTCGAGCCGGCCGACGCGCGAGCTGACGATCCAGGAGGCGTACCGGGTGCTGCGGCCCGGCGGGCTGCTGCTCGTCGCCGACGACAAGCACACGCAGGCGTACGAGGCCACGCTGCGCGAGCTCGGCGTCACCGACGTGCGCAGGCGCGACCTGGGCGCGCGCTTCTGGTACGGCGGGCCGTGGGCCGCGACGTGGCTGCTGGAGGCGCGTAAGCCGTAACCGCCGGGTTTGCCGTTCGCCACGCGGGTATCGACGTGACCTTATGAGCGACGTGGAGATCGGCACGATCAGCACGAAAGTGCCCGCCCGGCTGGATCGGCTCCCCTGGTCGCGCTGGCACTGGATGATCGTGATCGGTCTCGGCACCGTCTGGATCCTCGACGGCCTAGAGGTCACGATCGTCGGCAACCTGTCCGCCCAGCTCGCCAAGCCGGGCAGCGGCCTGGACATCACCCAGCAGCAGGTGGCCGGCCTCGCCGCCGCGCTCTACGTGGCCGGGGCCTGCTCGGGGGCGCTGTTCTTCGGCTGGCTGACGGACAGGTTCGGCAGGAAGAAGCTGTTCATCATCACGCTGATCGTCTACCTCGTGGCGACGCTGATGACGGCGTTCTCGTTCAGCGCGTGGTGGTTCTTCCTGTTCAGGTTCCTCACCGGGTTCGGCATCGGCGGGGAGTACGCGGCCATCAACTCGGCCATCGACGAGCTCATCCCCAGCAGGCACCGGGGGCGCATCGACATCCTCATCAACGGCAGCTACTGGCTCGGCGCGGCCGGCGGCGCGCTGCTGACCGTGCCGCTGCTGAACGACCTGCCCGTCAACATCGGCTGGCGGGTGGCGTTCGGGCTCGGCGTGGTGCTGGGCCTGGCGATCCTGCTCGTACGCAGGCACGTGCCGGAGAGCCCGCGCTGGATGTTCATCCACGGCCGTGAACAGGAGGCCGAGGCGATCGTCGACGACATCGAGCGGCAGGTCGGCGGGCACCTGCCGGAGCCCGCGCAGTCGATGACGATCCACCAGCGCAAGTCGATCGGGTTCGTCCGGATCGCGCACACGATGGTGGCCCTCTACCCGAAGCGCACCGTGCTGGGGCTTTCGCTCTTCATCGGGCAGGCGTTCCTCTACAACGCGATCACCTTCGGGTACGCGCAGATCCTGTCGACGTTCTACGGCATCGACACCCACACGGGCTACTACTTCGCGGTCATCGCCGTCGGCAACTTCCTCGGGCCGCTGCTGCTCGGGCCGCTGTTCGACACCGTGGGACGGGTGCCGATGATCTCGGCCACCTACGTCGGCTCAGGGCTGCTGCTGCTCGGCACCGCGTGGCTGTTCAACGAGGGAGTGCTCACCGCCGTCACGCTGACGGCGTGCTGGTCCGTGGTGCTGTTCGTGGCCTCGGCCGGAGCCAGCTCCGCCTACCTGACGGTCAGCGAGATCTTCCCGATGGAGACCAGGGCCATGGCCATCGCGTTCTTCTTCGCCATCGGCACCGCCGCCGGAGGCATCGCCGGTCCGCTGATCTTCGCCGAGCTGGTCTCCAGCGGCGTCCCCGGCGACACGGCGCTCGCCTTCGCCATCGGCGCGACGTTGATGATCCTGGCCGGCGTGGTCGAGCTGATCTTCGGCATCAAGGCCGAACGTCGCGGCCTGGAGGACATCGCGGCCCCGCTCTCAGCGGCCTCGACAGGCAAGGACGCATGACGCGCAGCACCTGCGTGCTGTCGGCCAGATAGAGGTGCGGCACGTCCACGAACACCCGCATCGGGCCCAGCGTCAGCCCCAGCTCGTGCGCCATCCCCGCCTGCACCTCGGCGAGCGGCAGGTAGTTCAGGTAGCTGGTGAAGGCGTTCTGCGAGCGGAACGTCGCCGTCATCACCAGCGCGCCCTCCCTGATCCGGAACGCCAGCCCGATCAGGCACGGCACGCAGTCGTACGGCTCGCCCGGCACCGTGAGCGAGATCCACGCGCTCTTGCTGTACGGCTTGACGCGCAGCAGATCGGCGGCCCAGCGCAACTGCCCCTTGATTCGGGCGCCATAGCTGTACTTGAACGGCGCCACCACCGTGTCCTGGCTGAACTTCCTGCCGTACAGCGCCAGCCGCTCGGCGTCACCGTAACGCTCCACGATCGGGTCGTCCCGGCGCACCTCGGCGATCTCGAACAGCACCGACGGCCCCTCCATCACCGGGCCCCGGTCGTCGTCGGCCAGCGCCCCCTCCGTCCACACATGGCGCATCAACCAGATCCACGCCTCCCCACATGACGCCCACTCCGCAGGATCGGGCATTCAGGTCTCCAGATTCGGGAACTCGTACGGGCTACGGGGGAGCCGGCGCCGCCGCGACACGTTGCACCGCACGTAATAGACCGAGTAGTGCACCAGCGCCACCATCAGGACGCCGAACAGCAGCAGGAGCGCGTTCGGCTCCTGCCTGGCCAGGCCGGTCACGCCGACCGTCAGGTAGGCGGAGTTCACCAGCGACAGCACCATGACGTTCACGCCCGGCCAGGCCAGCGGCGCGTACGTCTCGGGGAAGCGCGGGTCGACCGGCAGGTTCGGCGACCAGCCGAGGTCCGCCGCCAGGCGGGTCGCGTACAGGAGCCGGAAGTTGTTGATCGCGCGGGCCGTCCTGGCGTGCGCGTTGACCGCCTCGATCAGCCGCAGGAACGGCAGCACCGCCAGCACCCCGAACGCCACCACCAGCGCGAACAGGTACCAGGGCACGCTCTGCCAGGCGGTCAGGCTCTCCGGGTCGACGACCTTGGCGCTGGTGAGCGCGATCGCCGCCAGGAACGGTCCAGACAGCAGGCTCATCGCGAGCCTGGTCATCTTCAGGCGCTCTTCCTTGGCGGCGAGGTGGACCGCGTAGATCCCGGTGAAATCGGCCGTGGCCAACTGGAGGAACTGGGCCGGGCCGAGCCCGTCGGCCGGGGGTGGTTTCCGCATGAGCGTGCTCCCGCATTCTCCCTTAACCCCAGTATGAGCACACTCTTTGGGAAATGACGGGGATTCTTACCATTGGTACCAACAAATCGTCAGGAAGTCGCCTTCGCAGCGGCGACCAGCCTCGGCAGTGCCCCATCGTGTCGCTCGTCCCCGTCGGCAAAGGGCTCGCCCGTCAGGCGCTTCGCGCCCTCACCCGCTCGGCGTGCTTCCCGGGGCCTTCGGCCCCTCCACGAGGCGAGGGCAAGCCCTCGCGCTCCGCCGCCCGTCACGCGGTCGGGGTGGTTGGGGTGGTTGGGCCGATACCGGAGCGGCAGGACGACCACGCGGGGTGCGGCAGAACGCCCACAGGGGGTGCGGCAGAATGACCACAACCATAGCGGCAGAGTGACCACATACCCTGCGGCAGACCGCCCACATGCCCCCTCTACCAGTGATAACGTCTGAGCCATGGTCGACGGCAATCTCTATGGCAGACGCGCGCACGCCATGGCTCTGGAAGCCCTCGCCGACACTCGGGTAGTCGTGGTCAACGGCGCCCGCCAGGTCGGCAAGAGCACCCTGGCGCACTCGATCCTGGGCAGGACGCCCGGGGCCAAGGAGTTGTACCTCGACGATCCGGCGGTGCTCGACGCGGCGCATGAAGACCCGGTCGGGTTCGTCCAGCACGACGGCCTGCTGCTGATCGATGAGATCCAGCGGGCACCCGGACTGCTGCTCCCGATCAAACGTGAGGTGGACCGGGACCCCCGCCCCGGACGCTTTCTCCTGACGGGCTCGGCGCGCCTGCTCGACCTGCGCGATCTTCCCGACGCCCTGCCCGGACGGACGGAGACGATCGAGTTGTGGCCGCTGTCCCAGGGCGAGATCGACTCGGCTCCGGACGGTTTCGTCGACGCCGTCTTCCGCAGAGGCGCGGATGTCGACGTCAAGGCTGAACTCAGCAAGCACGACTATGTGGCGCGGGCACTTCGTGGCGGTTATCCGGAGGCGGTTCGGCGTGACCCGGGCCGCCGCCGTGCTCGTTTCTTCGATTCCTACGTCTCCGATCTCATCACCCGTGACGTGCGCCAGGTGACGAACATCGAACGGCCGGCTGAAATGCGGAGGCTGCTCAGCGTGGTCGCCGCGCGTATGGGCAATCTGGCGGTGGCTCAGGCTCTCGGCAATGACGCGGGAATGCCCCGCGTGACGTTGTCGCGCTATCTGGATCTCCTGGAGCTGGTGTTCGTCATCAAAAGAATTCCGGCCTGGTCCTCCAACCTCACGACGCGTGCGGTCGGCACGCCGAAGCTGCTGGTCGTGGACTCTGGCCTGGGAGCGAGGCTGGTCGGGATCTCGCCCGAGCGCGCGATGGACGTGACGAGTCCCGTGGGGCCGCTCGTGGAAAATTTCGCGCTCGGGGAGATCGCTCGCCAGCTCACGTGGGCCGATGAGCCGGTGCAGCTTTTTCATTACCGCAATCGGGACAAGGTGGAAGTGGACGCCGTGCTCGAACACGCGTCCGGCGACATCGTGGGCGTTGAGATCAAGGCGGCCGAAACCGTGCGCGGCGACGATTTCCGCGGCCTTCGACACCTGCAGAGCCGGCTCGGGAACCGTTTCATCGCGGGGTTCGTGCTCTATGCCGGGCACGAGTCGCTGTCCTTCGGGGCCGGACTCAAGGCGCTTCCGCTGGCCGCGCTCTGGCGGCTCGAAGCGTGACTCCCGGGGCGTCTGGACCGCGAAATTGACTCTCACACCGTGTGATGCCCTATGCCAGGATGTGCCGAATCCTGGGAGGTCATGATGGCAATCGAAGAGCGCGTCGAGGCCGTGCTGCGGGCGGGTGAGGCGCCGAACCTGCACGGGCTGGTCGTCCGGCGGCACGGTGAGGTGCTGGTGGAGCACTACGGGGCGGGGGAGGACTACCGGCTCGGTGACGCGCTCGGGCATGTGACGTTCGATGCCGCGACGCTGCACGACGTCCGGTCCGTGAGCAAGAGCGTGGTCGCCCTGCTGTACGGGATCGCGTTGAAGGACGGACTGGTGCCGGAGCCGGGGGCTGGGCTGGTGGCGCAATTCCCGGAATATCCGGACCTGGTGGCCGATGAGTCCCGGGCGCATCTCACGATCGAACATGCCCTGACCATGACGCTCGGCCTCGACTGGGACGAGAGCGTCCCGTACACGAGCACCGCCAACAGCGAGCTCGCCATGGAGGAGGCGCCCGACCGCTACCGCTACGTCCTGGAACGTCCCGTCGTCGAGGAGGCCGGGAAGCGGTGGTCGTACTGCGGGGGCGGCACGACGCTGGTCGGCGGGATCATCGCGCGGGGCGCCGGGCGGTCGCTGGCCGAGTACGCGCGTGAGGTGCTGTTCGAGCCGCTCGGGATCGGCGCGTTCGAGTGGACGACCGGCGACGACGGGGTGCCGCTGGCTCCGGCGGGGCTGCGGCTCAGGCCGCGCGACCTGGCGACGATCGGGGAGATGGTGCTGGACGGCGGTCGCGGCATCGTGCCGGCCGAATGGCTCGACGAGATGCTGCGACCCCGCGTGGAGATCGGGGCGAACTTCGCGTACGGCTATCACTGGTACATCGACACCGGCGAACCGCGCAAGATCGGCGCGCACGGCAACGGCGGGCAGCGGCTGTTCCTGGACCCGTCGCAGGGGCTGGTGGTGGCCGTGACGGCGGGCGACTACAACGACTTCGGGCAGCCCAGCACCACGGCCGTCATGAAGGCGATCGAGCAGGACTAGGAACGGGCCCTCCGGCCGACTCGATCGCATGGCCGAGGCCGGGGTCACGGGCGTGCCGGTGCCGGCGACCTTGGCGGCCGACCAGCGGCAACGCGCACTGGGCGGGTGTCCCGGCGATCCGGCAGCGTCCCCGCTAGTGAGCCTGCCAGGCGGCCAGCAGATCGTCCGGGCCCCACTGCTCGACCGGGAGGCCGGGCTCGAAGCCGGACCTGGAAACGGCCACCCAGGCGGTCCGGCCGGTGACCCCCGGCACGGACGCGGCGCCCCGCGTCAGCTCGTCGTAGTCGTGCCGGTCGAACCGCCGTTGTTCGAGCCACTTGATGGAACCGACGAAGTGGATGTTCTTCGCCACAGGCGCCCGGTCCGCGCCGACCAGGTCGATCTCCGGGTTGTTCTGGCGGTTCCACCAGCCGCCGACTTCTTCGGTGTCCGGCCACCGGTCGTTCGGCAGGGCCCTGGCCAGGGACTCGCGGATGATCGGCTCCACCGCGCGCCCCCGCCAGGCCGTCCAGGATCGCTCGATGCGGCGCAGTGCCACGTCGGGGCGTCCCCGCTCGCTGTCGACGACCGCCTTCTGCAGGAAGGACAGCCAGAACCGCAGGTAGTGGTCGGCCACCCGGTAACGCTTGTTCTTGTCCTCGGGTTTGGTGGAGAGCGGGACTTCCGCCGCCACCACCCGCTTCTCGACCAGGGTCTTGAGGATCGGAGCGAGCGTTCCGGAGGGAAGCGCGGCGTTGTTGCCGACCTTCTCGGCGATCTTGCCGAACGTGCGCTCGCCGGCGCCGATGACCTCCAGCACCGCGCGGACGTGCGTGCCGGCGGGAAACTCACCGAGGAGGGACAGCTCCCCTGCGGCGAGAAGAGGCGACAGCGGCGAATCGAGGCTTCGGCGGAGGAAGTCGAGGCGGGACAGCCCCGGCTCCCAGGACTGGACGATCTCGGGGAACCCGCCGGTGATGAGGAGCGCGTCCACGGCGTCGGCCGCGGGCAACCCGGTCATCTCGGCGACGTCGGCAAGAGACAGCGGCCGGATCGTCATGCCGGCCGCCCGCCCGAAGAACGGGCGCCCGTACTCCTGGAGGGCTTCCATCATGGTGAGATCGCTGCCTACGAGGATCAGCAGGATCGGCTTGTCGGACAGGAAGCGGTCCCAGACCGTCTGGAGAGCGCCTTCGAACTCGTGATCCTGCTCGATCAGCCAGGGGACCTCGTCCAGGACCACGATGCAGGGTGAGTCCGCGGCCGCCGTGGCCAGCGCCCTGAGCGCGCCGTTCCAGTCCGCCGGCTCGACCCCCTGGACGAGCGCGGCTCCGGGAAGACCGGCACAAACGGCGGCCTCGACGAAATCGCGCCGCTCCGCCGCCGGGGCGCGGCCGCGGGTGGCCTGGAAGATGACGTACGGGAGCTTCGACCGGTCGCAGAACTCCTGCACGAGGCGTGACTTGCCGACCCTGCGCCGACCGCTCATGATCAGCGCGCGCCCTCGGGTCGGATGCCTGCCCTCGGCTACGCCGCGGAGCTGGTCGTCGAGGATGCGGAGATCGTGGGCACGCCCGGTGAACGTGGTCGCCATGTCCGCCTCCGGAAAGTCGATTTCATCTTAGTAAGAAGCAATCTTACTTAGATGGATCCGACTTAACCTCGCCGATCGCCGTGTGGAAGGCCGCGAGGGCGGCTCGGATGGCCGGGTGGTCGCCGTGTCCGCGTCTGAAGGCGGCCAGGGTGCGGCGGCTGAGGGGGAGCGGGGTGAGGGTGACGCCGGGCGGTGGCGACAGGGCGGCCAGGCGCGGGACCAGCGCGACGCCCGCGCCTGCGGCGGCGAAGGCGAGGACGGTGTCGAAGTCGTCGATGCAGTGCCGGACGAGGGGTTCGAAGCCGGCGGCCTGGCAGGCCCGGATGGTCATGGTGTGGCAGAGGGTGCCGGGTTTGCCGACGATCCACGGGTCGCCGGAGGCGTCGGCGATCGCGGTGCGGTTCGTCAGGTACATCGGCTCGCTGAACAGGGGCTCGGTCTCCAGCGACGTGTCGGTGACGGGCGGGACGAAGTCGTACTCGTGGACCAGCGCCACGTCCAGCTCGCCGGCGCGCAGGGCGGCGGAGACGTCGGCGGGGTCGATCTCGGAGATCATCGGGATGACGGCGGGGTGCGCGCCGGTGAGTGCGGCGAGCGCGGGCGGGAGCAGGACGCGGGCGGCGGTGGGGAAGGCGCCGATGCGCAACGGACCGGCGGGTCCGCCGCGGACGGCGGCGAGCGCGGCGGAGGCGCGTTCGAGCTGTTCGAGCACGGCCTGGGCGTGCTCGACGAGGAGGTGTCCGGCGGGGGTCAGCGTGACGGTGCGGCCGGTGCGGCGCAGCAGCGGCACGCCCGCCTCCCGTTCCAGGGCGCTGAGCTGCTGGGAGACGGCTGACGGGGTGAACGCGACGGCCTCGGCGACGGCGGCGATGGTGCCGCGCCGGGACAGTTCGCGTAGAAGGTGCAGCTTGCGAGGGTCGAGCATAAGTCGAGCTTACGGTGGACGTCACAAATCATCGCTGGACCTACCGAATGCCCAGGGGCCAAGCTCGAAGCATGCTGAGTGGAATCCATGTGCCGCTGATCACGCCGTTCGACGAGACGGGGGCGGTGGCGTACGACGCGGTCGAGAAGCTGGCCGGGCACGTGCTCGACCAGGGGGCGGCCGGGCTGGTGGCGCTGGGGACGACCGCCGAGGTGGCGGCGCTCGACGCCGACGAGCGGGCCGGGGTGATCGAGGTGTGCGCGCGGATCTGCGGCGAGCGCGGGGCGCCCCTGACCGTGGGCGTCACGGGCAACGACACGCGATCCGTCGCGCGGGCGCTGAGCGAGCTGCCCGACGGGGTCGCCGCGGCGCTGGTCACGGTGCCGTACTTCCTGCGGCCGTCGGAGCGCGGGGTGATCGCGCACTTCGAGGCGCTGGCCGAAGGGACGCCGGTGCCGCTGGTGATCTACCACATTCCCTACCGGACCGGGCAGGCGGTGGGCGCGGCCACGCTGCGGCACCTGGGCGCGCACCCGATGGTCGCCGGCGTGAAGTACGCGGCCGGGGGGATCGACCAGGACGCCGTCGACCTGCTCGGGGACCTGCCCGACGGGTTCGCGGTGCTGGGCGGCGACGACGCGTTCATCTCGCCGCTGCTGGCGCTGGGCGCGGCGGGCGGCATCCTGGCCTCCGCACACCTGGTGACCGACCGGTTCGCCGAGCTGGTCGCCGCCTGGCACGCCGGGGACGTGGCCCGGGCCAGGGCGCTCGGGCACCGGCTGGCCACGATCTCGGCCGCGCTGTTCGCCGAGCCGAACCCCACGGTCATCAAGGGCGTCCTGCACGCCCGCGGCCTCATCCCGACCCCGGACGTGCGGCTGCCGCTGCTGCCCGCGAGCGCCGCGGCCGTCTCACAGGCTGACCTGGTGGCGGTACATCCAGGCCAGTGACTCCTGGCTGGCGCTCTTCTTCAGGAAGAACGGCATCAGCGCGTCGCGGAACACCCGCGCCACCGGCCCGGCCGCCTTGCTGTTGCTGATCGTCTTCGCGTACGCCACCACGCGCTCGACCCGGCCGCGCCGCTCGGCCTCGAACCGGCGGAACGCGGCCTCGTGGCCGGCCTCGTCACGCAGGCAGCGGGCCAGCACGACGGCGTCCTCGACGGCCAGCGAGGCGCCCTGGCCGGAGCTGGGCGAGGTGGCGTGCGCGGCGTCGCCGGTCAGCACGACCCTGCCCTGGTGCCAGACCGGCACGGGCGGCAGGTCGTGGATGGGCAGCATCGGCCCGATCTCGGCCCGCCGGACCAGCTCGGCCGAGAAGTTCGCGTCGTCCTTGAACGCCTCGACCAGAACCGGCCGCCAGTCGTCCGGCACGTCGCCGAGCGCGCGTGGCAGGTTCGCGAACCACCAGGTCTCACCCGATTCGGCCACCGAGTAGCCGAAGAACGCCCGCTTCCCGAACACCATGTGGTAGACGCCCGGTTCGCCGGTGAAGTCCTGGTCGTGGATGATCCCGCCGCCACTGTAGAGCCCGGCGTAGCGCGGGGCGGGCGCCTGCGGGTCGAGCAGGTGCCGGGTGCGCGACCGTACGCCGTCGGCGGCGATCAGCAGATCGCCCTTCGCCCGCGTCCCGTCCTCGAACGTGGCCGTCACCTGGTCGCCGGTGTCGTCGAAGGACACCATGCGCTTGCCGTACGAGACCCGCACGCCACGGCGGGCGGCCCCGTCGCGCATGATCCGGTAGAGGTCGGAGCGCAGGATCGTGTGGCTGACCGTGCCGTCGTCCAGGGCGAGCCCGTTGGCCACCGTGCCCAGGCGCTTGCCGGTGCCGCTCCACATGACCATGGCCGGCGTGGGGATGCCGGCCGCCATGACCTCGCGGTGCAGGCCCAGCGAGCGCAGCGCGTCGAGGCCGTTGGACGCCAGGTTGAGGAACGAGCCGACGCCCTGCGCGGTGTCGCCGTACGCCTCGTAGATCTCCGCCTCGATGCCCACCTCGTGCAGTGCCATCGCCAGCGCGGGGCCGCCGATGCCGCAGCCTATGACCAGAGCCTTCATCGTGATAACCTTTCGTTCGGCTGAACGAAATATATGACGATGGAGACGCTGATGTCCAGAGATATTTCGGAACACCGAAAGAAATTGCTCGACGCCCTGTCCGACGCCGGACGGGCCAACAGCAACGCCGCCGTGATGTACCACACCGCCATGGGCGAGCGGATGGGCCTGGGGATGAGCGAGGAGAAGACGCTCGACCTGCTGCAACGCCTCGGGCCGCTGACCGCGGGGGAGATCGCGCAGCACACCGGGCTGGCCCCCGCCTCGGTCAGCGGGCTCATCGACCGGCTGGAGGCCAAGTGGCTCGTCCGGCGCGTCCGCCACCCCAAGGACCGCCGGCGTGTCATCGTCGAGGTCAACTACGAGCGGATCGCCGGGTTCGGGGAGCTGTTCGAGCCGCTGGTGACCGGACTGACCGAGCTCTATGCGGGCTACACCGACGAGGAACTGGAGGTGATCGTCGACTTCCTCCAGCGCGCCACCGCCATCCAGGTCGCGGCCACGGCGAAGCTGACGGAGGGAAAAGGGTCTTGACTTATCCCGATTTATCGCCTTAGATCATCGCCCTATGGGTTACTGCTTCCTGTGATGTTCGCGCCGGGCGCCCCCGCGTAGAGCCGTACCGCTCCGCCACGCGCCCGCTCTGCCGTCATGTTCGCGCGAAAACAGGAGGTGGTGCTTCCTTGCGTACCCAACTTTCCCTCTCCCAGGTCACCAAGCGTTACGACGACCGCGTCGTGCTCGACCGCGTGTCGTTCACCGTCAAGCCCGGCGAGAAGACCGGCGTCATCGGCGAGAACGGCTCCGGCAAGTCCACGCTGCTCAAACTCCTCGCCGGAGCCGAGCGGCCCGACAACGGCGAACTCACCGTCGCCGCGCCCGGCGGCGTCGGCTACCTGCCCCAGGCGCTCGAACTGCCGCCCGGCGCCACCGTCGGCGACGCCGTCGACCACGCCCTCGCCGACCTGCGCGACCTCGAAACCCGCATGCGCGCCGCCGAGCAGACGCTCACCGAGGACACCCTGGACGCGTACGCCGCCCTCGTCGAACGCTTCGAAGCGCGCGGCGGCTACGAGGCCGACGCCCGGGTCGACGCCGCCCTGCACGGCCTCGGCCTGCCCGGGCTCCCCCGCGACCGGCCCGTCGCCACCCTCTCCGGCGGCGAACGCTCCCGGCTCGCCCTCGCCGCCACGCTCGCCTCCGCGCCCGAACTGCTGCTGCTCGACGAACCCACCAACGACCTCGACGACCAGGCCGTCGCCTGGCTCGAACAGCACCTGCGCGCGCACCGGGGCACCGTCGTGGCCATCACCCACGACCGGGTCTTCCTCGACCGGGTCACCACCAGCATCCTGGAGGTCGACCACGGCGCCGTCCGCCGCTACGGCAACGGCTACGGCGGCTACCTCGCCGCCAAGGCCGCCGAACGGGCCGCCCAGGCGCTGGCGCACGAGGAGTGGAAGGCCGAGCTCGCCCGGCACGCCGGCCTCGTCACCGCCAACGCCGGCCGGCTCGCCGCCATCCCGCGCAAGGTCGCCAAGGCCGGCATGGGCACCGGCGCCTGGCGCGCCCGCTCCCGCACCCACGGCGCCGCCGGGCGCATCCGCCAGTCCCACCAACGCGCCGCCTGGCTCCGCGCCCACCCCGTCCCCCCACCCCCGCCCCGCCTCCACTTCACCACCCCACCCCTCCTGACCACCCCCCACCCTCCGGGCCCGCCAACGCTCCCAACGGCCTGGCCCCCACCCCTGGAGGGCGCCTCCCAGGAGTGGACCCCACCCCTGGAGCAGGCCCCGCTCCCGGAGGGTGCCCCCCTTACGGAGGGGGCGCGTTCCCAGGAAGGGGCGAACTCCTCGAAGGTGGCGCTCTCTGCGGGGGGTGCGGCCTCTTCGGGGGCTGGGGACTCTCAGGAGACGGTTCCGTCAGAGGCGGCGGCGTCGGGGGAGGGGCTGCCTCCCTCCGAGCCGGTAACGCCCCCCACGGGATGGCTCCCACCCCTGGAGCAGGCCCCCCTTCCGGAGGGTGCCCTCCTTACGGAGGGGGCGCGTTCCCGGGAAGGGGTGAGCTCCTCGACGACGGCGCTCTCTGTGGAGGGTGTGGCCTCTTCGGGGGCCAAGGACCCTCAGGAGACGGCTCCGTCGGAGGCGGCGGGGCCGGGGGAGGGGCTGGTCCCCTCGGAGAAGGCGCGCCTCTCGGAGGGGGTACGCCCGGCGCAACGGCCCGCCTCGCCGGAGGCCGCAGGCGGGCCTGGGGAGCGCTCCGGGCGGTCGGAGGTCGTGGTGGAGGCGAGGGACCTCGTGGTGCGGGGCCGGCTGCGGTTGGCGGGGCTGTGCGTACGCCAAGGGGAGCGGCTGCTGGTCACGGGCCCGAACGGGGCGGGCAAGAGCACGCTGATGCAGGTGCTGGCCGGGGAGCTGGCTCCCGACGGGGGGACGGTGCGGCGGCCGGCCCGGGTCGGGTACCTGCGGCAGGACCAGGCCCCGGCTGCCAGGGACCTGACGCTGCTGCGGGCGTTCGCCGAGGGCCGGGCGGGTGACCTGGAGGAGCACGCGGAGACGCTGCTGGCGCTGGGCCTGTTCCGGCCGCGGGACCTGCTGCTGCGGATGGGCGAGCTGTCGTACGGGCAGCGGCGCCGGGTGGAGCTGGCCCGGCTGGTGACGAGCCCGGCGGACCTGCTGCTGCTGGACGAGCCGACGAACCACCTGTCGCCGCTGCTGGTGGAGGAGCTGGAGGAGGCGCTGGCCGGGTATGGCGGCGCGCTGGTGGTCGTGACGCATGACCGGCGGATGCGCGCCGCCTTCACGGGTTCGCGGCTGGAGCTCAGGTCTCCCTGATCGCCGAGCCGACTTCGCGGACGCGGTCGGCGAGGAGGCCGAGGGCGCCGACGGCCCGGGTCATCGGGTCGTCGCCGCTTCCGCCGAGCGCCTTGGCGCGCACGTACGCGGCCTTGATCTCGGCCCAGCGGGCGGCCTGGGCGGGGGTGAGTCGGCCGCGGAGTTCGGCGAGTTTGAGCAGGTTGGCCTCGGCGTCGGAGGTGAGGGTCTGGGCCTCGCCGAGGTAGTGGTCGTCGAGCACGGCTTCGAGCTCGTCGTCGTTCATGGCGGGGACGATGCGTTCGGCGAGCTTGTTCATGTTGCGGTAGGAGCCCTGGAGCCGGTAGGGCGGTTCGGTGCGGGCGGCGTCGGACTGGGCGGCGGAGGCGATGTAGGCGCGGTTGTTGGCCAGCACCACCTCCTGGACGCGCAGGAGCTTGCGCAGCACGCTGAGCACCTGGTCGAGCTCGGGCTTGGTGTAGGGGTGCTTGAGCTGGTCGGGGCGCACGCCCTGGTCGCCGCGGGCGAGCCGGACGAGGAGTTCGACGTCGGAGCGGTCGCGGGCGGACAGGGGGGCGAGGACGGCGTTGGAGGTGAGCGCGTTGTCGATGAAGCTGAGCGCGAACAGCTCTTCGCGTCCGGAGAGCACGTCGCCGAGGTTCCACACGTCGGCCCGGTTGGCGAGCATGTCGGGGATGCGGAAGCGCTGCCCGGACTCGGTGTACGGGTTGCCGGCCATGCACACGGCGAACCGCTTGCCGCGCAGGTCGTAGGTGCGGGTGCGCCCGCTCCAGACGCCTTCGATGCGGCGTTGGGCGTCGCAGAGCGAGATGAACTTCTGCAGCAGTTCGGGCGAGGTGTGCTGGATGTCGTCCAGGTAGAGCAGGGTGTTGTTGCCCGTCTCCAGCGCGAACGAGATCTTCTCCACTTCCTGCCTGGCGGTGGCGTCGGGCGCTTCGGCGGGGTCCAGCGAGGTGACGCGGTGGCCCAGGGCGGGCCCGTTCACCTTGACGAACACGAGCCCGAGGCGGCTGGCGACGTACTCCATGAGCGTCGTCTTGCCGTAGCCGGGTGGTGAGATGAGCAGCAGGAGGCCCATCTGGTCGGTCCGTTTGCCCGCGCCCGCCGCGCCGAGCTGCTTGGCCAGGTTGTCGCCGATGAGCGGCAGGTAGACCTCGTCGAGCAGCCGGTTGCGCACGAAGGCGCTCATCACCTTGGGCTTGTACTCCTCCAGCCGGAGCCGGCGGCGTTCGGCGTCGACGAGCTCGCCGCGCCGCTTCTGGTAGGCGCGGAAGGCGGGGACGCGTTCGGTGGCGAACCGCCGGGTCCTGGCCAGCGTCTCGTCGAGGCGGATCTCCAGTGTGCGGCCGGTGATGCGGGTGTGGGCGCCGAGGAGCCCGTCGGCGGTGGCGGTGACGGCGGCGCCGGAGTCGTGCCGGGGCAGGTCGCAGAGCTGTACGGCGACGGCTTCGGTCAGCTCGGGCCCCTGGTCGAAGGCGCCGAGCCAGGCGCGGGCGAGCTGCACCCGTTCGGGCAGCGGGACGGCCTTCAGGTCCTGCTCGAACTCGCGGGTGCGGCCGGGCCCGAGCGCCTGGTGGAACCCGGCGACGAGGTCGCGCGCCGCCTTGCTGGTCACGAACCCGGCGGGCTGCCCGGCCAGCTCCTCGACCAGGTATTCGCCGGCCAGGTCGCCGGCGTCCCAGGCTCCGGCGGTCGCCAGGAAGGCCGAGATGAGCGCGCCCAGCTCGGCGGCCAGTGACGGCAGCGCCGGGGTGGGGCCGAAGACGTCGCGGGCGCGCACCAGCGACACGGCTCGGGTGGTCAATGTTTTACGTGAAACCTCGTCGATCCCGTGCGCCCAGAAGAGCTGCGCCCCGGCCCGCGCCTCGGGCGGGTAGCGCAGCAGCCCGGCGCCGTCGCGGAGCCGGACGAGCACGTCGAGGATGGCCGCGGCGTCGTGGTCGTGGACGCCGCGCTCGTACCCCTCGTCGTAGCGGTCCTGGGCGGCCTGCCGTACGAGGGCCTGGAGGTCGGCGCCCGGCACGGCGGCGTCGAGGAGTGAGGCGGCGAGGTGTTCGGCGCGGTAGACCTCCGGCGTCTCGGAGACCAGGAGCTGGTCCCAGAACGGCCGGGTGTCGGCGAACGAGGCGGGGACGGGGGCGCGGTAGTCGGTGCCGGTGATGGCGAAGTGCATCTCGGAGCCGTGCGGCACCAGCGTGAGGTCGATGGGCTGGGTGTTGACGGCGAAGCGGTGGTGGCCGAGCCGGATGGTGTCGCCGCCGTCGGTGAACAGGTCGAGCCGGTCCCGCAGTGCCCGTCCGGCCTCCTGCTGTGCCGCCTTGACCCGGCCGTCCAGCTCCTCGGCGCGTACGGCGTCGCCCAGCTCGCGCAGTTCGGCGGCGACCGAGCGGAGCTTGGTGATCATGGGGTCGGTGGCGAAGTAGGTGTTGACCTCGTCGAGCGTGCCGAGGCCGCCGAGCCGCCGGGTGACGCCGGTCAGGATGCGTTCGGCGGAGGCGAACAGCCGGTCGGTGCGCCGGGCCAGCGCGTCGAGCTGTGACTGCTTGCGGGAGGAGAACGCCTCGTAGACGTCGTCGCGCTTGGCGGCGAGCTGGGCGGCGAAGTCGTCGAACTCGCCGAACCGCGACTCCAGGTTCTCCACCTGGATCATCAGCCGGCCGAGCTGTTCGTCGCAGCTCTCGGGGCTGTCGGCGACGGCGAGCGCGCCGGTGATGGCCTGCCCGAGCAGCGCGAACTCGGCGGCGAACGCGGCGCGGCCCTCGCTGCCGAGCAGTTCGCGCCGCCGTCCGTCGAGCACGGCCCGCGCCCGGTTGACGCCGCCGAGCACCTCGGCGATGCGGCCCAGGATGGCGGTGCGGACGGTGGCGTCGGCGATGTCGAGCGAGCCGACGACCTCGGTGACGACCTCCAGTCCTTCGGCCTGCGTCGACAGCCGGTCGGCGACGGGCTCGGCCTCGGCGGCGGTGGTGATCGCGCCGGCCTGGGCGGCCAGCTCCTCGACGGCGGCGTGGTAGCCGGTGAACGCGTCGGCGCCCTCCAGGAACGCCACCGCGCGCCGGCCCGCCGCGTCCAGCTCGGCGCGCACCTCGGCGGCCAGCTCGTCCAGCCGGGCCAGGTCGACGTAACGCACCTCGCGCAGCGTCACCAGGTGGCCCTGGGCGCGGCGGAGGGTGGCCAGCAGCGTCACCCAGGCGTCGGCGGTCGCGGGCGTGTCGCCGCGCGAGCGCCGGACGAGCTGGGTGACCTCGTCCTCGGCCTCTTCGAGGGTCCGCTCGGCCTGCCGGGTGAGCTGCTCGACGTTCTCGTACTCGTCGAGGACCTGTTCGGCGGTGGCGCGGACGTCGCCGAGCGGGCCGTCCAGGCCCTGCTCGCCGAGCCAATGGTAGCTGTCGAAGGCACGCGTGCAGGCGGCGATCAGCGCCTCGAACGTGGCCGCCGACGGCGCCATCTCCTCGATCATCCGGGCGACCGACAGGCAGTCGGAGATGCCGCGCACCAGCTCGGCGTTGCCGATCCGCTCCAGCGGCCCGGTGCCGGCGGGCTGCGCCGCCGCGTAGGTGTCGGAGACGTACGGCGTCTGCCACACCTGCATGGGGTGGACCCGCGTCGGCTCCTCGGAGGTGGCGCGGAAGACCACCATCGTGCCGTCGTCGAACAGCGAGTAGCCGTGGCACACGATGGGGTTGGCCACCTCCTTCCTGATCACGTTGTACGGCAGCAGCAGCGAGCGGCCGTCGCCCCTGGCGTGGAAGACGTAGAGCACGTCCTCGCCGTTGGGGGAGCGCACCACCCGCTCGAACTCCAGGTCGGTCACGTCGGTGTCGAACGTCTTGCTGACGCCGGTGGCCAGGTAGTAGCCGCCGGGGAAGATCAGCCCCTGGTCCTCGGGCAGCCGCTGGCAGGCCTGGCCGATGCCGTCGAGCCTGGTCACGGCCTTGGTGCGGGTGTTGAAGACGAGGTGGCGCCAGGCGGTCTCCTTGTACGGCCTGATCCGCATGAGGATGAGCGGGCCGACGCGGGCGTGCTCGACGTCGGCGTCGGCCAGGCTCTGCAACTGCTCGGTGACGGGTTCGGCGTAGATGCCCTCGCCCGACTCCGTGTTGTTTTCGATCTTGATGGTGAGGTCGCCGCCGACGGTCTCGACGAACACCTCGCCCTGCACGGAGATGTGCGGGTGGCGGCCGAGGACGTGGTCGTCGCGGGTGGTGGGCGTCCACTCGAAGTCGTGGGAGGGCGGGAAGACGTGGTCCCGCTCCCCACGGTTGTCCTGATATTTCGGGACCCCGGTGGGCGTGACCGTCCAGCGCAGCACCCGGATGTCCGCCGGCCCCGTCTTGAACACGGCCAGCAGCTTGCCCTCCACCCGCCTGAGCTGCGCCAGCCGGGTCTCCTTGTAGTAGCGGTAGAGCTCGGCGAAGTCCTTCCTGAACGCCTCGTCGTCCAGCGTCTCCAGCTTGTCCTGGTCGAAGCGGAACGCGTCCCCGTCACGGGTGAACCGGTGCACCGCGAACACGTCCGACACCGCGGTCTCCGGCTTGAGCCCGATGAACACGTTGTAGCCGAACAGCATCACCCCGCCCAGGGAGACGATGTCCCTGGGCACGCAGTTGTTCTCGGTGCGGATCCGCTCGGTGCCCAGCAGCCGCAGCTCGGCGCCGCCGAACACCTCCAGCCGCTGGGCGTTGACCGACTCGGCCGCCTTCGTCAGCGCCTTGGCCTGGGCCCCGAGCCGGTTCCTGAGCACCTCGTAGGTGCCGGCCTCCAGATCGGGCCGGACGTCCTCGGCCACGCGTCAGACCTTCGCCGGGGTCAGCGCCGCCACGGGGGAGTCGGCCACGCCCAGCCGGCGCGCCGTCTCCAGCAGCTCGCCGAGCGGCCCGGAGTCCGGCCCGCCCCGCTGGATGAGCTGCATGAGCAGCGCCGACACGGTCAGGTTCTTCAGGTCCTCGCTGCCGATCCCGCCGACCAGCCGCCCGATGTCCTCGACCAGGCTGGCGCTCCCGTTCAGGTACGGGGTCGCCATCGACCGGACGACACCGGAGTGCTCGACGAAGCCGTCGACCACCTTGCCCGCGGTGATGGAGCCGACGACCTTGTCGAAGAACATCGTGTCGCCGCCGACGATGTCGATGTTGGCCTTGGCCAGCCCGGCGGCCAGCACACCGGCCTGCGACTCGGCCACCTGGCGGGAGACGTCGATCTGCTTGAGCCGCACTTCCTTGTCGGCCTCCAGCCGCAGGCGGTACTCCTCGTGCGCCCGGCTGGCCTCGTCCAGCGCGGCCAGCGCGGCGGCCTTCTCCGTCAGACCCTCGGCCTCGGCCTTGAGCTTCTCGCCCACCGCCGCGGCGGTGGCCAGCGCCATCGCCTGCTCGCCCTCGGCCTTGGCCTTGAGCCGGTCGCCCTCGACCAGCGCCATCGCCTTGGCGCCGTCGGCCTCGGCCCGCAGCTTCTCGCTCAGCACCAGCGCCTCGGCGCGGCCGACCTTCTCGATCGCCTCCGCGTCGCGCTCCCTGACCTGGACGTCGGCCAGCCCGGCCGCGGCCGACTCGGCCTGGATGCCCTCCGCCAGCCGGATCTTGGCCCGGGCCTCCAGCTCGGCGGCCTGCTGCTTGGCCTCGGCGAGCACGAGCTCCTCGCGGGCCCGAAACTTCGACGCCGCCTCCGCGGCCTCGGCGGCCTTGATGCCCTTGACCAGGTTCTCCTGCGCCTCGGCCTCGGCGGCGATGATCACCGACTGGCGGGTGCGCTCGGCCTCCTCGACCACGCGCAGCCGCTTGATGGCCTCCTCCTGCTCGGCCACGGTCTTGTCGACGGCGATGCGCTCGCGGATGACCTCGGCGATCGACCGCTTCTCGGTCTCGACCTCCTTGTCCTTGGCGATGCGCGACAGCTCGGTCTCCCGCTCGCGGGCGATGACCTCCAGCAGGCGGTCCTTCTCGATGCGCTCGGACTCGATGGCGATCACGCGCTCGCGGTTCTTCTCCGCGACGGCGACCTCGCGGGCCCGGTTCTCGTGCTGGACGCCGAGCTGTTCGTCCGTCTTGATGTTGGCGGCCTGCGCCTTGAGCCGCTCCTCGGCCTGGACGCGGGCGATCTCGGCCTCCTCGCGCGCCTTCATGGTCTCGATCTCGCGCTTCTGCTTGATCTCGGCGTCGGCCTGGCGGCGCTGCAGCTCCAGGATGGCCTCACGGGCGTCCACGTTCTGGCGGGTGATCTCCTTCTCCTCGGTGCGCTGGAACTCGTTGGTGCGCACGTGCTCCAGCGCCGTCAGCTCGGTGATCTTCCGGATGCCCTGGGCGTCGAGGATGTTGCTCTTGTCGAGCTGGTTGAGCGAGGTCTGCTCCAGGTAGTCGATCGCCGCGTCCTCCAGGCTGTAGCCGTTGAGGTCGGTGCCGATCAGCCTGACGATCTGGTCGCGGAACTCGTCGCGCTTGGTGTAGAGGTCGACGAAGTCGAGCTGCTTGCCGGCGGTCTTGAGCGCCTCGGAGAACTTGGCGCTGAACAGCTCCTGGAGCGTCGACTCGTCGCTGGCCCGGACGGTGCCGATGGCCTGGGCGACCTTGATGACGTCCTCGGCGGTCTTGTTCACCCGGACGAAAAAGGTGATCTTGATGTCGGCCCGGATGTTGTCGCGGCAGATCAGCCCTTCCCGGCCGGTCCGCCCGATCTCGATGGTCTTCACCGAGATGTCCATGATCTCGGCCCGGTGGACGACAGGCAGCACGATGGCCCCGGTGAACGTCACGTCGACCTTGTTGACCTTCGAGATGATCAGCGCCTTGCCCTGCTCGACCTTCCGGAAAAGGCGGCCGACGAGGATGAGCAGTCCTATGACGATGACCAGGACGACGGCGAGGAATATACCGAATCCGGTGGAGATGACATCCATCAGTGCTCACTTTCGTAAGGCATGACCCAGAAGAATTCGCCGTCTGCGTCGTATTCGAAGATCAATGCGCTGTCGCCGCGGGACAGCCTGTCCTGACCGGTCGTGCGGACCTGGATCACGGCCGAGGAGCCGTCGGCGGCGGTGACTTCGGCCTGGCCGAAGTCGGCTGTCGCCGAGCCGGTGCGGATCACGCACATCTGGCCGACGAAGTCGCCGCGCGAGGGCTGCCGCTCGCGGGGGGCCAGCCGCCGCAGCGGCGCGAGCAGGGCGCGCGTGCCCAGCCAGCCGCCGGCCAGGGCGAGCAGCGGCACGACGGGAAGGGTGGTGATCTGGCTGCCGATCAGCGTCAGCAGCCAGGAGAACGCGATCAGCAGCGAGAGCGTGACGCCGGCCGGCACACCGCCGAGACCGAGCCACGGCGCGTCATGGTCGCCGGTGTCGAACAGGCCGGTCACGACCACGATCCAGTAGCCGACGACCACGATCAGCGGGTAGGTGAAAACGGCCATCGGATAGCTGAACGCGACATGCAGAAACTCGCCCAATGCTGGTTGCCCCGTCCCCCGGTGCGTATCCGTTGTCGGACTATATCGAGATAAAGAGCGAGTAAAGGAAAAAGTTCCCGAAAGGTTAGCTGGCTTGACCTCAAGTGCGGTTGAGGGATCAGGCTGGCCGGCATGAGCCAAGAGATGATGCGGGCCGCGGCGTTCTCCGCCTTCGGCGGCCCCGAGGTGTTGCGTGTGATGGAGCTGCCCGCGCCGCAGGCGGGCCCCGGCCAGGTGCGGGTGCGGATCAGGGCGGCCGGGGTGCAGCCGTTCGACACGGCGGTGCGCGCCGGCTGGACCCCGCCGAACGTGACCGGCGACCTGCCGCGCATCCCCGGCAACGAGTTCGCCGGCGTGGTGGACCAGGTGGGCGAGGGCGTGGCGGAGGTGGCGGTGGGCGCGGAGGTGCTCGGCTTCTCACTGCTCAACTGCTATGCCGAGTACGTGGTGGTGCCCGCCGGTGACGTGACGCCCAAGCCGCCGGAGCTGCCGTGGGAGGTGGCGGGCGGGCTGACCTCCGGGGTCCAGTCGGCCGAGCTGGCCATCGACGGGCTCGGCGTGGGCGAGGGCGACACGCTGCTCGTGCACGCCGCCGCCGGCTCGGTCGGCACCGCGGCCGTCCAGATCGCCCGGCGCCGCGGCGCCACCGTGATCGGCACCGCCCGCGAGGAGAACCACCCTTACCTGCGCGAGCTCGGCGCGATCCCGGTCGTGTACGGGGACGGGCTGGCCGACCGGGTGCGCGCGCTCGCGCCCGGCGGGATCGACGCCGCGCTCGACGGCGCCGGCGGCCACGCGCTGGAGGTCTCGCTGGAGCTGGTCAAGGACCGCTCCCGCATCCTCACGCTGGTCGAGCACGGCAAAGCCGCCGAGCTGGGCATCAAGGTCACCCAGGGCGTCCGCACCGCCGAGCGCCTCGGCCGCTACGCCGCCCTGGTCGCCGCCGGGGAGTTCGTCTTCCCGGTGCGCAGGACGTACCGGCTGGAGGAGGCCGCGGACGCGCACCGGGAGAGCGAGGCCGGCCACGGCCGCGGCAAGATCGTGATCACGGTCGGCGCCGCTGGTTGAACCGGCCCACCTTGGACCGGTTGCCGCAGACCTCCATCGAGCACCAGCGTCGGCTGCCGTTCTTGCTGACGTCGAGGAACCACAGCACACACTGAGGGTTGGCGCACTTGCGCACTCGTTCCGGCCGCTCGCCCAGCACCCGGGCGAGGTCGGCCGCCGCGGCCCAGGCCGCGTGCCAGTCCGCCGCGTCGACCACCACCAGCTCGTACGGCCCCGTCTCCCCGAGGCGGGGCCGTCGGCCGCCGTGGTCGAGCACGGCGTTGAGCCGGTCGGGAGGGCCGCCGCCGAGCAGGGTGCGCATCGCGTCGCGGGTGGTCACCAGCCGGTCGCGGACCCGCTCGGCGTCGTCCGCGCCGGGCAGGTCGTGGTCGGCGAGCCAGGCGCGGACCCCGTCGAGATCGTCGAACTGGTCGAGGAGCCCGCCCTGCTCCACCCACACGGTGTCGACCAGGTCGAGCCCCAAGGGCTCACCGCGCAGCGGCCGGATTCTCACTACTAACCCCTGAAACGAGTTTGACCGGTTATCGACTGCCATGCTATCACTTAACCGTCTAAACCATTTTGACCGGTTAGGGGTTGCTGTGACCATTCGCTATCGCACCACCGTCGTCGACGGGCTCGACGTGTTCTACCGCGAGGCCGGAGACCCGTCCGCGCCCACGCTCGTGCTGCTGCACGGCTTCCCGACCTCGTCCGTCGCCTACCACGAGCTGATCACCGAGCTGGCCGACGAGTTCCACCTCATCGCGCCCGACTACCCGGGGTTCGGGCACAGCTCCGCGCCCGCCGCCGACGAGTTCACCTACACCTTCGACCGGCTCACCGACGTGGTGGACGCGCTGCTCGACTCGCTGGGGCTGCGCTCGTACGCCCTCTACGTGCACGACTACGGCGCGCCGGTCGGCTTCCGGCTGGCCCTGCGGCACCCGGAGCGCATCGCCGGCATCGTCACGCAGAACGGCAACGCCTACGAGGAGGGGCTGACGCCGTTCTGGGAGCCGTTCAAGAAGGTCTGGGCCGACCCGTCCGCCGACGTCGCGCCGCTGCTCGGCCTGCTCACCCCGGAGGCCACCCGCTGGCAGTACGCCCACGGCGTGTCCGACCTGTCGCTGGTCAACCCGGACAAGGCAGCGCTCGACCAGGCCAGGCTCGACCGGCCGGGCAACCACGAGATCCAGCTCGCGCTCTTCCGCGACTACGGGACCAACCCGGGGCTCTACCCGCTCTGGCAGGAGTACCTGCGCGAGCACCGGCCCCCGCTGCTGGCCGTCTGGGGGCGCAACGACGAGATCTTCGGCCCGGACGGGGCGCGCGCCTTCGCCCGTGACCTCCCGGACGCCCGCATCCACCTCCTGGACGCCGGCCACTTCCCCCTGGAGACCCGGGGCCGCCAGATCGCCGGCCTGGTGCGCGACTTCCTGCGCACGCTGTCGGACCGGCCGTAGGGCGGGCTACCGCTCCCGGGGCAGCACCCGGAAGCGCAGGTGGACGGCTTCGCGGCCCTGGGCGGTCCGCAGGATCTCCAGGTGCACGTGCCGCTCCACCTGCTCGAACAGCCTCGTCCCGGCGCCGAACAGCACCGGGACCAGGTGGATGGACAGCTCGTCCACCAGGCCCGCCCTGATGCCCTGGCAGATCGTCTCGGCGCCGCCCATGATCGCGACGTCCTGGCCGCCCGCCGCCTCCTTGGCCAGCGCCACGCCTTCCTCGATGCCGGGGGCGAACTCGTACACGCTGTTGGCGGGGACGTCGTCCGGGACGCTGTGGGAGACGACGATCAGCGGCAGCCGGGCGGGGCCGGACGGGCCGTCGGCCCGCCAGAAGCGCAGGGAGGCGTCGTAGGTGCGGCGCCCGGCGACCATCGCCCCCATCGCCGGGACGTCGGCGACGGCGCGCTCGCCGAGGTCGAAGAACCACTCGTGCAGCCGCTCCCCGCCCACGCCCATCGGCTCTTCCGGGGTGCGTCCGTCGGCCTCGACGAAGCCGTCGAGGGACATGCTGATGTCGGCGATGACCTTGCTCATGGTGGCGCTCCTCCGGA
Organism: Nonomuraea sp. NPDC023979; assembly: GCF_040639085.1. Lineage (NCBI taxonomy): Bacteria > Bacillati > Actinomycetota > Actinomycetes > Streptosporangiales > Streptosporangiaceae > Nonomuraea > Nonomuraea sp. NPDC023979. The sequence goes on from NZ_JBEZZG010000028.1 coordinate 59,135, forward strand.
TCGGCTGTCACTGAAGCGTCGAACACACTCATCCCCGATCGACACTTTGCCGCAACCCGTGATATGTATGCATATGCAACATTTGCAGACGCTCAGTACATCGGGGAGCAAGTATCATGGACACCCATAACGGCAAGCCCGTCACCGTTGAGGACCTCTCGCCGCTGGCCTTCGCCGGATTCGCCCACTTCACCGCCATGCAGGTGCGCGACGGTCGCGTACGAGGGCTGGACCTGCACCTGGAGCGGCTGCGCAACGCCTCCAAGGAGCTGTTCGGCCGGGCGGTTCCGGACGAGCGGGTGCTGGCGTACATCAGGTCGGCCGTGGAGGCGGGCCCCGCCGACCTCTCGCTCAGGGCCACCGTCTACTCGCCCGCGGGCGAGTTCACCGCCGCCGACGCCGAGCCCGAGGTGCTGGTCAGCACCGGCCCCGCCTCCGACGGCCCGCGCGGCCCGCTGGCGCTGGCCGTCGTGGAGCACGAACGCTTCCTGCCCGCCATCAAGCACGTCGGCGAGTCCGCCAAGACGTACGTGCTCCGCCAGGCCGTCGAGCAGGGCTTCGACGACGCGGCGTTCGTGGACCGGCGGGGCCGCCTGAGCGAGGCGTCGATCTGGAACCTGGCCTTCTGGGACGGCGAGGCCGTCGTGTGGCCCGAGGCCGCGATGCTCACCGGCACCACGATGGGCATCCTGCGCAGGCGGCTCGACGACCTGGGCGTGCCCCAGCGGGTCAGGGAGATCACGGTCGCCGACCTGCCGTCGCTGGCCGGGGCCGTGGTGATGAACTCGTGGACGCCCGGCGTGCCGGTGCACCGGATCGGCGGCGAGGCGCTGCCCGAGGCGCCGGAGTTCGTCGGGCTGCTGCACCGCGCCTTCGAGGCGGAGCCGCTCACCACACCGTGACGACGGCCTCCGCGACCGCTAGCTGCACGTCGTCCAGCCGGGTCTCGCCGTCCTCGACACTCCACAGCGAGTTCTGCAGGACCCGGCCGAGCGTCCAGCCCGCGGCCCGCTGCCGGTCCAGGCCCAGCAGATCGGTCATCAGGTCGAAGCGCCGCAACACCGCCCCCCGCACGTCACCGGTGGAGACCACGTCGTCCCAGCGGTTGTGCAGCGCGGGCATCAGGTCGAACCCCGGGTCGCCGGCCAGCGGCTTGGGGTCGATCGCCAGCCACGGCTCACGCTCGGCGGCCAGCACGTTGTCGTAGTGCAGATCCCAGTGCAGCAGCCGGTCGCCGGCCTCGCCCGCCAGCTCGCCGACGGCCCCGGCGCACACCCGCAGCCAGCGCCGGTCGCCCTGGCCGGGCAGCGCGTCCAGCGCGGCGGGCACCTCGTCCAGCATGCCGCGGGCGATGTCGGCCAGCCGCCGCGTCCCGGCCGGCGCGGGGACCGCCACCAGCCGCCGCAGCAGCCCGGTCAGGATCTCCAGCGCCGCCAGGTCGTCCGGCACCGACGACAGCGTCGTGCCCCCGTCGAGCCGCTCCAGCAGCAGCGTGCCCGTCGCCGGGTCCGACTCCAGCAGCAGCACGCTGGCCCGGCCCGCCCAGGCGAGCAGCCCGGGCCCCTCGCTCGCGTTCTCGTCGCTGACCGGCTGCAGCTTCAGCGCCGCCGGGGTGCCGTCGGCCCGCACCACGGGCAGCACCAGCGACACCACGCCGTGCATCGGCTCCCCGTCGAGCCGCAGCTCCCACTCCTCCAGGTAGCGCTCGGCCAGCGCGGGCAGCCCCGCCGACCACGCCCGGCCCGCCTCGCCGTCCCACTTCACGTGACTCTCGGTCAGCGCGGGCGGCACCACGATCCGCACGGTCAGTAGTGCCAGGGGAACGGCGACCAGTCGGGCTCGCGCTTCTCCAGGAAGGAGTCGCGCCCCTCGGCCGCCTCGTCGGTCATGTACGCCAGCCGCGTCGCCTCGCCGGCGAACACCTGCTGGCCCACCAGCCCGTCGTCGATCGCGTTGAAGGCGAACTTGAGCATCCGCTGCGCGGTCGGCGACTTGCCGTTGACCTTGCGCGCCCACTCCAGCGCCGTCGACTCCAGCTCGGCGTGCGGCACCACCGCGTTGACCATGCCCATCCGGTGCGCGTCGGCGGCGCTGTAGGTGTCGCCCAGGAAGAAGATCTCCCGGGCGAACTTCTGCCCCACCTGCCGGGCCAGGTAGGCGGAGCCGAAGCCGCCGTCGAAGCTCGCCACGTCGGCGTCGGTCTGCTTGAACCGGGCGTGCTCGGCGCTGGCCAGTGTGAGATCGGCCACCACGTGCAGGCTGTGGCCGCCGCCCGCCGCCCAGCCGGGCACCACGCAGATGACCACCTTGGGCATGAACCTGATCAGCCGCTGCACCTCGAGGATGTGCAACCGGCCGGTCGAGGGCGTGCCGTCGGCGTACTGGTAGCCGTCCTTGCCCCGGATGCGCTGGTCGCCCCCGGAGCAGAACGCCCAGCCGCCGTCCTTGGGCGACGGGCCGTTGCCGGTCAGGAGCACGCAGCCCACGTCGGTGCTCTGGCGGGCATGGTCGAGCGCGCGGTAGAGCTCGTCGACCGTCTGCGGCCGGAAGGCGTTGCGCACTTCCGGCCGGTTGAAGGCGATGCGGACCGTGCCCTGGTCGACCGCGCGGTGATAGGTGATGTCGGTGAAGTCGAACCCGTCGACAGCCTGCCACGCCCGGGGATCGAACAGCTCGGAGACCATGGGGCAGAGCCTAACGCGTGGGTCAGGGGACCTCCGCGCGGAGCTCGGCCAGAAGCTGTCCCTGGTCTGCGAGCATGTCGGTGAGGATGCGGCGGGCGGTGCCGAGCAGGTCGGCGAGCTCCGGCGTGGCCAGTGTGTAGACCACGGTGCTGCCTTCGCGGATCGCGCTGACGATGCCCGCCCTGCGCAGGACCGCGAGCTGCTGGGAGAGGCTGGACGCCTCGATGTCGATCTGGGCCAGCAGATCCCTCACGGGTAGTGGCCCTTCCTGGAGTAGCTCCAACACTCGGATGCGAGCGGGGTGGCCGAGCGTCCGGAAGAAGTCGGCCTTGGCCTGGTTGACCTCCACGTGCATAGTGCCAGACTAATCCAGCGCAGTTGCATAATTCTTCAAGTCGTAACGTTGTTGGATAGCATGACAGCGGGGACTAGGGAGTAGCCATGGGCCGAGGAAGAGCCAAGGCGAAGCAGACGAAGGTCGCTCGCCAGCTGAAGTACACCAACCATCACATCGACTATGACCGGCTCCGCGAGGAGTTGGGCGCCGATGCCGGGCGCGACGAGATGCGCCCGGCTACGGCGTCCGAGCAGGAGTCCGAGCGCGCGCAATGACGCGTGTCAGCTCCGCCGGGGCAAGGGTGACGTTCGCGAGCCGCCTGGCCTCGGGCGCCTGATCAGGCGCCACGAGTTCCAGGCGGTGCAGCACCTCACGGATGATCACGCGCATCTCCAGCAGGGCGAGCTGCGCGCCGACGCAGAAGCGCCGGCCGCCGCCGAAGGGCATCCACGCCCGGCTCTGCTGCCCCTCCAGAAAGCGTTCCGGGCGGAACTCCGCCGGTGACGGAAACGCGGCGGGGTCCTGGTGCACGAGCGGGATGAACGGTCCCGCGTACCATCCCGCGGGGATGTCATAGCCGCCCAGCCGGAGCGGGGCGTCCAGCAGCCGGGGCGCCTCATAGACCACGGGCCTGGCGCGCAGGGCCTCCTTGACGACCGCGTCGAGGTAGGGCTCGTCGTCGGGCAGCCGCCGCAGCACGTCGGGCAGGCGCAGCAGCCGCTCGAAGGTCCAGGCCAGCCCGGTGGCCGTGGTCTCGTGACCGGCGATGAGCAGTGTGACCAGCTCGTCGCGGACCTCCTCGTCGCCGAGCCCGGCGTTCAGCAGCCGGCTCAGCACGTCCGTGCCGTCCGGGTCCGCGCGCCTGCGGCGGATCTCGTCGTACAGGATGGCGTCGACGGCCGCCCGCAGCCTCAGGAACCGCGCGTACGGCAGGAACGGCAGCGCCGCCGCCGGGCCGCGCAGCCGTGCCGGGAGCATCGCGACGGAGGTCGAGCCGCCCGACTCGATCAGGCGGGGGAGCAGCGCGCGCAGGCGGCCCATGCGCTCGGCGTCGCGGATGCCGAAGATCAACCGGATGATGATCTCCAGCGTGATCTCCTGCATGCGGTCGCGCAGCGCGAACGGCCTGCCGAGCGGCCAGGCGGCGATCTTCTCTGCGGCGATGGCCGCGATCTCGTCCGCGTAGCCGGCGACCTGCCTGGCGCGCAGCGGCGGCGTCAGCGACTTGCGGTGCCCGGCCCAGGCGTCGCCGTCGAGCGTCAGCACCGAGTGCGCCCCCACCAGCGGTTCGAGGAAGTCGCGCCGGGCGGCGCCGGCCAGCCCGCCGCCCTGGTCGGTCCTGAAGACCTGCTCGGCCAGCTCGGCCGTCGCGACGTACACCTCCGGCGGGAAGCCGAACCAGCGGATCGTGAAGACGTCCCCGTATCTGGCGTGACAGCGCTCGATCAGCCCGGCGGGATCACGCATGAACCAGGCCGTCTGGAGAGCGGCGGGCAGCCGGGGCCCGGGTGGCAGCACGTGCATCAGCTCCAATTGATATGTACGTACGTCATATACGCTCGTATACATCTGTAGCATGGATCACGTGTCACGAAAAGAGGCGGGATACCGCGAAAAACTCCTTGCCGGCGCGGTGAGCTGCCTTCAGGAGAAGGGCTACGCCCGCACCACGGCCCGCGACCTGGTCGCCGCCTCGGGGACCAACCTGGCCTCCATCGGCTACCACTTCGGCGGCAAGGACGCCCTGCTCAACGAGGCCATCGCCGGCTGCTACGAGGCGTGGACCGAGCGGGTGGAGGAGGCGATGTTCGGCGACGCCGTCGGCTCGCCGCGCGACCTGCTGGAGCGGGCGATGGTCGCGCTCATCGACGTGTTCGACGAGATGCGGCCCCAGCTCGTCGTCTGCATCGAGGGCTACCCCGCGGCGCTGCGCGAGAGCGTGCTGCGCGAGCGCCTGGCCGCCGCCTACAGCAGGGGCCGCGAGGCGGGCGTCGCCATGCTCCACCGGGGCGCCGCCGAGCTGGGCATCGAGCTGCCGGTCCCGCCCGAGGCGCTGGTGTCGGTGCTGATCGCGATCTCCGACGGGCTGATGATCCAGTGGCTGCTCGACCCGGCGAGCACGCCCGACGCCCGCCAGGTCGTCGACGTGCTCGCCGCGCTGGGGGCGTTCACCGGGCCGTGTGAGTGAGGATGGCCGCCGCCAGCTCGTCCGCGAACCGGGGCGCGATCATGTGCCCCATGTCCTGAACCATCAGCAGCTCGGCGTCCGGGATCTGCTCGGCGATGAGCGCCCCGTGGCCCGGCTTGGCCGGCTCGTGCGTGCCCTCCACGACCAGCGTCGGCGCCTTGATCCGGGGCAGCGCGCCCACCGGCTCGAAGTCCGGAGCCGTCTGGCCGGCCCGCCGATGGTTCATCGCCGCCCCCAGGTCACGCGCCCGCTCGTGCACGCGCTCGGCCAGCCGCCGCTCCGCGTCCTCGTCGAACGGCAGCGCGGTGCCGTTCATCACCCGCGCCTCGGCGATCAGCGCGTCGATCTCCTCACCCCGGCTCGCGGGCGGCGGGCTCGCGATCACCGCGCGGAAGTGCGCCACGAACTCCGGCGTCGGCGGCGGCAGGCTGCCCTCCGGCTGCGGCTCGCCCATCAGCGCCCGCATGATCACCTGGCCCTCGCCCCCGCCCAGCGGCGACGCGCCGACGACCGTGAGCGTCCGCACCCGCTCCGGCTGCTCCACCGCGACGAGCTGGCCGATCAGCCCGCCCGCCGAATGGCCCACGAGATGCACGCTCTCCAGCCCGTACGCGTCCATCACGCGCAGCATGTCGTCCTTGATGTCGAGCCAGCTGTAGGGATGCGCGTCGAAGTCCACGGTGCCCGACCTGCCGGTGTCGCGGTGGTCGTAACGGATCACCCGGCGACCGCCCGCCACCAGCCTGCCGACGAGCTCGTCCGGCCAGGTGACGCCCTGCGCGCCCGAGCCCGCCACCAGCAGGATCGGCGGGTGCGCCGCGTCCCCGAACTCCTCGGTCCAGATCTCGACGCCGTCACTGTCAATCAGGTTCGTTTGCATGCCTGTCAGCCTGCCGGACCGGGCCCGTGCCGCCTTCCGTAGGACTACTGGCCTCCTACAGTAGGCGGGCCAGTTCAGTACGGCTGGTGATGCCCAGCTTGGGATAGATCTTGTACAGGTGATACTCGACGGTCCGCGGGCTGAGGAACAGCCGCGCCGCCACCTCCTTGCTCGACGCCCCCTCCGCCACCAGCCGCGCGATCCGCAGCTCCTGCGGCGTCAGCGCCGCCAGCGCGTCGCCCGCCGGCCGCTCCACGGCCTCGCCCGCCGCCCGCAGCTCCGCGTGCGCGCGCCGCGCCCACGGCTCCGCGCCCAGCCGCTGGAACGTCTCCAGCGCCGCCCGCAGCGGCCCGCGCGCCTGCCCCGGCTGATGCCCCCGGCGCAACCGCTCCCCGTACAGCAACGCCGTACGCGCCTCCTCGAACGGCTCCCCGTGCAGCCGCAACGCCTCCTCGAACGGCTCGATCGCGCCCTCCACCAGCCCCACGCAGCGCAGCCGCAGCGCCCGCGCCTCGTCGGTCCTGGCCTGGGCCGCCCACCGGTCGAGCCCCTCCAGCGCCTCCCGCGCCGCCGCCGAGTCCCCGGCGGCCATCGCCGCCTCCACCCGGTCAGGGGTCGAACGCCACACCACGGTCGGATGCCCCGCCCCCGGCCCCGCCGCCCGGATCGCCTCGAACCGGTCGTGCGCCGCCGCGAACCGCCCCATCCCCAGATCCAGCATCGCCAGCGCGTACGCCGCCACCGCCGCCCGCAACCCCACCCGGTGCGGCACCGCGATGGCCAGCGCCTCACCCGCGTACGCGCGGCAGCGCTCCTCCTCGCCCCGCAGCGCCGCCACCACCGCCAGGTTCGCCAGGTGGGCCGCCTCCGAGTTCGTGTAGCCCGCCTCCCTGGCCAGCGCCAGGCCCTCCTCGGCCACCGCCGCGCTCTCCGCCAGCCTGCCCCCGACCCGCTCGGCCGTCGACACGAACTCCAGCACCACCGGGAGCTGCCCCACCATCCCCGACACGCGCGCCACCCGGCCCGCCCGCCGGATCAGCTCCGCCGACACGTCCGCTTCCCCCAGGTACGACGCCGCCGCCGCGGCCCACAGGAACTCCGCCGCCCCGCTCAGCTCACCGGTCCGCGCCAGCGCCCCGCGCAGCAGCCCGCCGCCGCTCCCGTCACGCAGCATCGCCGCGACGCCCACCAGGATGTCGCGCAGGAAGCCCGGCGCGAACCCCTCCGCCCGCCGGCCGACGTCCACCATGGCCGCCACGTCCCCGACCACGCTGGCCGCCTCCCACGCGTCGGCCAGCATCTCCAGGCTGTCGCCGGCCGAGAACACCCGCATCGCCTCGGCGGCGTCCCCGGAGTTCAGCTCGAACCGGCCCCGCAGCCGAGCCACCTCCCCCGCCACCTCCCCCCGCCCACCCCTTTCCAGGGCACACCCCTCCACGGGCCCGCGCCCCTCCCCGAGGGCGCGCGCCTCTTCTGGGGCGGGCGCCTCCGCGAGGGCATGCGCCTCCCCGGGGCCGCCCGTCACCCCGGGGCCGCCCGCCTCCCCGAGGGCGGGCGTCTCCGCCCGTTCGGACGGGGCCTCTACCAGGAGGCGGGCTTCTGCCAGGTAGGTCTGGGCCTGGCCCGGGCGGCCGCCGAGCCAGGCGGCCTCGGCGGCGTCCTTGAGCCGGCGCGCCCGGATGAGGGGGTCGGGGGTGAGCTCGGCCGCCCGAGCCAGCGCCGTGGCCGCGTCACCGTAGCCGCCCCGGGCCTGCGCCCGCCCGGCAGCGGCCGCGAGGGCGCCGGCCACGGACTCGTCCCGGCCCACGGCGGCGGCGGCCAGGTGCCAGGCCCGCCGGTCCCCGTCGACCAGCTCCGCCATCACCTCATGGGCCCGCCGCAGCTCACGGGCTCCGGCGGCGGCGTGCACGGCGGACCGCACCAGGGGGTGCCGGAACCGCACCACGGCCCCGGACACCACCACCAGCCCGGCCCGTTCGGCCTCGTGCAGCCCGGCCTCGTGCGTCCCGCGCTCACGGGCCCCGGCGAGCGCGTCCGCCGCCCCCAGCGCCGGCCCCAGGTCGCTCTCCAGGGAGGCCGCCAGCAGGACCCGCCGCGCCCCCTCCGAGAGCAGCGCCACCTGGTCGCCGAACAGCTGCTCGCCTCCGGGCAGCGGGTCCGGCAGCGGCGTCCGTCCGGCGAGCTGGTCGGCGGTCAGCACCGCGACCGCCTCGCCGAGCACGAGCGGGTTCCCGCCGGTGAGCGCCACGAGCCGCGACCGCACCCCCGGCACCACCTCGGCCCGCGCGTCCAGCAGGGCGTCGGCGCTCTCGGCGTCGAGCCCGTCCACCCGCAGCTCGGGCACCCCTTTGACGGGCGCGTCCCCGCGTACGGCCAGCACCATCCCGACCCGTTCGGTACGCAGCCGCCTGGCCGCGAACAGCAGCGCGTCGGCCGACGCCCGGTCCACCCACTGGAAGTCGTCCACCACGCAGATCAGCCCGCTGTCGGCCGCCGCCTCGACGAGCAGCGAGAGCACCCCCGCCGACACCAGGAACCGGTCCTGGCTGGGCGCCGCCATCCCGAATGCCCCGGCGACGGCGTCACGCTGCGGCCCCGGGAGCGCGTCGAGCAGCCCGATCACCGGCCACACGAGCTGGTGCAGCGCCGCGAACGCCAGATCCGCCTCCCCTTCGACGCCTCCGGCGCGCAGCACGGTCGCGCCTCCGGCCCGGGAGGCCGCCAGGTCGAGCAGGGCCGACTTGCCGACCCCCGCCGCCCCGCGCAGCACCAGCGCCCGTCCGTCTCCGGCCAGCGTCGATCCGATGAGCTCGTCGATCGCGGCAGTCTCCGCGGTTCTGCCGTACAGCATGCAGGTGACGATATAGGCCCCTGAACATGCGAAAAGCGCGCCCCCGGTTGTCGGGGGCGCGCTTCAGGCGCCGATCACGGCAGCTTGCGCGAGACCTCGTCCGCCTTGTCGGACGCCTTGGCGCCCGTGTGGCGCACGGTGTCCGCAGCCCTGTCGGACTTCTCGCCGACCCAGCGCGAGGCGTCGGAGGCGGAGTCCTTCATGTGCTCGGTCCACTGCTGGGCGTTGCGGCGGTAGACCATGTAGCCCACCGCCCCCACGGCCAGACCGGTGATCAGCGCGAGCATCGGCCAGCGCCGCGACTTCGGCCTCGCGGGATTCACCTTGTACGCGGCCGAGTTGAGCATCGAACTCACGGCCGGGGCGAGTTGGTCCTCGACCCGGTGCGCGGCGTTCTCTAGCCTTGGAGCAGCCCAGTAGCGGGCGTCTTCCACTCGCCGGTTGGCGACCAGTTTTGCCTGGTCGGCCATCGGCGCCATACTGCGGCCGGTCTTGACGGCCTGGGCCTTCATCCGGCCCATCCACGTGGTGGGAACTTCTATGGCCACGTGGCGCTTCCTCAGTGTCAGGGACACGTCTACCTCCCCTGTCGTTGGGGCCCCGCGCCTGACCTTCCCGGTAGAAGGCGGCTCAATCATGACGGGGCGTGGGAGGATGGGCCCGAAGGCCGTACGGCCATAATCGTCAAATCACCACAAAACCAACCCGGTGCATAGAGGAAGGCCGCTGTCTCGTGGCTGAGAAGCTGATCGCAAACCTGCAGACCAATCACGGCAATATCAAGGTAGAGCTCTTCCCCAACAAGGCTCCCAAAACGGTCCGTAACTTCGTCGAGCTGGCCGAGGGCAAGCGCGAGTGGACCCACCCGGGCACCGGGGAGAAGAGCACCAACCGCTACTACGACGGCACGATCTTCCACCGTGTCATCCCCGACTTCATGATCCAGGGCGGCGACCCGCTGGGCCAGGGCACCGGCGGCCCCGGCTACGAGTTCGACGACGAGATCCACCCGGACCTGTTCGCCTTCAACCGCCCCTACCTGCTGGCCATGGCCAACGCGGGCGTCCGCTTCGGCAAGGGGACCAACGGGTCGCAGTTCTTCATCACCACGGTCAACACCACGCACCTCAACGGCAAGCACACCATCTTCGGCGAGGTGCTGGAGGGCCAGGACGTGGTCGACGCGATCTCCAAGGTCCGCACCGGCCGCAACAACAAGCCGGTCGAGGACGTCGTCCTGCAGAGCGTCACCATCGAGCGCGTCCAGGAGTAGAAGCGCCGACGCACGACCGGGCCGGGCATGGCAGGGGGGACGCGGCATGCCCGGCCAAGTCATAGGCTGCGGTCATGACCGCCCAGCCGCCCAGCACGCCTCCGCAGCCCGAGCAGCCCGCCGAGGCGGTGCCGACGTGTTTCCGCCATCCCGATCGTGAGACGTGGGTGCGCTGCCAGCGCTGCGAGCGGCCCATCTGCCCTGACTGCATGCGGGATGCCGCGGTCGGGTTCCAGTGCCCGGAGTGCGTCGCCGAGGGCAACCGGGGGATCCGGCAGGCGAGGTCGACGTTCGGCGGGGCGGTGGTGCGCACGCCGTTCGTGACGTGGACGCTGCTGGCCGTCAACGTGCTGGTGTTCGGGGCGCAATACCTGACTGGAGACGCCGTCAGCGGCCTGCTGGCGATGAACCCCTACTGGGTGCTCGTCGACGGCGAGTATTACCGGCTGCTCAGCGCCGCGTTCGGGCACTTCGGCGTCTTCCACATCCTGTTCAACTGCTGGGCGCTCTACGTGACCGGGCCCTACCTGGAGCGGGCGTTCGGGCATGTCAGATTCGTGGCGCTCTACCTGATCAGCGCGCTCGGCGGATCGGTGCTGGGGCTGTGGTTCGATTCGGCCAACACGTTCAGCATGGGCGCGTCCGGGGCGATCTTCGGCCTGTTCGGCGCCGTGTTCGTGGTCGGGCGCAGGCTGAACATGGACGTGCGCGGCATCATCGTGCTGCTCGTGATCAACCTGGCCATCACGTTCCTCGTGCCCGGCATCAGCTGGACCGGACACATCGGCGGGCTGATCACGGGGGCGGCGCTGGCCGCCGGGATGGCCTACGCCCCCGGGAACAACCGGACCCTGTGGCACGTGGTGACGATCGCGGGAGCGGTGGTGCTGCTCGCGGCGCTCGTCGTGGTGCGGGCGGTCACCCTCACCCTCTGAGCTCTGTCCCCAGGTGTGGAAAAGACTGTGGAAAGAACTAACGCCAGCGAGTGGAAAGCACCACACCGAAGATGATGAAAACAAACCCGATCAGCAGATTCCAGTTCTGCAGATCGCCGATGAAGGGCGCCTGAGGGGCCACGTAGTAGGTGGCGATCCACAGAATGCCGATGAGCCAGGCGGCGACCATCGTCGGCGCGAGCCAGCGCGGGCTGACCTTCACCTGCTGGGACTTCTGCGGCGGCGTGTAAACCGCCTTCTTGCGGGCCTTCGACTTGGGCACTGGGTTAACTCCTGCTGAGGGCCTGGGCTTCCGGATCGTCCGCAGGCTCTTCGTTAAGGGTAGCGGCCCCAGGATAGTCGCCACGCGCACGACATGGCGATCCCCAGGGTCACGGTTCGGACCTGCTTACTCTGGGCGGGTGCGGGCCTTGCTGCGGACCGTGGGGGAGCTGAGCGTCACCGCGGGCCTGATCCTGATGCTGTTCTGCGCCTACCTGCTCTGGGGTACGGGCGCGTACACGCAGAGCCAGCAGCTCCTGCTGCAGCGCGAGCTGGAGGAGCGCAACGCCGGCCGCCTGGCGAGGATCGAGCTGGGCGAGGCCGTGGCGTTGCTGCGCATCCCGAAGCTGGGCCGGGGCTATCGCTACGCGGTGGTGGAGGGGGTGGACGCCGAGCACCTGAAGAAGGGGCCGGGGCACGACCCGGCCAGCGCCCCGCCCGGCAAGGTGGGAAATTTCGTGATCTCGGGGCATCGGACCACGTACGCGGCCCCGTTCAACCGCCTGGACGAGCTCGAACGCGACGACGAGATCATCGTCGAGGCCCGCGAGGCCCGCTACACCTACCGGGTGACCTCACAGGACATCGTGGAGCCCGACGAGGTCGAGGTGCTCGCCCCGGTGCCCGGCAAGCCCGACATCCGGCCCATCCGCGCCTTCATCACCCTGTCGACCTGCCACCCCGAATACTCAGCCGCCCAGCGGCTCATCGTGTACGGGGTGCTCAAGAAGACCGAGCTCAGGAAGGAGTGACGTGTACGGCTGGATCTGGCGCAAGCTGCCGGGCGGCACCGGCGCCAAGGCGGCCTGGGCCGTGGTGCTGAGCGCGGTCGCGGTCGCCGTACTCTGGTATGCCGTGTTTCCGCTCCTGGAGCCGGCGGTGACGCTCGACGAGGTGACCGTACGCCGATGACCCGTGTCCTCGTGGTGGACAACCACGACAGCTTCGTCCACAACATCGTCCAGTACCTCAAGGAACTGGGCGCCGAGTGCGACGTGCGCCCGCGCGACGAGGTGCGGGTGGCCGACGCCGACGGCTTCGACGGCGTCCTGATCAGCCCGGGGCCCGGCACGCCCGAGGCCGCCGGGGTGAGCGTCCCGCTCGTCCACCGGGCCCACCGCGACGCGCGGCCGCTGCTCGGCGTCTGCCTCGGCCACCAGGCCATCGCCCGCGCGTTCGGCGCCTCGGTCGGGCGGGCGCCCGAACCGGTGCACGGCCGGACCAGCGCCGTCGAGCACGACGGGCGCGGCGTGTTCGACGGGCTGCCCACGCCCGTGCGGATGACCCGCTACCACTCGCTGGCCGTGCTGCCGGGCACCGTCCCGGACGCGCTGGAGGTGACCGCCCGCACCGCCGACGGCGTCATCATGGGCCTGCGTCACCGCGAGGCGCCCATCGAGGGTGTCCAGTTCCACCCCGAATCCGTGCTTTCCGAGCACGGCCACCGGCTCCTTTTGAACTGGTTGCGTGGATTGGTGTAACGCACGCCGAACGCGGAGCGACATCCAGATGAGCGTCCCCGCCGTTGCCCCCGAGCGGCGGGGGCGCTTCTTTCATGCGGAAGGCCGCCACCCCGCGAACGGGATGGCGGCCTTCGGCACGCCTGGTCAGCCGTTGAGGCCGCCGTCGAGCGGACCGTCGTCACCCGGAGGCTCGTCCTCCGACGGGAACTCGTCCGTCGGCGTGTCGGTCGGCAGGCCGTCGGTCGGGAAGTCGTCCGTCGGCTCCTGCGTGGGCGTCGACACGTCCGGCCCCTCCGAGACCACGATCGTGACCGTCATCCTCGGCGCGAGCTTGGCGCCCTCGCCCGGGTTCTGCTGGATGACGGTGCCGGCCGCCTGCTCGCTCGGCTGCGGGACGCTCTTGACCTTGAAGCCCTCCGACTCCAGCAGCGCCTTGGCCTCCTGCTCGGTCATGCCGAGCACGCTGGGCACCGTGGCCAGCTCCTTGGGGATGAAGAGCTTGACCGTGCCGCCCTTCTCCACTTCCGCGCCGGCCTTCGGGTCGGTCTGGAAGACCTTGCCCTGCGCCTTGGTGGACGCCCTGGGCTCGACCACGCCCTTGAGCCCGAGCTCGCTGAGCATCTGGTTGGCCTCGTCGACGCTCATGCCCACGAGCCCGTCGGGCACCGCGACCTTCTCCGTGCCCTTCGACACGTACAGCGTGACGGTGGCGCCCTCGTCGACCTTGGTGCCGGCAGCCGGGTCGGTCTTGATGACCGTGCCCTTGTCGAACTCGGCGCTGAACTCCTCGACCACCTTGGGCGTGAGCTTGGCGCTCTTCACCTGGGCCTCGGCGTACTCCTGCTCGGTCGAGACCAGCTCCGGCACCGCGATCTGGGAGTCGGCCGGGGTTTCGCTGCCGCCGCCGCTCAGCACCACGTAGCCGATGGTGATGAACGCGCCGATGATCAGCAGCGGGATGATGATCCACAGAGCCGTCTTGACCGCGCTGCCGCCGCCACCGCTGTTGGCCCGGCGCCGGCCGCGACCGCCGCCGCCACCGCCCTCGTCGTACTCGTAGGGCGGGACCGTGCCGGTGCGCTGCGTCGCCGGACCCTGCGCGGCCTGGGTGGCCGTCATCATGCGGGTGCCCTGGCCGTAGTTGCCCGTCATCGCCATCGTCTGCGCGTCGACCGGCATGCCGGACATCGCGCGCTGGATGTCGGCCCGCATCTCGCCCGCGCTCTGATAGCGGTGGGCGGGGTCCTTGGCCATGGCCTTGAGCACGATCGCGTCGGCCCACGCGGGGATCTCCGGGTCGATCTGCGACGGCGGGATCGGCTCCTCGCGCACGTGCTGGTAGGCGATCGCGACAGGGGAGTCGCCGGTGAACGGCGGCTGGCCGGTCAGCAGCTCGTAGAGCACGCACCCGGTGGAGTAGATGTCGCTGCGCGCGTCGACCCGCTCGCCGCGGGCCTGCTCCGGCGACAGATACTGGGCGGTCCCTATCACCTGCGCGGTCTGCGTCATCGTCGCGGCCGAGTCGGCCATCGCGCGGGCGATGCCGAAGTCCATCACCTTGACGTCGCCGGCCCGGGTGATCATCACGTTGGCCGGCTTGATGTCGCGGTGCACGATGCCGCCGCGGTGGCTGTAGTCGAGGGCGCGCAGGATGCCGTCGACCAGCTCGACCGCGCGCTCGGGAAGCAGCCGGCGGTCAGCGCGCAGCAGGTCGCGCAGCGTCCGCCCGTCGACGTACTCCATGACGATGTAGGGCACGGGAGTGCCGTCCGTGACGTCCTCGCCCGTGTCGTAGACGGCCACGACCGCCGGGTGGTTCAGCGACGCCGCCGACTGCGCCTCACGGCGGAAACGGGCCTGGAAGGTGTGGTCACGAGCCAGATCCGACCGGAGGGTCTTGATCGCGACCACCCGGTCGAGCCGGATGTCCCGGGCGCGATACACCTCGGCCATGCCGCCGCGCCCGACGACACCGTCGAGCTCGTAACGACCTCCGAGTTGCCGAGGCTGAGTCATTTCCTGCACTGTCCCTTACCGTTCATCTTGGTGCCGGCCTGCGCGGGGGGCGGCCGCCGGTGTCCATCGTCGACCCGTTGGCACGTCACGTCTGCTCCTTCGTCGGGTTTGTCTCACCCGGGTCCGGTGTGGCCGACGTCGTCGGTGTCGGCGTGGGCGTCGGCGTCGGGGTCGGTGTGGGGGTCGGGGTTCGGGTGGTGGTCGGGGTCGGTTTCGGCGTCGGCGTCTTCGTCGGTGTTGCTGACTTGCTTACCGTAGCCGACCGCGAGGGTACCGGCTTCGTCGACTTCACCGTAACAACCGGGGGCCGCCGGGTCTCCTTCTTACCGGGCGACGGTTTCGGTTTCACCGGTGAGGCCGTCCGCGAGGCGGGCTCGGTGACCGGGGGCGGCGCCTGGACCGGGGCCCTGGCCGGGGTGAGCGCGAACGCGCCGATCCCCACCGCCGCCGCGCATCCGGCCCCCGCGACCAGCGCCAGCGCGCGGCTGCGCCGCCGCTTGGGGGCGCGCTCGTGCAGCACCGTCGACGGGCTCTCGCCCAGGCTGTCGGTGGTCCGCTCGTCCTCGGGGTCAGGCGGGCGCACCTTGAAGCCGGACGGGTCGGTCAGCATGCTCAGCTCCGCGCCGCCGTCGCCGCCGCCCGCCAGCGACTCGCGCAGCACGTACGCGCGGTCCGCGATCTCCAGCGCCGACCCGGGCCGCCGCGCCGGGTCCTTGGCCAGCAGCGCCATGACGAGCTCGCGCACCGGCGCGGGCACGTCGACGCCGAGCGGCGGCGGCGTCTCGTTCAGGTGCAGCAGCGCGATCGCCACCGCGCTGTCGGCCTGGAACGGGGTCCGGCCCGACAGGCACTCGTAGGCCACCACGCCCAGCGAGTAGAGGTCGGTCGCGGGCGTCAGCGGCAGGCCCTGCGCCTGCTCCGGGCTGACGTACTGGGCGGTGCCGAGCACGGTGCCGGTCTGCGTGACCGGCGCGGCCTCCAGCGCGCGGGCGATGCCGAAGTCGGTCACCTTGATGGCGCCCTCGGGCGTCACGAGCAGGTTGCCCGGCTTGACGTCGCGGTGGATGATCCCGGAGGCGTGCGCCGCGTGCAGCGCCCTGGCCGTCTGGTGCAGCACGTCGAGCGTCACCTCGGGGCCCAGCGAGCCGTTGCGCGCCAGGATGGCCGACAGCGGCTCGCCGTGCACCAGCTCCATCACCAGATAGGCGAGGTCGCTGTGCTCGCCGTAGTCGAAGATCTGGGCGATGCCGCTGTCGGCCAGGCCCGCGGTGATGCGCGCCTCGTTGCGGAAGCGCTCGCGGAAGGTGTGGTCGGCGTAGACGTGGCTGCGCAGCACCTTGACGGCGACCTCGCGGCCCAGCAGCTCGTCGCGGGCACGCCAGACCTCCCCCATGCCTCCGGTGGCGATGCGGGAGATCAGCAGATAGCGGTTACCGAGCCGCATGGTCCTGCACGTTACAGTCCCTCACTACTTCAGCACCGCCTCCATCACGGTCCGCGCGATCGGGGCGGCCGTGCCGCCGCCCGTCGCCTCGGCGCCGACCCTGGCGGCGCCGGACTCCACCAGCACCGCCATCGCGATCTGCGGGTCGTCGGCCGGCGCGAAGGAGATGAACCACGCGTGCGGCGCCTGTCCCTCAGCGGTCTCGGCCGTGCCGGTCTTGCCCGCTACTTGGACGCCTGAGACCTGAGCTTGGTTCGCGGTGCCGTTCTGCACGACGCTGACCATCATGTCGCGCAGCTTGCCCGCCGTCTCGGAACTGACCGCCTCGGTCAGCTCGTCGGGCTCGGCCTCGTCGATCGTGTCACCCTTGGCATCGGTGATCTTGTTCACGAGGTACGGCTTCATCACGGTGCCGTCGTTGGCGATGCCGGCCGCGATCATGGCCATCTGCAGCGGCGTCATCTGGTTGCTGCGCTGGCCGATCGAGGCCATGGCGACCGCCGACTGGTCCTCGCGGGGGCCGAAGTCGCTCTTGGCCACCGGCATCGGGACGCTGACGGGCACCCCCATGCCGAACCGCTCGGTCTGCTCGCGCATCTTGTCGTAGCCCAGGTCCATGCCCATCGAGCCGAACGGCGTGTTGCACGACCTCTCCAGCGCGTACACGAGCGTGACCTGGCCGGAGCCGCACGCCGCGCCGCCGTAGTTGGGCAGGCCGACCGTGGTGTTGGGCAGCTTGAGCACCTGCGGCGCGTCGACCACCGTCTGCCCGTCGCGGCTGGGGTCGTCCTCCAGGTACGCCGCCGCCGTCACGACCTTGAACGTCGAGCCGGGCGGGTAGGTGCGGTCGATGTTGCGGTTGAGCAGCGGCTGGTTCTTGTCCTTGGCGAGCTCGTCGTAGCGGGAGAACACCTGGCTCTTGTTGGTGCCGGACAGCTCGGCCGGGTCGTAGGTCGGCAGCGAGACCATCGCCAGGATCGCGCCGGTCTTCGGGTTGAGCGCGACCACGGCGCCGCGCTTGCCGCTCTGCCGCAGCGCGTCGTAGGCGGCCTGCTGGGCCTTCGGGTTGATCGTCAGGTCGACGTTCGCGCCGCGCGTCGGCTCGCCGGTGAACAGGTCGATGCCGCGCTGGAGCAGCAGGTCGGCGCTGGAGCCGTCGAGCAGGTCGTTGCGGTAGTGCTCGATGCCCGACTCGCTCTCGGGCGAGAAGAAGCCGGTCACGTGGGCGTACAGCTTGGCCTCGGGATACTGCCTGACGAACTTGAACTCGTTGCTGTCGGTCTCCTTCGACTGGGCGAGGATGACCTTGCCGCCCGTCGTGATGCGACCGCGCTGCACCGCGTAGCGCTCGTAGAAGTTGCGGGTGTTGCGGGCGTCGTCGCTCAGGTCCTTGGCGTTGACCGCCTGCAGCACGTTCACGTTGATCATCAGCAGCGCGAACATGGCCAGGCAAGCTACGGCCGCTCGCTTGATCGTTCCGTTCATCGCTGGAACACCTGCGTCATTCCCTCGTTCTGGATCGCCTGGGGCGGGGGGCGCCGAGCGGCATCAGACATGCGTACCAGGAGCGCGATAAGGATCCAGTTAGCCAGCAACGCCGAGCCACCCTGCGACATGAACGGGGTGACGAGGCCGGTCAGCGGGATGAGGTTGGTCACGCCGCCGACGATGATGAAGACCTGCCAGGCCAGCAGGAACGACAGGCCGCCGGCGAGCAGCTTGGAGAACGGGTCGCGGGCCGCGAGCGAGGTGCGCAGGCCGCGCTCGACCAGCAGCGCGTAGAGCATCAGCAGCGCCATCAGGCCGGTCAGGCCCAGCTCCTCGCCGGTGGCGGCGAAGATGAAGTCGGAGAAGGCCAGCGGGATCAGCTCCGGGTGGCCCTGGCCGAGGCCGGTGCCGAGGATGCCGCCCGAGCCCATGGCGAACAGGCCCTGCATGAGCTGCTCGCTGCCGCCGATCTTCTTGAAGAGCTCCGGGTCCTCGGGGTTGAGATAGACCTCGAACCGGGCCTGTACGTGGTCGAAGAGCATGCCGGCCAGCAGCGCGCCGCCGACGAAGAGCAGGATGCCGATGATGACCCAGGAGCTGCGCTGCGTGGCGATGTAGAGCATCACGATGAACGTGCCGAACAGCAGCAGCGACGAGCCCAGGTCCTTCTGCATGACCAGGATGCCCAGGCTGACGCCCCAGGTGATGAGCACCGGGCCGAGGTCGCGGGCACGCGGCAGGTCGATGAACAGCAGCCGCCGCCCGGCCAGGGCGAGCACGTCGCGCTTGGCCACCAGATAGCCGGCGAAGAACACGACCAGCGCGAGCTTGGCGAACTCGGCGGGCTGGAGCTGGCCGAGGCCGGGGATGCCGATCCAGATCCGGGCGCCGTTGAGCTCCTGGCCGAGGCCCGGGGTGAGCGGCGAGACGAGCAGCAGCAGCCCGAGCGCGCCCGCGGTGTAGGTGAGCCGCTGGAGCGCGCGGTGGTCGCGCATGAAGATCAGGGTGACGCTGAACAGCACGACGCCGACCAGGGTCCACAGGATCTGCGAGTTGGGCGAGGCCAGCGTGGCCGACGGCAGCTTCGACGGCGACTCGGACAACCGGAAGATCATCACGAGCCCGAGCCCGTTGATGACCGTGACCAGCGGCAGGATCAGCGGATCGGCCCACGGGGCGAACTTGGCGAGCACGAGGTAGGCGGCCAGCATCAGCCCGCCCAGGCTCAGGCCGTAGGTCAGCATCCCCGACGGGATCTCCCCGTTCATCGCCAGGCCGACGTTCGCGTAGGCGCCCATGGTGATGGCGACCGCGAACGCGAGCATGACCAGCTGGGCCAGGCGACGCTTGGCGGGCATGGGGACGGGGGAAGCGGCCACTTCGCTCATTTATTGGGGTTTCGTCTTCGTCGGCGTGGTGGATGGCGACGTGGTCGCCTCGGGCGTGCTGGTGGCCTTCTGGTCGGAGAAGTCAAGGCTGTTGATCTTGGTGAGGCCCTCGGCGACGTTGGTGACCTCGATGCCGTCCCTTATGAGGGCCTGGTCCGGGGGGGACAGCTCCGACAGCGAACGGCCGGTGCGCTCGGCGACCTTGAAGAACTGCAGCGGCCCGACCTCCTGCTGGATGCCCTGGAACACGACCACCTCGTCGTCCCAGGCGCCGACGAAGAAGTGGTCCTGCGTGTACTGCCAGCCGAAGTAGCCGCCGACGCCCACGATCGCGGCCACGGAGACCACCGAGGCCAGCACGGGCCACACGCGGCGGCGGCGCGGCCGGCCGGCCGCCCTGGCGACCGGCTCGTCGAAGTCCTCGTCGTCACCGATCACCGGCTGGGGCGCGGTGGCCGCGCCCGCTCCGCCCGGCGAGGTCTCCTCCGCCATCAGGCGGTTCATGCCCGCCGCGCCGACCACCGCGGCCTCCGTCACCGGCTGCGGCTCGTCGCCGATCTCCAGCACGTCGGCGAGCACGCAGGTGATGTTGTCCGGCCCGCCGCCCCGGTTGGCCAGGTCGATGAGCTGGCGCACCACCTCTTCGGGATCGTCGAGGTTGGTCAGCGTGGCGTGCAGCGTCTCCGCGCTCACCACGCCGGACAGGCCGTCGGAGCAGAGCAGGTAGCGGTCGCCGACCTGGGCCTCGCGCAGCGTCAGGTCGGGGTCGACCTCGCCGCTGCCGTCGAGCGCGCGCAGCAGGATCGACCGCTGCGGGTGCGTCGCCGCCTCCTCGGGCGTGATGCGGCCGTCGTCGACGAGCTGCTGCACCAGCGTGTGATCGTGGGTGATCTGGTAGAGCTCCCCGCGTCTGAGCAGGTAGGCGCGCGAGTCGCCGACGTGCACCAGCGCGACCTGGGTGCCGTTCCACAGCATGGCCGTGAGCGTGGTGCCCATGCCTTTGAGGCTGGGATCGCGACCCACCATCTCGTGCAGCTTGCGATTGGCGTCGCGGACGGCCGCCTCGATGGCGTTGAGCAGGTCACCCCCCTGCTGGGCCTCTTCGAGAGAGGCCATGGCGGCGATGGCGACGGAGCTCGCCACCTCGCCGTGTGCGTGCCCGCCCATGCCGTCGGCGACGGCGAGCAGGCGGCCGCTGGCGTACGCCGAGTCCTCGTTCCCTTCGCGGAGGAGGCCGACGTCCGAGCGGGCGGCGTAGCGGAGTGCGATGGTCATTTGCGCAATTCAATGACTGTCTTGCCGACGCGGATCGGAACACCGAGCGGCACCGGGGTCGGACGGGTGACTTTCGAGCGGTCGAGATACGTGCCGTTGGTTGAGCCGAGATCTTCCACGATCCACTGACCGTCCTGAGGGAAGAGCCGGGCATGGCGGCTGGATGCGTAGTCATCGCTGACGACCAGCGTCGCGTCGTTGGCCCGGCCAATGGTGATGGGCGTCTCCGTGAGGTTAATGGTGGTGCCTTGCAGTGGGCCACCTGTCACGATGAGCTGGCGTGGCTCGCCCTTCTTGCTCTTGGGCTTTGCCATGGGTTTGGCGGGTTTGACCCCCTTGCGCGGGCCGGCGGGAGCAGTGCGTGATCCGAACAAGTCCGTCCGGATCACGCCGACTGCGGCAATGACGAAGAACCACAGCACCGCCAGGAAAGCGAGCCGGATCAGCAGCAGCGTGAGCTCGGACATGGACCGTTTGTCTACCCCTAATCGCGCCGGAACACCAGAGTCGTACGCCCCAACGTCACTCGCGTGCCGTTCTGGAGCTCGATTCTGCGTACCGGCTGGCCATTGACGAAAGTGCCGTTCGTCGATCCGAGATCGACGAGGACGACCTGCTGACCCTCGACGCGCAACTCCGCGTGGTGACGCGAGACGCCGGGGTCGACGAGACGAAGGTCGCAGTCGGTGCCGCGGCCCAGCAAGGTCACCGGAGTGGTGAGCTCGTAGGAGCGGTCGCCCTGCGGGTCGTCCTGGGTGGAGACGAGCAGCCGGGGCCGCCCGCCGAAAGCGTTGGGCCGCGACGGGGGCAGGTCGCTCGCCGGCTGGCGGATCTCGTCCTGCTCGACGGTCGCGCCACGGATGACGCCGGACCTGATGCGGAACAGTCCCACCGCCAGATCGCCGGCAGTCTCGAATCGGACCCGGACCGGTCCCACGAAGGAGTAGCCCTGCTCCTTGGCGTACTCCCTGGCGAGGTTGGCCAGCTCGTGGCTGATGCTGTCGGCGTACACCTCAAGCCGCTCGCTGTCGGTCGTCGACAGCTCAACCACGAAGTCGTTGGGCACGAGAGTGCGACCCTGGGCGACGATCGCCGCCCGCTCGTCCATCTCCCGCTGCACCGCGCTGGCGACCTCGACCGGCTGAAGGTCAGATTTGAACGCCCGCGCAAAGGCCCCCTCAACCAAGCCTTCGAGCCGTCGCTCGAAGCGCTGAAGGACTCCCACCGGGTACCTCCCTTCCTCCGTGCATATGATCGCGGCCCCCAGACGCTCGTGGCGCCCGGTCTCCGCTCGTCCCACGGTCACGGCGATCCTGGCGCTCGTCGGCTGTCGCGCCCTGCTCATCCGCTCCCGTGTCTTATGCGATCGTATCCGGGTTCAGTACCAGTGGCTGTTCCGTGCTACTGTTTCTCCGCACCCACAAGGGCGGGTGGCGGAACGGCAGACGCGCACGGTTCAGGTCCGTGTGTCCGAAAGGACGTGAGGGTTCAAATCCCTCCTCGCCCACTTCGGTCTCACCGATGAAATCGGCAGACCCACACTGACGAAAGACAGCCCCGGTTGGCAAGAGCCGGGGCTACTTCTTTCTCACAGGCTGCCTGGCGCGGCCGCCTCCCGCAGGGATGACGCTAGATCTCCCCACTTTCAGATCACTTTCGGATGACTTGCGTGATTTAACGCACATTTCCGTACGCGCGATGCCCGGCCCCGGGAAATCCGGGGCCGGGCATCGTCGGTCAGGCCGCCAGGGCCCTCGTGTCGAGAAGCTGGCCGAGCAGGTCCGTGAGACTCACCATGCCGATGACGGCGCCACCGGCCCCGGTGACCAGCGCCAGGTGCGCGCGGGCCTCCTGGAGCGCCGTGACGGCCTCGGGGACCTGTGTGACGCACTCCAGGCGCGGCACCGGCCTGGCGAGCTCGGCCGCCGTGCGTCCGGGCTCCAGAAGCGCGTCACGGGCGTGCAGGACCCCCTCCACGCCGGCCGGCCCGCTCACGAGCAGCCTGAGGTGACCGCTGCGGGCGGCCGCCTCACGGATCTCCGCGGTGCCGGCGGCCGGGGCCACCCCGACGACCTGGCCGATCGGCACCATCAGGCGCTCGATGCCCTCGGCCTCGAACCGCAGCGCCCGCGTCAGCAGGTCGTGCTCCTCGCGGTCGAGCAGGCCCATCCGGCCCGACTCGCCGACCAGCATGGCGAGCTGGCGCGGCGTCCTGGTGGTGGCCAGCTCGTCCCGGGTCTGGACGCCGAACAGGCGCAGCATGACGTTCGTCACGCCGTTCAGCGTCGACAGCAGCGGCCGCATCACCCAGGTGAACGCCCGGAACGGCAGCGTCAGCAGCAGCGCCGCCCGCTCGGGATGGGTCAGCGCCCACGACTTGGGCGCCATCTCGCCCACCACCATGTGCAGGAACGTGACCAGCGCCAGCGACAGCGTCAGCGCGATCGGCATCCGCAGCGCCTCCGGGATGCCGATGGTGGCGAAGACCGGCTCCAGGTAGTGCTCGATGGCCGGCTCGGTGACCTGGCCGAGCCCCAGCGTGCACAGCGTGATGCCGAGCTGGGCGCCGGCCAGCATGAGCGAGAGCTGGCGGCTGCCGCCCACGGCGGACCTGGCGGCGATCCTGACCAGGCGGTTGCCGCCGCCCGCCATCTCCTCCAGCCGGTGCCGGCGCGAGGAGACGAAGGCGAACTCGGCGGCCACGAACAGCGCGTTGAAGGCCAGCAGCGCGAGGCTGACGAGAATCATCGTCATCGGGCCGCCTCCGCGTGCCGGACCGGGGCCAGGCGCACCCATTCGGGCACCCGGCGGTTGATCGACATCACGGTCAGCTCGGCCAGGGGCGGCTCGGCGTCCTCGGCGAACGGGTCGAGCTCGGGGACGATCTCGACTGTCACCGTGTCGCCCGCCTCCGGCATCCGGCCGAGCTTGGCCAGGATGAGCCCGCCGAGCGTGTCGTAGTCGTCGCTCTCGGGCAGCGCGACGCCGGTGGCGCGCTCGACCTCGTCCAGCCGGAGCCGTCCGGGCACGTCCCAGACGCCTTCGGCCTGCGCGACCGCGCCGACCGGGTCGGGGTCGTTCTCGTCGACGAGCTCGCCGACCAGCTCCTCGGCCAGGTCCTCGACGGTGACGACGCCCGCGAGGCCGCCGTACTCGTCGATGACACAGGCGATGTCGTCCTTGGCCACCCGCATGCGATCGAGCACGGCCGGCAGCGGCAGCGAGTCGGGGACCAGCAGCGGCGGGCGCGTGATGGCCGCGACGCGGCCCTCGTCGAGCCCGGAGGCGAGCAGCTCGCGCACGCCCGTCACGCCGAGCACGTCGCCGTCGGCGCCGAGCACCGGGTAGCGGGAGTGCCCGCACTCGCGCATGGTCTCCACGAGGTCGGAGATCGGCTGGGAGGAGCGCAACACGACCACTCGCGGGCGCGGCACCATGATCTCCTCAGCCGTGTGGTCGCCGAACTCCAGCGCCCGTTCGAGCAGCTCCGACAGGCGCGGCGGCAGCTCGCCGGCCTCGGTCGACTCCTCGATGATGCGCGAGAGCTCCTCGGGCGTGGCGCCCTGCTCCACTTCTTCGACCGGCTCGATGCCGACCTTCCTGAGCAGGCCGGTGGCCGCCGAGTCGAACAGCCGGATGACCGGGCCGACGACGGCCAGGTAGGCGAGGGTGGAGCCGGCCAGGAACTTGGCGACCGGCTCCGGCCTGGCGATGCCGAGGTTCTTGGGGGCGAGCTCGCCGAGCACCATCTGCACGATGGTCGCCACGAACACGCCGATGGCCACCGACAGGCCGGTGATCAGGCCGTCGGACAGCCCGGCCTCGGTGAGCCAGGGACGTACGAGGACCGCGATGGCGGGCTCGGCCAGGAAGCCGACCAGCAGCGCGGTGACGGTGATGCCGAGCTGCGCGCCCGACAGCATGAAGGACAGGCGGGAGGTGACCCGGAGCGCCTTTTCGGCGGCCGGGTCGCCGGCGGCGGCCTGCTCGCGCAGGACGCCCCGGTCGGCGGCGACGAAGGCGAACTCCTGGGCGACGAAGTAGCCGGTCGCGGCTGTGAGCAGGAAGAGGGCCAGAAGGCCCATATAGGCGCTCACCGTTGCGAGCTCTCAGGGGTACCCGTGCTCGTGCACGGGCCAATACTCCATGAGTCCGGAGCGGACACGATCTTCCCTTCGATAGAGGTCGTCCACAAACCTAACGACCGTGATGGCCGCTGTGTTTCCGGAGGGTCCGGGGAGCGCGTTCCGCGTACTTTTCCGTAGGAATTCCTTGGCGAGAAGTCTGCACTGGTAAGGCGATCGACGTAGCGTCTATGTCAAGCGAAGGGAAGAAGAAACCACGTGTCTGAGGACGACCGGACGCGGGCCATGCGCTCGCCGGGTGACGGCCGCCCGCTGCCTCCCCGCCATGACGACGGGCTGCGCGCGGCGGGGGCGCCGGCGCATCCGCAGCCGCAGGGGCGGCCGATCCCGGGCGCCGCCGAGGCGACCAGGATCAACCCCCCGCCGCAGGGCGAGCCCCGCAAGGGCGCCTCGCGGGTCTACGGCAAGCAGCGCTCGGGCAACAGCCCGATCAGGCCGCTCCGCGGCGGCGGTGGCGGTGACGGCGGCGGTGGGGCCGCCGCGCAGAGCCCGGCGGGGCCGAGGCGGCCGAGGAGGCCGCGCGGGCGTCTGATCGCCGGGATCATCGGCGCGTTCCTGGTGGTGCTGCTCGTCGGGGCCGCCGGGATGCTGTTCTGGATCGACGGCCGGCTGGCCGGCATCGACGGCGTGCTCGACGACTACGAGGGCCGCCCGGCCGACACGCCGGGCACCAACTGGCTGCTGGTCGGCTCCGACAGCCGCAAGGGCCTGACCGCCGCCCAGCGCCGCAAGCTCGCCACCGGCCGCAGCGCGGGCCAGCGCACCGACTCGATGATGCTGCTGCACCTGCCCGAGGGCAGCGACCGGCCCACGCTGGTCAGCCTGCCCCGCGACTCGGCCGTCACCATCCCCGGCCAGGGCCGCAACAAGCTCAACGCCGCCTACGCGATCGGCGGGCCCAGGATGCTCGTGCGGACCGTCGAGACCGTCACCGGCCTGCGCGTCGACAACTACATGGAGATCGGGTTCGCCGGCTTCGTGGACATCGTCGACGCCGTCGGCGGCGTGGAGATCAACGTACGCGCCGCCGTCAACGACCCGAAGGCGGGGCTGAAGCTCAAGAAGGGCACCCAGACGCTCACCGGCGGCCAGGCGCTCGGCTACGTCCGCACCCGCAAGGGCGGCGCGCTGCCCGACTTCGAGCGGACCAAGCGGCAGCGCCAGTTCCTCAGCGCGGTGGTCAAGAAGGCCGCCAGTCCCGGGGTGCTGATCAACCCGTTCACCTCGATCCCGCTGGCGGTCAGCGCCACCGACGCGGTCGAGGTCGACTCCGGCACCGGCGTGTTCGACATGCTGTCGCTGGGGCTCGCGATGGGCGACAGCCCCGTGACGACGGTGGTGCCGTTCGGCGGCAGCGAGATCGCGGGCGGCGGCACCGCCGTCAAGTGGGACCGGACCAAGGCGCTGGCGCTGTTCGACGCGCTCAAGGCGGACAAGCCGGTCCCTCAGGACGTCATCGACGCGAACTGACGGGTCAGCTCGCCGCCACGACGGCGCTCGTGGCGGCGGTGACCGCGATGGCCGCGTGGATCGCGGTGATCGTCTGGGCCACGGCCTCGGCCGCCCAGGCGCCCTCGGCGATCTCCTTGACCCGCGCCTTGTCGGCTCCGGGGAACGCCTTGCGGTCGAGCTTGGCGGCGTGCATGACGGCGATGAGCACGGCGGTGCGCGCCGTCGGGTCGGCGCCGCCGAGCGCGGAGGCGACGCGCTCGCGGACCTCCGCCTCGGTCCGGCCGTCGACCTCGGGCCAGCGGGTCGTGGGGAACAGCCCGAGCACCTTGGCGCGCTCCTCGGCCAGCACGCCGGCCCGGGCGAGGCGGGTGAGCAGGCGGGCGCGCAGCTTGACCGACTGGAGCTTCTGCACCCACCAGGCGGCCTTGCGCTCCTTGCCTTCGGCGATCGCGGCGAGCACGGCGTCGAGCTCCTCGTCGCCGAGCGGCGTGGGGTCGACGAGCTGGACCTTCTTGCCGTCCAGCGTCACCCGCTCGTTGACGGCCAGCTCGGCGAGCAGGGCGCCGGCGAGCGCGGGGTCGAGCTGGGTGGAGGGGATGAGGGGCTTGCCGTCATCTTCCTTGTGGGCGAGAAGGAGGATTTCCTCCGCAATCGTCACTTTCATGCTTCGACACTAACGTTTCGGCCATGACTATCTCCGAGAAGTTGCACGCGATCGGCCGGCCGCTGCTGGACGCCCAGCTCGCCCACCCCACGGTGGTGGGCATCGGGCGCGGCGACCTGCCGGAGCCGGTGTTCAGGTCGTGGCTGGAGCAGGACTACCTGTTCCTGATGGACTACACGCGGGTGTTCGCCCGGCTGGCCTGGCAGGCGCCCGACGGGCACCTGGGCGATCTGGTCGACCTGGCGCACGCGACCTTCCACGAGGAGCTCGACCTGCACCGGTCGCTGTCGGCCGGGTTCGGGGCCGACCTGGAAGGGGCGCGCAAGGGCCCGGCGTGCGCGGCCTACACGGCGTTCCTGCTGGAGTCGGCGGGCTCGTACGCCGAAGGACTGGCCGCCCTCTATCCGTGCATGTGGGGGTATTCGACGCTGGGGCAGATCCTGGCCGAGAACCCGCCCGCCGAGCCGCGCTACCGCGCGTGGGCCGACACGTACGCCGATCCGGGGTTCGCGGCGCTGGCGGCCAGGATCGCGCAGATGATCGACGAGGCCGATCCCGACCCGGCTCGGGCGGAGGCGATGTTCACCGAGGGCATGGCCCACGAGCTGGCGTTCTGGGACGTGCCGTAGCCGTCCACAGCCTGTGGACGGGGATCGTACCCTGGTGGCATGCCGGAACTTCCCGAAGTCGAATCGCTCGCCGCGTTCCTGCGGGAGCGGGCGGTGGGCCGCGCCGTGCTGGGCGTCGACGTGGTGGCCATCCAGGCGCTCAAGACGTTCGACCCGCCGGTCACCGCGCTCGGCGGGCTGACCATCACGGGCGTGTCGAGGCACGGCAAGTTCCTCGACTTCGACTGTGACGGGCTGCACCTGGTCATCCACCTGGCCCGGGCGGGCTGGCTGCGCTGGCGTGACGACCTGTCGGGCGCCAAGCCGGTGCGTCCGGGCAAGGGCCCGCTGGCCGTACGGGTGCGGCTGGCGCCCGACGAGCTGGGCCTGGCGCCCGGGTTCGAGCTGACCGAGGCGGGGACGCAGAAGCGCTTGGCCGTCTATGTGGTGAAAAATCCGGACGAGGTGCCCGGCGTCGCCGCCCTCGGCCCCGACCCGCTCGCCGACACCTTCACCATCGACGCGCTCAAGGCCATCGTGGGCGGCAACCGCACCCAGATCAAGGGCCTGCTCCGCGACCAGAAGGTCATCGCCGGCATCGGCAACGCCTACTCCGACGAGGTGCTGCACGCCGCCCGGATGTCGCCGTTCAAGATCGCGTCGTCGCTGACCGACGCCCAGATCGCCGACCTGCACGAGGCCATCGTCACGACGTTGCACGAGGCCGTCGAGCGGGCGCGCGGGCTGGCCGCCAAGGACCTCAAGGCCGAGAAGAAGTCCGGGCTGCGCGTGCACAACCGCACCGGCCGGCCGTGCGACGTGTGCGGCGACACGATCCGCGAGGTGTCGTTCGCCGACTCCTCGCTGCAGTACTGCCCGACCTGCCAGACAGGCGGCAAGCCGCTGGCCGACCGCCGCCTGTCCAAGCTGCTGAAGTAGCTCACGCCTCCACGGGCACCGGGGTCCGGCGGCGCAGCCCGGAGGCCACCACGACGACCGACACCAGCGTGGCCAGCACCGGCACCACCAGGGCCGCGCGCACGGCGTCGATGCCGCTCGCGCCGCCGTCGAGCGCCGCCACGTTCACCACGGTCACCATCGAGATCCCGAGCGCCGCGCCGAACTGGAACGACGAGGTGATCAGCCCGCCGGCCAGCCCCTGCTCGTGCTCGGCGATGCCCTCCGTCGCCACGATGGTCACGGGCCCGTACACGAAGGCGAACATCAGCCCGATCAGCAGCATCGACGGCACCATCGCGGCGTAGGTCCAGTCCATCCCGACGCCGAGGAACATCGCGAAGGCGACCACCCCCGACAGCAGCCCGCCGAGGATCACCCGCGCGTTGCCGTAGCGGTTGACCAGCACCGGCGTGAGCGTCGGCGCGAGCAGCACGTCGGCGGCGGCGATGAGCAGCGCGAGCCCGGTCTGGATGGGCGTCCAGCCGCGCAGCTCCTGGAGGTAGAGGGTGACGAGGAACTGGAAGCCCATGAACGAGGCGGTGAGCAGGGTGGCGACCACGTTCGCGCGCACGAGCGAGGCCGACCTGAACACGCCGAGGCGGACCAGCGGGTCGGCCGAGCGGCGTTCGATCGCGGTGAACGCCGCCAGCAGCGCGAACGCGCCGGCGAACGCGGCGACGGTCCAGCCCCAGCCCTCGCCTGGGTGCTCCAGCCGTACGACGCCGTAGACCAGCAGCATCATGCCGCCGGTCATCGTGACCGCGCCCGGCACGTCGAAGCGGCCACCGGCGGGACGCGGGACGGCCGGCTCCTTGATCAGCACGACGGCGGCGAGCAGGATGGCGGCGGCCAGGATCACCGGCGCGAAGAACACCCAGCGCCAGCCCACCGCCGTGAGCAGGCCGCCGATGACCAGGCCGAGCGCGAACCCGGCGGCGCCCGTCCCGGCGTAGACGAGCAGCGCCTTGTTGCGCTGCCTGCCCTCGGCGAACGACGTGGTGATCAACGAGAGCCCGGCAGGGGTCATGAACCCGGCGGCCACCCCGGTCACGAACCTGGCGACCAGCAGCACCCAGCCCTCGTTCGCGAACCCGCCGAGCCCGGAGAACACCAGGAACACCGTCAGCCAGAACAGGAACATGCGCCGCCTGCCCAGCAGGTCGGCCGCCCGGCCGCCGAGCAGCGTGAAACCGCCGTAGCCGAGCACGTACGCGGTGACCACGCCGCTCAGCACGCTCGTGGACACGCCGAGGTCGGCGCGGATGGCGGGCAGGGCGACGTTCAGCATGGCCACGTCGACGCCCTCAAGGAAGATCGTTCCGCACAGCACCAGCAGCACGCCCAGCGGGCGGCCTGTCAGCCGTTCGGATGCACGCATGATCAAACTCCAGTGGTTACGTTCTCGCATGTCGGTTATCTCTTGTAACCGTCAGAATCATGCGGCAGCATGGATCGACATGGAAGACGGCACTTTGAAGTCACCTGGTTACGTCGACAGCACCACCACCGACGCCGACTTCGACGTCCGCCACTGGGACGCCCGCGAGGGCTGCGAGGTCAGGCAGATCCTCGACCGCGTCGCCGACAAGTGGTCACTGCTGGTCATCGCCATGCTCGACTGCGAAAGCCTGCGCTTCTCCCAGCTCCGCCGCGAGATCGACGGCGTCAGCCAGCGCATGCTCAGCGTGACCCTGCGCAAGCTCGAACGCGACGGCCTGGTCAGCCGCACCGTCCACCCGGTGGTGCCGCCCCGGGTCGACTACGCGCTCACGCCGCTCGGCCGCACCCTGCACGAGACCATCAAGGCCCTGGTGACCTGGACCGAGACCCACCAGCAGGAGATCGCCGAAGCGCGTGCGGCCTACGACGCGAGGCACGGGATGATGGAGGCATGACGGTTCCAGAAGTCGAGGCACGCGATGTCCCAGAAGGCGCCTACCTGCTCGACGTGCGCGAGCAGAACGAATGGGACGCGGGCCACGCCCCCGAGGCGGTCCACATCCCGATGACGCAGATCCAGGCCCGCGTCGAGGAGGTCCCCGCCGACCGCCAGGTCTACGTCGTCTGCCGGGTGGGCGGCCGGTCGTTCCAGGTTGCCGCCTGGCTCAACCAGATCGGCCGCGACGCGGTCAACGTCGACGGCGGCATGCAGGCATGGGCTCACGACAAGCGCCCCATGGTCAGCGAAACAGGACAGACTCCCTTCGTAGCCTGAAAACTGGCATAATGCGCGGCGGAAAATTACACAACGCGGGAGCTCGGGGCGCACCGGGCTGAGAGGGCGACCGAGGCCGTCGCCGACCGCATGAACCTGTCCGGGTAATGCCGGCGTAGGGAGCAGTGCGATGGCGCATGACGTCCGCGACGACGAAGTCCCTCTCACTCTTGAAGGGGCCGCCCCCAAAACCCTCGGAGTCCTCGACCAGGGAGCCCTCTGGGCCAACCTGGCCGTCAGCCTCCTGGGGTTCTCGGGCGCCCTGTTCCTGCTCGACCCGCTGGGCAACGCACCGCTCAGCCTGACCGCCGCGCTGGCCGCCGCCGTCGTCGGCAGCCTGATCGGCACCGCGATGGTCGGCCTGTCGGCCATCCCCGGGACCCAGACCGGCCAGCCCGCGATGGTGCTGCTGCGCGGGCTGTTCGGGGCCCGGCTCTCGTACGTGCCGACCGTGCTCAACATCATCCAGATGATCGGCTGGGGGGCGTTCGAGCTCTGGGTCATCGCTCAGGGCGCGATGGCCGTCTTCGGCGACACCGTCCCGTACGCGGTGTGGGTGATCGTCGCCGGGGTGCTGACCACGGCCCTGACGATCTGGCCGCTCGGCGCCATCAGGCTGCTGCGGCGCTACATCACGGCCCTGGTGATCGTGGCGCTGATCTGGTTCACGTTCCAGTTCCTGGGCGACGCGCCCCCGCAGAGCGGCGGGTCCTGGACCGCGTTCGCGCCGGCCGTCGACTACGTGATCGCGCTGTCGGTGTCGTGGGTGCCGCTGGCGGCCGACTTCGCCAGGCACTCGCGCTCCAGCCGGGCCGCCTTCACCGGCGTCGTCGGCGGCTACACGCTCGCCCAGGTCGCCTGCCTGGGGCTGGGCGTCTACGCGGTGGCGATCGCCGGGGCCGCCGCCGTGCAGAACGACAGCACCGCCGTGTTCGGGCCGTTCGTGGCCGTGCCGCTGGGCGCGGTGTTCTTCGGCATCCTGGTGCTGCGCGAGGCCGACCAGTCGTTCGCGAACGTCTACTCGACCACCGTCTCGCTGCAGAACCTCATGCCCCGGGTGGACCGGCGGATCCTCAGCGTCGCCATCGGCGTGCTGACCGTCGCGATCGCGCTGGTGGTCGACGTGACCTCCTACGGCGCGTTCCTGGGCGTGATCGGCGCGGTGTTCGTGCCGATGTTCGCGGTGCTGGCCGTGGACTACTTCCTGCTCGGCGGCGCCACCCGGTGGAACACCGCCGAGGACGCCCCGGCCCGCTGGTCCATGCTGGCGCCGTGGGCGCTCGGCTTCGCCGCCTACTGGCTGACGACCTCCACGCCCACGGTGGAGCAGTGGGACGGCATCTGGGCCGCCGCGCGCGAGGCGATCGGCTTCGAGCGGCAGCCGTGGATGAACGGCGCGCTCGGCGCCGCCCTCGTGGCGGCCCTGGTGACGCTGGCGCTCGGCGCGATCAGGCGGCGCGGCGCTCGACGTTGAGCAGGTGGCGCTTGGCGGCTTCGCCCCCGGCGTAGTCGCCGAGCCCGCCGTCGTCACGCACCACCCGGTGGCACGGCACCACCACGCACACCGGGTTGGCGCTGAGCGCGTTGCCGACCGCGCGCAGGGCGCGCGGCCTGCCGATCAGCTCGCCGATGCTCTCCAGCGTCGTGGTCGTCCCGTACGGCACCGCCATCGTCTTCTGCAGCACCGTGCGCGCGAAGGGGGTGGCGAGGGCCAGGTCGACCGGCGTGGCGAAGGCCCGCAGCCGCCCCGAGAAGTAGGCGTCGAGCTCGCGGCGCACCGGGTCGAGCCGTCTCGGATTGGGGGCGATGTGCCGGCCCACGTGGTTGGTGACGCGCTCGTACACGTCCTGCTCGTCTTCGAAGCTGCACGAGATGATGCCGCGGCCCGTCACCGCGATGATCATCCGCCCGACCGCGCCGTCGTACGTGCCGAACGCGACATCGGGCGGCCCGTCGCCTCGATAGGTGGCGGAGGTCACCCGCAACAGGGCGTCGATGTCGTCCGACATGCCTTCACCCCCTGTTGGAAACGCCGTGACCGCAGCGTATCGGACGGATCGCCCGACAAGGCCGCCACGCCGGGGGCACTATGGAGTCGTGGGGGACGAATGGGCTGGGAGTGACGATGACATAGCCCGTGCCGTGCTCGACAGCTCGCCCAACGCCGTCGTGGTCCTCGACCGGGACCAGACCGTCCTGGTCTGGAACGCCGCGGCCGAGCGGCTCTTCGGCCTGACGGCGGCCACGATGCTGGGCCGCCGGGCGCCGATCGTGCCGGACGAGCTGACCGCCGAGCACCATGCGGTGCTGGAGCGGGTGCGCACCGGCGGGCAGGTCTCGCTGCGCACCAAGCGCGTGCGCGGCGACGGCGAGGTGCTGGACGTCCGGGTCGACATCAGCGCGCTGCGCATCGGCAGCGCCGTCGCCGGTTACGTGTGCGTCCACCACCTGGTGCAGGCCGACGACGCGGCCAAGAACCGGATGGCCCGCCGCGCCCGGCTGGTGCGGCGGCTGACCGACGTGGTCGGCGACATCAACGCCGAGCTGGAGCTGCCCGCCGTGCTCGACCGGATCTCGGCCAGCCTGACCGAGCTCACCGGGGCCGACGCGGGCGGGTTCGTGCTCATCGAGGGCGACCGGCTGCGGCTGGTCAGCACCTACCAGCTTCCCGACGTGCCCAAGGGCACCACCACCGACCTGCACAACAGCCTCGTCGGCAAGCTGCTGCGCACCGGCAAGACCGTGCTGCTGGAGTCGGAGGGGCTCGACAGCCTGGTCTGGTCCAGCCTCAAGGGCCTGCACACGGTCGCGCTCGGCCTGGCGGCCGTCGGCGGGCGGCCGTACGGGGCGCTCTACGCGCTGTTCGCCCGGCGCAAGCCCGGCCACCTGGAGCTGGAGCTGCTGGAGCTGCTGGCCGGGCACGCCGGCATCGCCGTCGGCAACGCGGTCGCCTACCAGGAGGCGGTGCGGCAGCGGGCCCACGAGCGGGCAGTGTTCGACGCCAGCGCCGACGGCATCGCCGTGCTCGACCGCGAGGGGCGGGTGCTGCGCTGGAACCCGGCCGCCGCCCGGCTGACCGCCGTCCCGGCCGAGGAGGCCGTGGGGCAGCCGCCGCCGTTCCCGCAGCCCGCCCCGGGCGAGAAGCTGACGGTCCAGCTCGCCGACGGGCGCTGGCTGGACGTGGTGGGCGCGCGCATCCAGGAGACCGGCGAGCTGGTCGTCGACTTCCGCGACGTGACCGCGGCCAAGGAGCTGGAAGAGGCCAAGGACCTGTTCCTGGCCACGACCAGCCACGAGCTGCGCACCCCGATCACGATCGTGCGCGGCTTCGCCAGCACGCTCGACTCCCGCTGGGACAAGCTGAGCGACGCCGAGCGCCGCTCCGCCGTGCACACGATCGCCGAGCGGTCCAGGTCGCTCGGGCAGCTCATGGACCACCTGCTGCTGGGCGCGCGGGCCGGCGCGGAGGAGCAGGTGGTCAGGGACGAGCCGTTCGACCTGGCCGAGCGGGTGCGCGCGGCCACGCTGGGCTTACCCGTGCTGTCCGACAGCCACCGGGTCGAGGTGAGCGTCGCCGACGGGCTGCCGCTCGCGATGGGCGACGCGCTGGCCACCGACATCGTGCTCGCGCAACTGCTGGAGAACGCGTTCAAGTACTCGCCGAAGGGCGGCCTGATCAGCGTCTCCGCCCGGCCCGAGAACGGCGCGCTGGTCGTGGTCGTCGACGACGAGGGCGTGGGCATCGCGCCGGCCGACCGGGAGCGGATCTTCGAACGGTTCGTGCAGGTCGACAGCGGTGACCGAAGACGGTTCGGCGGGGTCGGCTTAGGCCTCTACATCGTGCGGAGCCTGGCCAGGGCCCAGGGCGGCGAGGTGAGCGCCCATTCGGGGCCCGGCGGCGGCACCCGTATGAGACTCGTGCTCAAGCGTGCATCCCCTATCGGATCCGACACACCGATGCGGTAACGAGGTGGTCACGGTTGAGCTGATCTATCGTCCGATGTGTACAAGCTGTGATCGAGATGCGGTTTCTGGGATTGAGTAACGGGGCATTTCGGTCGTACCGGGGAGTGTTCCCGCGGGGGGCACTGGGAGCGGGGAGGTGGGTGTGTCAAGCGTGGTGCTGCTGCCGTACGCGCCGTCCAGCGTCGCCGTTGCCCGCCAGCGTCTGAGCACCGACCTGCAGGATTGCGGGGTGTTCACCGCCGCGATCGACGACGCCGTCCTCGTGGTGAGCGAGCTGCTGAGCAACGCGTTGAGGCATGCGCATCCGCTGCCGTCGGGCATGGTGAAAGTGACCTGGCTGCGCAGCGACGATCACATCGAGGTCGCCGTGAGCGACGGGGGAGCGGCGACCGAGCCGCGGGCGGGCCGGCCGGCGCTGTCGTCGCTGGGCGGCCGTGGGCTGGGCATCGTCGAGTACGTCGCGGAGAGCTGGGGGGTTCGCCACGACGGCGACACGACCACGGTGTGGGCGATCCTGCCCGCGCCCACGGGGACCGTGAACAACGGGCAGGTGCACGCGCTCAGAGAGGCCGGGTAGCCAGCACCGCGCGCTCTCCGGCCGTCCAGGCCGTCGACACGAGCAGGTAGAGCCCGGCGGCCAGGGGAAGCACCGCCGCGGCCAGCAGCGAGCCGAACGGCAGCAGCGGCATGATCCGGCGCATGAGCTCCGGCTGCTCCTCGGTCATCATGGCCTTGGTCTTGTGTGACATCCACCACGCCACCAGCGCCATCAGAGTGATGACGAGTGTAAAGACCAAAACCGGCACGCTGAACAGACCGTAATTCACCGTTATCGCGGCAACGTGCTGCCCGAGCGGCGCGCCGAACAGGTCGTGCCCCGCCAGCGCGGTCGGATGCGTCGCCACCCGGTACATCAGCCACATGAACGGCAACTGCGCCAGCCCCGGCAGGATCCCGGCGAACGGCGACGTGCCCTCCTTGGCGTAGAGCGCGCGCGTCTCGCCGGCCAGCTTCGCCGGATCGCGCCCATAGCGCTTCTGGAGCGCCCGCAGCCTGGGCGCGAGCCGTTCCCTGACCCGGGCGCTACGCGCCTGCTTGACGGCCAGAGGCAGCAACAGCAGCCGCACCGCCAGCGTGAACAGCACGATCCCGAGCGCGGCGTGGCCCCCGGACATGCCGATGACGAACGTGACAAGTGAGTCGATCATGAGCCCTTCTCATGGGAGAGAACCTCAGGGCTCGGATGAGCCCCGCTTACCGGAAAGCGGGGCGCGCCGATGGCGCTCGCGGCCGAGGCCGCCCGGCCGCGTCGGGATCGCGCTGGCGCTGGAAAGCCGTGCGCCGCGCGTAGACCAGCGGAAACCCGGACGGCTCACCGCCGAGGACAGGCAGCAGCCTGGCGGCCCAGGAGGCCAGCAACAGGACCGCGACCATGGTCACGGCGATGAGCCACGGATCGAACAGGAAGAGCGTCACCGTGCCGACGAGGACTTACCGACCATCGTGACCACGATGAACACCAGCACGGCCACGACGCCGATGATGAGAGCGACCTTCAGAAGCCCCAGAACCATCGGGACGATGAAGTTGAACAACACGAAGAGCGCAAGCAGTGCGCCCAGCACGAGCATGATTACTCGACCCATGAGGCCACCGTACGTCCTGCCGGGACGATCTGCGACCCTTACGAACCGATGACGCGGGTGCCGCCCGATCAGGTCCGCGCCGTACCGTGCAGGGGTGAGCACCCGAATCCTGGTGGTCGAGGATGATCCGACCGTGTCCGAGGTGGTCGCCCGCTACCTGGAGCGCGACGGGCACGAGGTCGAGTGCGTCGGCGACGGCGCCGAGGCACTGCGCCGCGCGCTGGCCAGCCCGCCCGACCTGATGGTGCTCGACCTGATGCTGCCCAAGCTCGACGGCCTCCAGGTGTGCAGGAAGCTCAGGGAGCGCTGGCCCGTGCCCGTGATCATGCTGACCGCGCTCGGCGAGGAGATCGACCGCGTGGCCGGGCTGGAGACCGGCGCCGACGACTACGTGACCAAGCCGTTCAGCCCCCGCGAGCTGGCGCTGCGCGTGCAGTCGGTGCTGCGCCGCGCCCGCGGCGCCGCCGTCACCGCCGGCACCGGCGTGCTCCGCGACGGCGACCTGGTCGTGGACGTGGGCGCGCACGAGGTCCGGCTCGGCGGCGAGTCGGTGATGCTGACCGCCCGCGAGTTCGACCTGCTCGCCTACCTGATGCGCAACCCCCGCCAGGCGTTCAGCCGCTCGGCGCTGCTCGACCAGGTGTGGGGCTGGTCGTTCGGCGACTCCTCCACCGTGACCGTGCACGTCAGGCGGCTGCGCGAGAAGATCGAGCCGGATCCGACCGAACCGCGAAGGATCGTCACGGTCTGGGGGGTCGGCTACCGCTACGAGCCGCTGGCATGACCGGCGACCTCGGCATGATCGTCGCCGTCACCGCCGGGCTCGGGCTCCTGGTGGCCGGGCTCGGCCTGGCCGTGATGGGCCGCCTGCGCACCCGCTCGATCGGCGTGATGCTGGCCGTCGTCGTGGTGGTCGCGGTCGTGGCGACCCTGGCCGGCGTGGTGGCGATCACCATGCGCATGATCCTCGAAGGCCCGGCGCGCGACATCGTGCTCAGCGTCGTCGCGGTGGGCGGCCTGGTGGGGCTCGGAGTGGCGTTCGTGCTGGCCAGGCGGGTGGTGGGGGAGAGCAGGCGGCTTGTCGCCGCCGTCCGCGAGGTCCCGTTCAGCGCGCCGCGCGGGCTGCCCGCCGAGCTCCAGACGATCGCCACCACCCTGGAGGAGGCGTACGCGCGCGAACGCGCCCTGGAGGGAGCCAGGCGCGAGCTCGTCGCCTGGGTCAGCCACGACCTGCGCACCCCGCTGGCCGGGATGCGCGCCATGGCCGAGGCGCTGGAGGACGGCGTGGTGTCCGATCCCGCGACCGTCGGCCGCTATCACGCCCAGATCCGGCTGGAGGTGGACCGGCTGTCGGCCATGGTCGACGACCTGTTCGAGCTGTCCAGGATCCACGCCGGGGCGCTGCGGCTGTCGCGCAGCGGGATCGGGCTGGCGGACCTGGTCGCCGACACGCTCGCCGGGGCCGAGCCGCTGGCCCGCGCCAAGGGCGTGCGGCTGACGGCCGAGGCGGGCGCGGCGCCGCCGGTCACGGCCGACGCCGGAGCCCTCGGCCGGGCGCTGCTCAACCTGGTGGCGAACGCGATCAGGCACACGCCGCCGGGGCGCGACGTCGTGCTGCGCGCCGGGCTCGACGACGGGCTGGCCTGCCTGTCGGTCTCCGACTGCTGTGGCGGGATCCCCGCAGAGGACCTGCCGCGGGTGTTCGACGTGGCGTTCAGGGGCGAGGCGGCGCGGACGCCGACCGCCGACGGCGGGGCCGGGCTCGGGCTGGCGATCGCCCGGGGCCTCGTCGAAGCGCACGACGGGACGATCGGCGTGGTCAACGAGGGGCCCGGGTGCCGGTTCGAGATCCGGCTCCCAGCGGGTTCGGCTACGGGTTCGGCTACGGCTGCGGCTGCGGCTTCGGTGGAGGGGGGAGGGCCCGCTCAGGGCGCCGTCAGGCGGGCTCCGTGAGGGGCCGGGGTGGGCGCCGTCAGGCTGACTCCGGGAGGGCGGACTCCGGAGGCGCGTTGAACGAGTCGGAAATAGCGCGGAATGTCGGGCAGGGCCAGCGCCACATGCAGCTCCGGCACCGCAGGATCGGATGCGCGGCGTCGCTGGTGATGCCCCCGGCGTCGCGCGGCTGGTGCAGGTCGAGCAGCCGGAGCCCCAGCTCCGAGAACCTCAGCAGGTCCTCCCGGGCGCCCGCCAGGAAGTCGAGGTCCACGCCCGCCAACCGGGTGCGGACCGGCACGTACCCCTCATGGTTGACCAGGCCGCGCAGGCGAGCGGCCTCGTCGTGCCACGAGGTGGCCTTCTCGGAGCGGATGAGGATGGCCTCCAGGTGTTCGCGGAGCCTCTGACGCTGCGGATCTTCGAGTCGGTCTGTGTTCATGGACGATCGGGCCCGCGGGTTCCAGCCCAGCCCCTCCTCCTGTGTGAAGTGGGGCCGTCGCCGGACCCCAAGGTTTCGCACCGTCAAGTTTCGCGTACTCTCCGTCGCCGTGGAGCCCAAACGGCGACTCTCGTACGACCTCGCGGCCGGCGGTCAAAGTCTCTCGCGAGCCTCGGCCAAGAACCCGTCGTTTCCCGGCGTCGCTCCATACCGGTCGTCGCCCTATCGGCGTGACAACGTGACCCGGGGCGCTCGCGCCGCTAGCCTGCCCATGTGGAGCTCAAGGTCTCGACTCGATCACATGCCGGCCACGCACTCGTCGTGATCGCCGGTGAAATCGACCTCTATACGGCACCCCACCTGCAGTCGGAGTTCACGCGACTGCTGCAGGAGGGGCCCAGCCGCGTGGTCATCGACATGTCCGCCGTGGATTTCTGCGACTCCACGGGGATGAACGTGCTGCTTTCGGCGCTCAAACGGATGAAGGAGCAGGGAGGCGCGCTCGACGTCGCCGCCCCGCGCCCCGCCGTGCGCAAGATCCTGCAGGTCACCGGGCTCGACTCGGTGTTCACCGTGCATGACGAGGTGCCGCAGGAGTTCCTCATCGCCGAGGGCTCATGACGGCCGACACGGCGGTGGTCGTCCCGGCCAAGAACGAGGCCGACCGCATCGGTCTCACCGTCGAGGCGGCGCTCGGCCTGCCCGGCGTCGACCTCGTCGTGGTCGTCGACGACGGCTCGACCGACCCGACGGGCCGGGTGGCGCGCGCGGCGGGGGCCAGGGTAGTCCGCCACAGCCGCAACCGCGGCAAGGCCGCCGCGATGGAGACGGGCGCCGAAGCCGTCCGGCTTCTCGACGGCGAGATCCCGCGCCACCTGCTGTTCCTCGACGCCGACCTGGCCGGCACCGCGCAGGCCGCGGCCCCGTTAATCGAGCCCGTGCGCACCGGCGAGGCCGACATGACCATCGCGGTCTTCGCCACCAGGGTCAAGCTCGCCGGCCACGGCATCGTCGTCCGCGTCTCCCGCGACGGCATCCGCCGCGCGACCGGCTTCGAGGCCACCCAGCCGCTCAACGGGCAGCGCTGCCTCACCCGCGACGCCTTCGAGGCGGCCCGGCCGCTGGCGCACGGCTTCGGCGTGGAGACCGCGCTGACCATCGACCTGCTGCGCAAGGGCTTCCGCGTCCGCGAGGTGGAGGTGGAGATGGCCCACCGGGCGACCGGTTCCGACTGGCGGGCGCAGCTCCACCGGGCCCGGCAACTGCGTGACGTGGCGCTGGCCCTGGCCAGCCGCGAGCCGGTGGTCGCCGACAACCTCGCCAAGCTGCGGCGCTGATCGTCCCCGTCACGTTTTCCACAGGCTGGAGATCGGCGTCCGGGCGGGCGTGGCGAGTGTGCTGGAATTTGCGGGTGACTTCCGAGACCCGGAGTGCCGGGGCCGCCGCCGCGCCGGCCGCCACGCCGGTGGCCGTCCTGGCCACGGCGGCGATCGTCGCGTCGATCCTGCTGACGATCACCATCGGTCTTCTCGGCCCGTCCGCTCTGGTGCCCGCGCTGACCGGCGCGGCCTGGCATCCGCCGTTCTCGCTGTCCGCCGCGCCCGATCCGCACCTGGTCGTCGCGATGGCCGCCGCCGCGCTCGTCCTGGGCGCCGCCGGGCTGCTCGCCGGGCTGAGCGTCCTGCCCTCGCGCGCGGGCGTCGCCCGTCCTCTCGTCGCCCGCCGTCTGGTGGCGCTCGGCTGCGTGGCCGCCGGGGTGCTGGCGTTCCTGCCGCCGTCCGGCTCCGGTGACCATCTCAACTACGCCGCCTACGGGCGCATGCTCACACTCGGCCTGAGCCCCTACTCCCACGGCGCGACCGACCTGCCCGGCGACCCGATCGCCGACGCGGTCGAGGAGCCGTGGCGGGAGGAGCCCAGCGTCTACGGGCCCGTCGCCACGTTCGTGCAGGCCCTGGCGAGCTGGGTGGGCGGCGACTCCCTGCGCCTCACGATCTTCGTTCTCGCGCTGGTCAACGCCGCCGCCTTCGTCGCGACCGGGCTCCTGATCGACCGCTTCACCCGGCACGACCCGGCCAGGCGCGTGCGCGCCGCGCTGCTGTGGACGGCCAACCCGCTGCTGCTCTACCAGCTCGTCGCGGGCATGCACGTCGACACGCTGGCCATCGCCTGCGTGGTGGCCGCCCTGCTGGCGAGCGGCCTGCCGTCCAAGGGCGGCGCCCTGGCCACCGGCGCGCTGCTGGGGCTGGGGGTCGCCGCCAAGGTCAACGTCGGCCTCGTGGCGCTCGGGCCCGCGTGGGAGATGCGGCGGCGGCCCGGCCGGCTGGCCCTCGTGGCCGGGATCGCGCTCGCGGTGGTGATCGCCGGTTACGTCCTCGTCGGGGCCGAGGCCGTCGGGCCCGTGACCCGCACCAGCAAGTCGATCTCCCACGCCTCGCCGTGGAAGCTCGTCCAGGGCTGGCTGCAGGAGATCGTCGGCACCGGCAGCGCCTACCGGAGCGAGATCCAGATCGGCTCGCTGCTGCTGCTCGCGCTCATCGCCTGGTCGCTGTTCCGGGCGACCCGGGCGGCGCGCGGGCCCGCCGGCGAGAGCGCGGCGGTGGTGGCGCTGGTGCTGGTCGTCGCCTACCTCTTCGCCTCGCCCTACGTGCTGCCCTGGTACGACGGGCTGGCGTTCGGGGTGCTGGCACTGGTCGCCGCGTCCACGCTCGACCGGTTCCTCGTCGCCCACCTGCTCGTGCTGTCGCTGGCCTACCTGCCGGCCCGGGTCTACGTGCTGCCCGACGACCTCGAATGGCTCAGGAGCGTCGTGCGCGGCCAGGTGACGCCGTGGGCGCTGCTGGCCCTGACGGCGGCCCTGCTGTGGTGGGCGCGGCGAGCTGCAAGGCCCTTACACACGCCGCGAGCGTGAGCGGCACCGCCACGGTCAGCGCCATGGCCGGGATGGCGATGCCCGAGTCGTTCATGAGGAAACCGATGAGCGCGCACGTCAGCGCGCCGAACAGCCCCGCACGCAGCGTGGGCGCCAGCGCGTACGCCTGGCCGAGCGCCGAGGCGCCCCACCGCGACGGCCGGTTCAGCACCAGGAAGAGGAAGGCCAGCGCGACCAGCGACAGGAGGGTCAGCGACCAGTTCCCCACCGTGACGCCCACCATCGCCCCGAACTTGCGGGCCACCACGGTCAACGCCTGACCGTCGATGATCTGCTGGACGAACGTGCCCAGATGCGTTCGCTGGCTGTCCGGGCGCAGCCAGTCGAACACCGCGATCGCGCCGATCAGCACCGCCCCGGCCAGGCCCACCAGCAGCAGCTTCACGACCGACACCCGGCGTCCCGACAGGAGGATGAGAAACACCGCCAGCCCCACCACGAACGCCGGCACCCCGCCGAAGTCGGCACCCCACGACGGCCACCCGTCGGCGAACACCGCCAGCCCGCCGTACGCCGCGCACACCGCCATCACCACGACCCGCGGCGTCCCCCGGCCGTTCAGCCACTGCGCCACTCCGGCCAGGGCCAGGATCGTGCCCGTCGCGTAGATGGCGAACGCGATGTTGCTGAAGCCGTAGAAGCGGCCGCCGGTGACGGGCTCGTAGCCGGACACCGCGTTCACCTGGAGGGTGGAGCCGGTCATCACGTCCACCAGCATCGCCACCGACGTCACGGCCGCCACCACGGTCAGCGGGCCCAGCACGTGCGCCCGCCACGGGCCCGCGAACGCCAGGCCGGTGATCAGGGCGGCGGTGGCCAGGATGGTGCCGATCAGCGCCGTCATCGGCGCCCCCAGGCTCCACCACGGGACCAGCTGGGCCAGGAACGTCGACACGGCGATGGCGCCACTCACGACGGACACCACCTGCACGGCCACCAGCAACCGTGAGGCACTGGCCACATCGATCCCCCCGGCCGCCCGGAGCCCACTGCCGGTGGCGTGGGCCGACCGCCCGCCCTGGGCCGCTCCCGGAGACGCCGGGCGGCCTGCGCCCCCGGCCTCTCCGCCCTGGGCCGGCTGGTCTGCGGCCGCGGCCTCTCCGGCCTGGGCCGGGTGGTCTGCGGCCGCGGTCTCTCCGGCCTGGGCCGGGTGGTCTGCGGTCCCGGCCTCGTCGCCCTGGGCCAGGGGGCCTGCCATCCCGGTCTCTCTGACGTGGGCTCGGTGGTCTGCGGTGCCGAGTTCTTCGGTCCGGGCCTGGTCGGTTTGTCGGGTGGGGTGTCCGGCTTGTGTGGGGTGGCCCTCGGGGGTGGGGGTGCGGCGGCGGCGTAGGGCCAGGGCGGCGAAGGCGTAGAAGAGGAGCTGCACGGCGACGAAGACGGCGAAGAAGGGGCCGCGGACCTCGCGGAGGACCTGGCTGGCCAGGTCGGCGTCCGCCAGGCCGGTGACCGTTTCGGCCGGGGTGGCCGCGGCGCCGTTCGGTTGCCAGGGGCGGCCGACGACATGGCGCGGGTGTTCGGCGCCGGTGAGCTGGATGGCCGTGGCCGTCAGGTCGGAGATGGTGACGAGGGCGTCCTGGCGGGTGGAGGTGGCGGTGAGGTGGCCGGGCCCGTACGGCTGGCCGGTGGGCGAGGGGCCGGCGGCGATGGCGACGTGCAGGTGGGCGCTGGGGGTGACGTCCGAGATGCCCGCGACGAGGGTGGTGAAGCCGGGCGGGAGGGTGGCGAGGAACGCGCCGATCCGGGCGTCGGCCTTGGCCACGGCGGCGTGGCGGGTGGCGGCGGGCATGGCGGTGGGGACGCCGTACTGGTCGAGGGGACGGTGGGACCAGGCGTCGGCGAGTTCGGGGGCGTCGAGGACGATCAGGGTGTAGGCGGACGGGTCCGGGAGGGCCTCGGGGGTGTCGGCGTATCGGGTGATATTTCCCGCCTTGTCGGCGGCGGCGAGCGCGGCTCCCGGCCCGATCGCGGCCGTCCTGCCCCCGGCGTCGGCCACGGACTGGCCGAGGGTGCCGAGTTGGGCGGCGTACCCGGTGTCGGCCTGGTGGGCGGACAGCTCGGCCCAGCCGGGGACCGCCGCGCCGCCGTCCGCGGTGGGCCGGGGGGCGGGGGTGGGCGGGCAGCCCTTGCCGGGGGTGCCCGCGCGCTGGCCCGCCGAGACGGTGAGCCAGCCGGCGACCGGGCAGGTGATGCCGCGGTCCGGGGGCGGGACGGCGCGGGTGGACATGGAGGCGGAGGCGCCCTGGGTGACGAGTTTCCACAGGTTGGGGGTGCGGGACTCGTCGAGGTCGCTCCACTCCAGGCCGGGGACGCCGATGAGCGCCACCCGGCCGGGTGCGGCGGTGGCCGGTGCGGTGGTGGCCGAGGCGGGTGCTGCCAGGACGGTGGTGAGCATGAGGGTGAGCAGCAGGGCGGCCAGTGTGCCGAGGGCCGGTCGCCGTGCGCCTTGTGCGCCGCTTCGCCGTACCCGTTGCGCCGACCTCCGCCGTACCGCGTACTCGCCGCACCGGCGCAGGGGGAGGTCGCGCCCGTGCCCGGGGAGGTCGTGCCAGCGCCCGGAGAGGTCGCTCTCGTGCCCGGGGAGGTCGCGCCGGTACTCGGGGAGGTCGCGCCCGTGCCCGGGGAGGTCGCCCCGGTACTCGGGGAGACCGCGCCCATGCCCGGGGAGGTCGTGCCAGCGCCCGGAGAGGTCGCTCCCGGGCTCGGGGAGACCGGGCAGGCGCCCAGGGAGGTCGCTCAGGCGCACGGGGAGGGCGTGCCGGTGCCCTGGAAGGTCGTGCTGGCGTGCGGGGAGACCGCGCAGGCGCCCGGGGAGGTTGTGCTGGCCTTCCGGGAGGTCGCGCCCGTGCTTGGAGAGGGGGGAGGGCGCGCGGAAGGTGGCTTGCGGCATGTGCGGAACCCCCGGTGTTGGCGCGCTCGGTGAACAACAGCCACGGTAACGTGCCACACCGTGACGAGTGTCGAGGCGCCGTGGCGGCGGCAGTGGTGGGCGTGGGCCGTGGCGGTGCTGGTCGTCGCGGCGGCTGTGACGCCGCTGGTGCAGCACTGGCTGACGAACCCGGACGACCAGCGCCTGGTGGACCTCGACGTCTACCGTACCGGCGGGCGGATGCTGCTCGACGGGCGTCCGGTCTACGACTAT
Organism: Nonomuraea sp. NPDC023979; assembly: GCF_040639085.1. Classification (NCBI taxonomy): domain Bacteria; kingdom Bacillati; phylum Actinomycetota; class Actinomycetes; order Streptosporangiales; family Streptosporangiaceae; genus Nonomuraea; species Nonomuraea sp. NPDC023979. The sequence goes on from NZ_JBEZZG010000028.1 coordinate 103,740, forward strand.
TTCACCCCGGCGCCGCAGTTGCTGCCGTTCACGTACCCGCCGGTGGCGGCGATGATGGCGGCGGGCCTCGCGGCGATGTCGTGGGAGACGGCGCAGTGGGCGTGGACGGCGGGGATCTTCGTCACGCTGGCCGTGGCGGTGGGGTTCGCGTTCCGGCGGGTGCTGGGCGGCAGGTATGCGCCGTGGGTGTTCGCGTTCCTGATGGTGGCGTGCACGTACCTGATGCCGATCCGCGACCAGGTGCGGTTCGGGCAGGTGGACATCCTGCTGGTGGCGCTGTGCCTGGCCGACTGCGTGGCGCGGCGGCCGTGGTGGCCGCGCGGGTTCCTGATCGGGGTGGCGACGGCGGTCAAGCTGACGCCGGGCGTCTTCCTGATCTATCTGCTGGTGACGCGGCAGTGGCGGACGCTGTTCATGGCGTCGTTCGTGACGGCGTTGCTGACGTTGCTGCCGTTCGCGGTGGTGCCGCAGGACGCGGTGGACTTCTGGTTCGGGGCGCTGCTCGACTCCGAGCGGCTGGGCGCGAACGCCGCCACGACGAACCAGTCGATGCGCGGCATGCTGATCCGCCTGTACATGCCGGACGCGCTGACGACGGTGATCTGGCTGGCGTTGGTGGCGGTGGTCGGGTGGTACGGGTTCCGCGCCGCGCGTGAGGCGTACCGGGCGGGTGACGGGGTGCGCGCGGTGGCGCTCGTGGGGCTGATGGCGGTGCTGCTGTCGCCGGTCGCCTGGATCCACCATCTGGCCTGGGTGGTCGTGGTGCTGGGGGCGATCGTGGGCGACGGGCGCGATCCGGTGCGCCTGCGGGTGGCCGCGGGGGTGTGGCTGTACTACGTGGTGCCGGTCCCGTGGTGGGGGGTGTCGCTGAAGGCGGCGGAGATACCGGTGGTCAGCCCGGTGCTCGGCAAGATCGTGCAGAACGGTTTCGGGCTGGGGGCGCTGGCCCTGGTGTGGCTGCTGGGCTGGTGGCTGCCGAAACGGCGTTCCGAAATACCCGACGCGGCTCGTCAACCTGCGGATACCCTGTGAGTATGCCCAGACTCGCGTATCTCGGACCGGAGGGGACCTTCACCGAGGAGGCCCTGCGGCTGCTGGAGCCAGGGGCCGAGCGCCTGCCGTGCGCCACCGTGCCTGCCGCGCTCAACGCGGTGCGGAGCGGCGAGGCGGACGGGGCCGTGGTGCCGCTGGAGAACTCCCTTGAGGGCGGCATCACGACGACGCTCGACGAGTTCGCCTGGGGCGAGCCGTTGCTGATCACCGCCGAGCTGCTGCTGCCGGTGCGGTTCTCGCTGCTGGCCAGGCCCGACACCGAGCTGGTGCACATCAAGCGCGTCTACACGCATCCGGCGGCGATCACGCAGTGCCGGGCGTTCGTGTCGCGCGAGCTGCCCGACGCGGTCGTGGTGTCCGCGCCGTCGACCGCCGCGGCGGCCCAGGAGGTGTCGCTGCCGGGCTCGCCGTACGACGCGGCCATCGCGGCGCGCATCGCGGGCGAGCACTACGGCCTGGTCGAGCTGGTGGGCGACATCGGCGACCGGTCCGACACCGTGACCAGGTTCGTCAGGGTGAGCAGGCCGGGCCCGCTGCCCGAGCCGACCGGCTCCGACCGCACGACGCTGGTGGCTTTCCTGGCCGACGACCATCCGGGCGCGCTGCTGGAGATGCTGACCGAGTTCTCGGTGCGCGGCGTCAACCTGAGCCGGATCGAGTCGCGGCCCACCGGCAACGGCATCGGCCGCTACTTCTTCCACTTCGACTTCGAGGGTCACGTGGCCGACGCGCGGGTGGGGGAGGCGATCTCCGGGCTGCACCGCATCTGCGGCGAGGTGCGCTTCCTGGGCAGTTATCCGCGCGCGGACGGGGTGGCGCCGCAGATCAAGCGGGGCACCGCCGACGCGGAGTTCGCCGAGGCGGCGGGCTGGCTGGCCCGCGTCCGCGCCGGCGAGGTCTAATCCGGGAGCGGGTGAGGGGCCCGCGCCGGTAGCCTTTCCTTGTGATTGACCTGCGTACCCTTCGTGAGGATCCCGACCGGCTACGGGCGTCGCAGCGTGCCCGCGGTGAGGACGACTCCGTCGTCGACACGCTGCTCGCGCTCGATGAGCGCCGCCGATCCGCGCTGACCTCGTTCGAGGCCATGCGCGCCGAGCAGAAGAGCATGGGCAAGTCGGTCTCCAAGGCGCAGGGCGAGGAGAAGGCCGCGCTGCTCCAGCGGGCCAAGGAGCTCGCCTCGCAGGTCAAGTCCGCCGAGGCCGAGGCCGAAAAGCTGGCCGGCGAGCTCGACGAGGTCCTGCAGACGGTGCCCAACATCGTCGAGGAGGCCGCCCCGCCCGGCGGCGAGGACGACTACGTCGTGCTGGAGACGCACGGCGAGCCCCGGGTGTTCGACTTCGAGCCGAAGGACCATCTGGAGCTGGGCGAGCGGCTCGACGCCATCGACATGGAGCGCGGCGCCAAGGTGTCCGGCTCGCGGTTCTTCTTCCTCAAGGGCGTGGGCGCCAGGCTGCAGCTCGGCCTGCTCAACATGGCGATGCAGCACGCGATCGAGCGCGGGTTCACGCCGATGATCACGCCGGTGCTGGTCAAGCCGGAGACGATGCAGGGCACCGGGTTCCACGTGGCCCACGACAAGGAGATCTACCGTCTGCCTGACGACGACCTCTACCTGGTCGGCACGTCGGAGGTGTCGCTGGCGGGCTACCACGCGCACGAGATCATCGGCGGTGACGAGCTGCCGCTGCGCTACGCGGGCTGGTCGTCGTGCTTCCGCCGCGAGGCGGGCTCCTACGGCAAGGACACCCGGGGCATCATCCGCGTCCACCAGTTCGACAAGGTCGAGATGTTCTCCTACGTGCGTCCCGAGGACGCCGCCGCCGAGCACCAGCGGCTGCTTGAGTACGAGAAGGAGATGCTCGCCAAGATCGAGGTCCCGTATCGGATCATCGACACGGCGGCCGGCGACCTCGGCATGTCGGCGGCGCGCAAGTTCGACTGCGAGGCGTGGATCCCCACGCAGGGCCGCTACCGCGAGCTGACCTCGACCTCCAACTGCACCGAGTTCCAGGCGCGCCGGCTCGCCGTCCGCTACCGGGACAAGGACGGCAAGCCGCAGCATCTGGCCACGCTCAACGGCACGCTGGCCACGACCCGCTGGATCGTCGCCATCCTGGAGAACCACCAGCAGGCCGACGGCTCGGTCGTGGTGCCCGCCGCGCTGCGCCCGTACGTGGGCCTGGACGTGCTGGAGCCCGCCAAGTAGCCCATCGACCGGCTGACGGCCCGCGCGGGCCGTCAGCCGCGTCCTGGGAGCGTGTACGCGTCCGGCCGCGGCTCGCGTGCCTCCAGCAGGGCGCGTCTGCGCAGCGTGACGAGCCCGGCGGCGGCGGCGCCGACGCCGAGCAGGGCGGCGGTCGCCAGGGCGAGGCCGTAGTCGTCCACCAGGCCCACGCTCCACGCCCTGAACGGCGCCGCCACGCCCAGCCCGACCGCAACGCCCACCGCGACCGCCCGCGACAGGCCGCGCCGGCCGAGGTGCGCGTCGGTGATCAGCGAGGCGGCCACGATCACGGCAGTGAGCAGCAACGCGCCGCCGAGTACCGAGGTCATCACCGGCGCCGGGTTGTTGCTGATGAGCACGTGCCGCTCCATCTCGGACCACTCGTCGTACGGCCACGGCCCCAGCAGCACCACGCCGGCGCCGCCGAGGATGACGGCGGCCAGGGGGCGGGTGCGCCGCAGCGGCCGTACCACCTGAATGGCCAGCCCGGCCAGGGCCGCCAGGACGGCGGCCAGCGCGGCGACCCGCATCTCGCCGGAGACGTCGGCGGGCCGGCTCAGCGGGATCGCCGCGGCGTCCGACAGCTCGCCCTGGGGCGTGAGGCCGAGCCGCCGCCAGGCCCCGTCGGCGTCCTTCACGGCCACGCCGTCGCGGCCGTTGGCCACGACGACCACGTGCCCGTCGCCGTGTTCCTGGACGGCCAGCGACCTGGACACGATGGGAGCGCCGTCGGAGAGGGCGCGTTCCAGCATCTTGACGCGCCCCGGCGACACCTCCCAGCCGGGGTTCCACGTCGCGCCGCCGTCGCCGGAGCGCATGACCTTCATCGCGCCCTCGACGATCTGGTAGCAGTGCTCGCGCAGGCAGGCGGCGCGCTGGCCGGGGCCGAGCTCCTGCCCGTCCCATGCGGGGCCGATCGGCGGCTCGTCGCCTTCCAGAGCGGCCGACGCCCTCTCGCTCTCCCAGTCCGTCCACGTGCGCCCGCCGTCGGAGGACGCCAGCGGGCCCATGGACTCGCCCGCGACCACGATGGAGTCGTCGCGCACCACGACGACGTGGGCGGCCGGGGGACCGGGCGCCGCCGAGGTGGCGGTGACGGCGAGCACGGCCAGCGGCATGGTGGTGATCACGAGCCAGCGCCGTGGGACGCCCGTGAGGCTGCGCCGCCGGATCCACCACGCCAGGCCGAGCGCCGGCAGGGCCAGAAGATCCGTGGGATCGGCCAGGACGCGCGACGGGCCCGCCACGGTTGTCCAGATATGGGAGGCGGCCTCAGCGCCCGTCTCCGTCGTTTTCACGAGCGTGAAGAGCACACCGGTCAGGAGTGTGGCCGCCAGATCGGCGCGGCGGCACAGCAGGAGGGCCACCAGAGGCGGCGCGACCACCAGCCCGGCCACGTCGCTGAGCTTGCCCGTGACAGGGCTTGACCAGGCGTGTTTGAGCAGGTGGTCGTTGAGAAGCAGAACGAGTGCCGCGACGAGCGTCGCGGGGTGCGATAACCACGCATGCCTCATATATGGCTTGATGTCGCGAAAGGCCGCGTGGTTCGGCGGGGATGTGAATCGAGTCACATCCGTGATCAGCCCGGGATCGGCACGGGATCGGCCGGGGCTCAGTCCGGAATGCGAAAGGCCGAGGCCCGCTGGAAGCGAACCCCGGCCTGTCTCGCTGCTACAGGTCAGATGGCACGGACCTGGGAGGCCTGCGGCCCCTTCTGTCCCTGCGTGATCTCGAACTCGACCCGCTGGCCGTCTTCAAGGCTGCGGTAGCCGTTGCCGACGATCTCGGAGAAGTGCACGAACACGTCCGGCGCACCGCCGTCCGGGGCGATGAAGCCGAAGCCCTTCTCAGCGTTGAACCACTTGACGGTTCCCTGAGCCATAAAAGCTCTCCCTCAGGATGTGAATCTATGGGACCCACACCTCGTGGGTCCCGGTGTGTCGTACAGCAAGCACCCGGGGTGGCTCAGACAATGTCATGCTGGTTTTCACTACGGGATCAGCTAATACAACGCCTCCACATCTAACACCATTCTGGCGCGTTGGTGTTCCCGTCGGTAGGAAGATTTCTGGCCGGTCGCATCACCGGGCAAACTGGAACCTGTTATGTACAGCCTTCCCGCGCCGCGTCTAGTGGCCACCGACCTGGACGGCACTGCCCTGCGTACCGACGGAACCGTGTCTCCCCGCACGGCTGCCGCGTTCGCCAAGGTGGAGGATGCCGGAGCCATGCTCGTGTTCGTGACCGGGCGGCCGCCCCGCTGGATGGGCGGCGTGGCGGGCGCGTTGCGCCACCGTGGCCTGGCCATCTGCGCCAACGGCGCGCTGATCTACGATCTGCATACCGAACGGATAGTTGAATCTCACCTCATCGACGCGGAGGTGCTGGAGGAAGTCGTCGCTCAGCTTCGAGCGAACGTGCCCGAACTCGCCTTTTCGGTCGAGTATGAAGGCGGTTTTGCGCACGAGTCAGATTTCCCGCTCGGGAGCTGGGACCGCAAGGCCGTCCAGGGGCTCGACGCCGGCTGCGAGACGCTCACCGGGCGCCCCTGCGCCAAGCTGCTGGCTCTGCACCCCGAGATGGACCCCGACACCCTCCACGCGACCGTCCAGGGCCTCGTGGGCCATCTGGTGACCGCCACCCACTCCAGCGGCCGGAGCCTCATCGAGATGAGCGCCCACGGCGTCACCAAGGCCACGGCGCTGGCCACGCTCGCCGAGCGGCACGAGATCAAGGCGTCGGAGGTCGTGGCGTTCGGCGACATGCCGAACGACCTGCCCATGCTGAGCTGGGCAGGCACGTCCTACGCGGTCGCCAACGCGCACCCCGGCGTGCTGGCGGCGGTCGACCATGTGACCGAGGCCAACGACGACGACGGCGTCGCGCGGGTGCTGGAGGAGCTTTACAGGTAGGGGCCGGAGCCGTGCGGCCGCGGCTGGTCCTCACCCTGCGGCACGCCGGGCAGCGCCCTGCGCATCTGCTCCAGCTGAGCCCTGGCGGCCATCTGCTGCGCGAACAGCGTCGTCTGGATGCCGTGGAAGAGCCCTTCGAGCCACCCCACGAGCTGGGCGTGCGCGATGCGCAGCTCGGCGTCGCTGGGAACCGCGCCGTTGTCTTCGGTGAAGGGCAGCGACAGCCGCTCCAGCTCCTCGACCAGCTCCGGCGCCAGGCCGTCCTCGAGCTCCTTGATGGAGGACTCGTGGATCTCCTTCAGCCGCTTGCGGCTGGCCTCGTCGAGAGGGGCCGCGCGCACCTCCTCCAGGAGCTGCCTGATCATGCTGCCGATGCGCATCACCTTGGCGGGCTGCTCGACCAGGTTGGTGACCGACCGCTCTTCCTCGCCGTTATCGCCCTGACCTTGGAAGTCGGGGCCCACCACCACGATGTGGGGGGTGTTGTTGTCCTCAGCATTCATACGTCTCACCGTACTAGCAGGATCTTCCCGACGTGCTCCCCGGAATCGACCATTCGATGCGCCTCGGCGGCGTCGGACATCGGCAGCTCGGCGTACACGACAGGGCGCACGGCCCCGGCGCTGACCAGCGGCCATACGTTGTCGACGACGCTGCGGACGATGGCGCCCTTCTCGTCGACGGGCCGGGAACGCAGCGTGGTGCCGTGGACCGAGGCGCGCTTCGCCAGCAGCGCGCCCAGGTCGAGCTCGGCCTTGCGGCCGCCCTGGAGGCCGATGACGACGAGCCGCCCGCCCGTACGCAGTGCCCGGATATTTCCGGACAGGTACTTGGCGCCCATGATGTCGAGAATCACATCCGCCTCGACCTTGTCCGCGAAGTCCTCCTCGCGGTAGTTGACCACCTCGTCGGCGCCCAGCTCCCTGACCCGCTCGGCCTTGGCCGCCGACCCCACCGTCGCCGCCACCCGCGCGCCCAGCGCCTTGGCGAGCTGCACCGCGAACGTGCCGATCCCACTCGCCCCGCCGTGCACCAGCAGCGTCTCGCCGCGCCGCAGCCGCGCCGTCATGAACACGTTCGACCACACCGTGCACGCCACCTCCGGCAGCCCGGCGGCCTCCACCAGCCGCACGCCCTGCGGCACCGGCATGACCTGCTGCCACGGCACGCTCACGCGCTCGGCGTAGCCGCCCCCGGCCAGCAGCGCGCACACCTCGTCGCCGGCCTTGAACTGCTCCACGTCCGCGCCGACCTCGGCCACCACGCCGGACACCTCCAGCCCCGGGTAGGCCGGCGCGCCGGGCGGCGGATCGTAGCGGCCCATGCGCTGGTGCACGTCCGCCCGGTTGACCGCGGAGGCCGTCACCTCGACGAGCACGTCGCCGCGCCCCGGCCGCGGATCCGGCACCTCACGCCATTCCAGCACCTCTGGCCCGCCGCTGCGGGTGATCTCGATGGCTCGCATGCGATCCACGGTAACGGGGCAGAGAAGTTGTGGGTTGGCGGCGTTACCCTCCACTCTTGACGTTAACCTGCGAAGTATTTGCTGCCCCTTTAGACCCACAGGGGGGAACACGGTGGCAAGGCACGATCGGGAAGAATCCCTTGAGGAACAGCTGGCCTGGCTCGACGCCATCAAGGAGACGGAAGACGCTCCGGTCAAGGTCAGCGCGTCGTCGGCGTCCGCCGACGACACCGCCGTCGTGTCGCCGTACCCGCAGGACCCGTGGCTCGCGGTGCCGCAGCACGACACGCCGCCCCCGCCGCTGTTCCGGGCCGCGGTCGACTCTGTGTACGGGGCCGCCGCGGCTGAGGAGCCGCCGCCTGCGCCCTCGGCCGGGAGTGAGGCGGGGGAGTGGCCGGACCAGGCCGAGCCCGCTGCCGCCCGTACGGTGTCCGCCGACGAGGCGTTCATGGCGCCGCTGCGGCCGCTGCCCCGGCCCGAGGAGCCGGCGCCGGAGCGGGCCGAGGAGCAGACGGAGGAGAACCTGCCCTGGCCGGCGCCCCCGGCCTGGCGGCCCGCGTCCCGCGAGGACACCGCGCCCCAGCCGGCCGTCGCCGACACCCCGCCGTCCGACGACGCGGGCGAGCCGGACCCCGAGACCCATGACCGCCCGGTCTGGACCCCCGACCGGACCGAACCCGACCGCCCGGATCCGGCCGACAGCCCCGGCTGGGGCTCCGGCGAGCACGACCGGCCCCAGCGGGGCGGCTGGGCGTCCGAGAAGCAGGACCAGGCCGAGAGGCTCGGTTGGGGCTCCGGCGAGCATCAGCAGCCCGAGGAGCCCGGGCGGGGTGATTCGGGCGCTGGGGAGCGTGAGCTGCCCGATCGCGTCGGCTGGGGGGCCGCGGAGCAGGAGCGGGCGTCGGAGCCGATCCGGCTGCGGTGGGGCTCGGGCGAGCACGCGCGGCCCGAGTGGCCCTCCGAGGCCGCCGACCGCCCGTTCGGCGGCCAGGAGCGCCCAGAGCGTCCAGAGCGTCAGGAACGCCAGGAGCGTGCGCAGGAGGCCGTGGAGCCGCGGCACCGGCAGGCCCCCGAGTTCCAGCGCCCGGAGCCGCGCCGCCGCCCGGCCCCCGCGCCGGTCTTCAACGCGCCGCCGAAGCCGCCCGTCACCGGCAGGCCCACGGCCGACAGCCTCGATCCCGAGACCCTGCTGCGCGGCCGCCGCAACGCCCCGTCCAAGGGCTGGCGCCGCCTGATCTACAAGGCGTCAGGCGGCTGGATCAAGCCGGGCGAGCCCCCGGAGGTCAGGCGCCGCCGCGCGCTGATGGCCAGGGCCCGCACCCCCGTGGCCGCAGGTCACCACCGGGTGGCGGTGCTGAGCCTGAAGGGCGGCGTCGGCAAGACCACGACCACGGTCGGCCTGGGCGCGACGCTGGCGCAGATGCGCGGCGACCGGGTGATCGCCATCGACGCCAACCCCGACCGCGGCACCCTGTCGGACAAGCTGGAGCTGGAGACGTCCGCGACCGTGCGCGACCTGCTCAACGAGCGCGAGCAGGTCAAGCGTTACGTCGACATCAGGGCGTTCACGTCGCAGGCGCCGTCGCGGCTGGAGGTGCTGGCGTCCGACCGTGACCCGTCGGTGTCGGAGGCGTTCAGCGGCGCCGACTATCAGGCCGTCTCGCAGGTGCTGGAGAACTTCTACTCGATCTGCATCACCGACTGCGGCACCGGCCTGCTGCACTCGGCCATGGGCGGCGTGCTGGGCCTGGCCGACCAGATCGTGCTGGTCAGCTCGCCCTCGGTCGACGGCGCGCGGGCGGCCTCGGCGACGCTCGACTGGCTGGAGGCCCACCACTACGGCGGCCTGGTGCGCGAGGCGACGGTGGTGCTGTGCAGCGTGAGGCCGCGTTCGAAGTCGGCGGTCGACATCAAGAAGCTGGAGGCCCACTTCGCCGCCCGCTGCCGTGCCGTGATCCAGGTGCCCTACGACCCGCATCTGGAGGAGGGCGCCGAAATCGACCTGGACCGGCTGCAGGAGGACACGCGGGAGGCGTTTCTGCAGGTCGCGGCCAGCGTGGGCGACGGCTTCGCGGGCAGCCACGAGTAAGCGGAGGGTGTGGGATTCGAACCCACGAGGCCATCGCTGACCTGGCCGCTTTCAAGGCGGCTGCACTCGTCCACTATGCGAACCCTCCAGTGCGCACACCACGATAGCGGCTGCGGTGGCGCCGGTGTACGTTCAGGAGGTGGCGGATCTCAGCGTCGAGGTGGAGCGCGGCGAGGGCGTCATCGTCGTGCGCCTGGCCGGCGACCTCGACAAGCTGACGGCCCCCCGGTTCAAGGAGCGGCTGGCCGACCTGCCCGCCGAGGGCCGGTTCGATCTGGTGGTGGACGCGCTCGGGCTGGAGTTCTGCGATTCGAGCGGCCTGTGGGTGCTGGTGGAGCTGCAGCGGGCGGTGGGCGCGCACGGCGGCGGGCTGCGCCTGACGGGCGTGCACGGGGTGCTGCGCCGCGTGCTCGACGTGACCGGGCTCAAGGCGGTCTTCGACGGGGTCCTACCGGCCCAGCTGTGAGAGCAGCCAGCGCGGTCCGGTGGTCTCGGCGCCGAGCTCGGTGACGCGGTCCTTCAGGGCCCGGTCGGCGGTGACGACGAGCATCCGCTCCCACCGTTTGGCCCGGGCCACCACGTCCACGATGGCGTCGTCGCCGTTGCCGGTGGCGGCGACCACCTGGATGCCGGGCATGTCGGGCACGCCCCTGGCGGCGCCCTCGACGACCGCCACCATGCGCGGGAACCACTGCGCCAGCACCGGATGGTCCAGCCGCAGCCCCGCCACGTCGTGCAGCAGCCGGGTGGCGGCACCGAGTCGGTCGTTCCACCAGCCGTGCTCGTGGCGGGCGCCGACGATGTTGGCCACGTCGAGCACGACGGTCTCGGGGCTGATCGCGCCCTGGATGTCGTCCCACGTCTCGGCGAACCCGGGATGCAGCTTGCGCCCCGGCACCTCGGGCAGCGGCACCCAGCGCAGCTCGTCGCTCTCGCCGTTGGCGCACACGGCGGCCAGCCGCTCGGCCGACTCGGCGATCACGGTCTCGAACTGCCAGCCGCCGTGGTCGTCGAGGTAGACGCCCTGGACGCGCAGCCCGTCAGCGGCGAGCGCGGCTTCCTCGTGGGCCTCGCGCAGCGCGGACGCCACGGCGTCCTCGTGGCTGTCGCGGGCTCCGCCGGGCAGGCCCCAGGTGCCGCCGTGGTGGCTCCACCAGGACCGCTTCTGCATCAGCACGTGCGGGGTGCCGAGGTCGTCATGGTGCACGGCCAGGAGCCCGGAGGCGCCGTGGAGCCCCCAGTGCCGGTGGCCTCGTCCGCATTCGGTCCAGCCGTCGCCGTCCTTGTCCGCCATGTCGAAATTGTCGCAGCCTTCGCTTGAGATGACGTGGTGGTCATCATCCTACGTACCTTCTGACCTGCGGTAACCCTGGGCGCACCGTGCGTGACGGGCGCCGGGTCCGGGCTCAGCCGCCGCCCTTGCTGAAGTGCTGGTAGTCCTTGGTGCCGGACCAGTCGCCGCCCCACTCCCAGCCGACGGCCGCGAAGGCCCGTACGACCTTGTCGCCGGGGTTGATGACGCCTTTGCCCTTCATCGGGCGTTCGGTGTACTTCTCGGCGTTCGGGTGGGCGGTGTCGCCGCCGGCGGTGACGTACGGGTTCTCGCGCGGGTTGAGGTCGATGGCCTCGCCGTAGGCGTGGTTGGACCAGCTCCCGGACCCGGTGGCGCGGCGGCAGTTGAAGGCCGAGGTGTTGTCGGCGTCGATGGAGTCGTAGTCGTCGCCCCGGTAGACGTCGACGAGCTCCATCCGCCGGATCGGCCACCGCCAGTCGTACAGCTTGCGGAAGACGGTGACGACGTCGTCGGTGACGGTCTTCCTGACGACGAGCTCGCCGGTGTGCGGTTTGTCGTCGAAGCCCCAGTAGGACATCGTGATCAGCCGCAGGTCGCGGTAGTGGACCGGGCAGCCGGAGCGCCATGAGTGCCGCAGGCGGTCACGGCTGATGGTGCTGACCTCGGCCTTGAACTCGGGCGGCTCGGTGGCGGTCGGCGTCGGGGCCGGGGTGGCGGGCGTCCGCGTCGTGGGTGCGGCCGGCGGGCTGGGCGCGGAGGACGCGACCGGCGCCTGCCCGCCGCACGCGACGGACGCGAGCATCACGAACGTCATGGCGGCAGCACGCTTCATCTGGCCACCATATGCGACGTCGTGCCAGGTCAGGGTGTACGGTCGCCGGTCGGCGAGCCGACGTGCCGCCCCCGGGTGAGCTCGCGCAGGGCGTCGGCCGCGTACACGACCAGGGCGAGGAACGAGACGCCGGCGAGCCCGCCGCCGATCCACAGGTCGTTGACGGTGGCGTCGGTGTAGGCGGCGCCGGCGGGCTGGTAGCCGATCGCGAACGGCGCGGCCACCAGCCAGAGGCCGGTCAGGAACAGCAGGACGAGGGCGGAGACGCCCAGTTTGGCCTTCATCGGTTCTCCTCGGCGGTGACCAGGGTGACCGAGCCGTTCTGGCGGTTCGGGCGGGCGGTGTGGTTCAGGTCCTCGCGCAGCGCCTCGACGAGCGGCGCGAGGAGGGCGGCGAGCTCCGCGGATGAGGTCTGCGGCGCCGCCGGGGCGGGCTCGGGCTCCGGCTCGGCCTTGCGCTCGCGTACGGTCACGAGGCCGCGTGCGACGAGGTCCTCGTGGATGGCGGCGGCGAAGGCGGCGGCGCCGGCGAGCCCGATGACGGCCACGCCGAGGCCGGTGAAGAACTCGGCGGTGGTCGGATCGGTCCAGTCGGCGTTCGCCGGCTGGGTGCCCAGGGCGAACGGGGCGAGCATCAGCCAGAGGCCGGCCAGGGCCGCCAGGACGGCCGTGACGGCGCCGATGAACTTGCGAATCATTGCGGGATCCCTCCAGTGACGAGGTCTTTGCGCGGCGGCGCGGCCTGCGCGAGCAGCGCGCGCGAGGTGGGGCGCAGCACGTTCTGCGCCACCGACCTGGCGCGTTCCGGCTCGGACCGGTCGTCGGGCGGGGCCATCCGGGCGACCGCGGTGAGCAGGGCGGACGGCCGCCCGTTGGTACGCTCCACCCGCTGGGCGACGAGCTCCAGCAGCAGCCCGGCCAGGACCAGGTCGTCCTTGCCGAGCGGCGGGGCGGCGGGCTCGGGCGGGGCCGCGGAGCCGCGCAGCGGCAACTCCTTGAGCAGGAGCGTGGCGACGAAGCCGAGCAGCGCGATGGGCACGCCGACGATGAACACGGTCTCCAGGCCGCGCGTGAACGCCTCCAGGATGATGTTCTTGATCGGCTCGGGCAGGTGCTGGATCTGGTCGGGGCTGCCGAGCGAGGCGGTGTCTGCGCTGGGCTTCATGCCCGCGGCGCGCAGCATGTCGGCCATCTCGCTGTTGAGGCGGTTGGTGAGGATGGCGCCGAACGCGGCCACGCCGACGGCGCCGCCGAGCGAGCGGAAGAACGACACGCCGGACGTGGTCGCGGCCATGTCGCGCAGCTCGGAGCCGTTCTGCGCGGCCAGGATCAGCATCTGCATGGACAGCCCGAGCCCGAGGCCCAGCACGGCCACGTCGAAGCCGATGAGCCATTCGCCGGAGTCGACGTGCAAACGCGACAGCAGGAACAGCCCGACGGCCACGATGAGCAGGCCGGCGACGGGGAAGAGCTTCCACCTGCCGGTCCGGGTGACGATCTTGCCGGAGACCACGCCGGACACGAACAGCGCGAACACCATCGGCAGCGTCATGAGCCCGGACGCGGTCGGCGACATGCCCTTGACGATCTGCAGGTACTGCGGCAGGTAGATCATCGCGCCGAACATCGCCATGCCGACGAACAGCGAGGCGAGGCTGGTCAGCACGAACGTGCGGTTGCGGAAGAGGCGGGGCGGCAGGATCGGGTTGCCGTGGGTGCGCTCGGCGACCACGGCCAGGGCCAGCATGAGCAGGCTGAGCGCGCCGAGGAAGTAGGTCCAGGGCGAGTTCCACGCGAACTGGTTGCCGCCGAAGGTCAGCAGCAGCATCAGCGCGCTCGCGCTGGCCGTGATGGTGGTGGCGCCCCAGATGTCGATCGTGGTGTCACGCTTGACCGACGGCAGCTTGAGCACCTTCTGGATCACGAAGAAGGACACCAGCGCGAACGGCACGACCACGTAGAAGCACCAGCGCCAGCCGAGCCAGTCGGCGTCGACGATGAACCCGCCGAGCAGCGGCCCGGCGACGGTGGAGATGCCGAAGACGGCGCCCATGTAGCCGGAGTAGCGGCCGCGCTCGCGCGGCGAGACGATGTCGCCCAGGATGACCTGCGACAGGGCGGACAGGCCGCCGACGCCCAGTCCCTGCACGGCGCGGGCGGCGATGAGCTGGCCCATGTCCTGTGACAGGCCGGCGACGAGCGACGCCGCGACGAACAGCCCGAGGGCGGTCTGGAAGAGCAGCTTACGGCCGAACAGGTCCGACAGCTTGCCCCACAACGGCGTCGACACCGTCATCGTCAGCATGGTCGCCGACGCCACCCACGAGTACTGGTCCTGTCCGCCGAGTTCCCCCACGATCGTCGGCAGCGCGGTGCCCACCACGGAGGTCGAGATCATCGAGGTGAGCATGGCGAGCATGAGCCCCGACATGACCTCGAGAATCTCGCGGTGGGTGTAGTGCCGTCCCGCGGGGGTCGCGGTCTGTGTCCGGGCTACCAAGACACCACTTCCCCTCTTAAGTCCGCATTGGAGTATACGCCCGTTTACTAGCCGCTCGGCAAGTGGATATATTCCCGAGCATGGAAGATTCCGGTCTGTGACCGCAAGGGGCCCCATAACTCCGTAATACGGGTCGTTTGGTACGTGGCGGCCGACATACGCAGCGGTAACTTGACAGCACCCCCATCAAGGAGTGCACATGTTCGGTAAACGCTGTGCGCTGGCAGGAACCGCCCTCCTGGCCGCCTGCCTGGCCACTCCATTCACCCCCGCGCTGGCCGCCGAACCGGTCCCCCAAGCGGCACCAGCGGACACCCCGCCGGCCGTCATCGACGCACTCGAGCGCGACCTCGGCCTCACCGAGCAGCAGGTCGTCACCCGCCTCGCCAACGAACAGCGAGCCGCCGCGGTCGAAGCCACGCTGACCGCCTCGTTAGGCGACTCGTACGGCGGCGCCTGGCTGAACGCCGACGCGTCCAAGCTCATGGTCGCCACCACCGACGCGGCCGAGAAGCCGGCCATCGAGGCCAAGGGCGCCGAACCCGTCGTGGTGACCCGCACGCTGGCCCAGCTCGACGGCGTCAAGGCGAAGATCGACCAGGCCCCCCGCAAGGCCCGCTCCGGCGCCTCCCTCTGGTACGTCGACGTGACGACCAACAGCGTCGTCATCGTCGCCGGACAGCAGCAGGCCGCCGAGGCCCTGGCCGCGGCCGCGGGCGTCGACCGCAGCGCGGTCCAGCTCACCGTCAGCACCGAGAGCCCGCAGCTCTACCAGGACATCGTCGGCGGCGACCCCTACTACATCGGCTCCAGCCGGTGCAGCATCGGCTTCTCCGTCACCCGCGGCTCCACCCCCGGCTTCGTCACCGCGGGCCACTGCGGCCGCACCGGCGCCCGGACCAGCAGCCCGTCGGGCACCTTCCAGGGCTCCTCCTTCCCGGGCAACGACTACGCCTGGGTCGCCACGCCCGGCCACAACGCCACCCCGTACGTCCGCGGCGCCGGCGGCTCGCTCGTCGCCGTCCGCGGCTCCACGCAGGCGCCTGTGGGCTCGTCCATCTGCCGCTCCGGCTCCACCACCGGCTGGCGCTGCGGCACCATCCAGCAGCACAACGCCAGCGTCACCTACCCGCAGGGCACGGTCAGCGGCCTGACCCGCACCAGCGCGTGCGCCCAGCCGGGTGACTCCGGCGGTCCGTTCATCTCGAACGGCCAGGCCCAGGGCGTCACCTCGGGCGGCTCCGGCAACTGCAGCACCGGCGGGACCACGTACCACCAGCCGGTCAACGAGATCCTCAGCACGTACGGGCTGACGCTCAGGACGATCTGACCCGGGTCGGAGCCCGGCGGCGCGCCGCCGGGCTCCGATGAGTTTCGGCGGGCAGCCTGGTCTTCATGGGTGACAGCGACATCGACCCGCAAGGAGAGAGACCATGAAGCGGCCCGCACTTGACGGCATGCTCCTGGCCAGCGCCGATCCGCGCAGGCTCGCCACCTGGTACGAGACGGTCCTCGACGCCACCGAGACCGCCGACGTCGACGGCTACCGGGTGCTCACGTACGGGAGTTTTCACCTGATCATCGACCACCGGACGGACATCTCGGACAAGAACCCCGAGCCCGGCAGGATGATCCTCAACTTCGACGTCGACGACGCCCGCGCCGTGGCGAAGCGGGTGGAGAGCACCGGCGCCGCCTGGCTGGCCGAGCTGGAGGACCGCGACGGCAGCCTGTTCGCCACGGCCATCGACCCGGACGGCAACTACGTCCAGATCATCCAGCTCAGCGACGAGCACAGGGCGGCGATGTGATGTTCGGCACGACCAAGGCTTTCAGCGGCTTCTCCGTCGACGACATCGCCACGGCCAAGGAGTTCTACGGCCGGACGCTCGGCATCAGGGTGTCGGAGGAGCACGGCATGCTCACCCTGCACATCGCGGGCGACCGCGACATCCTGGTCTACCCGAAGGAGGATCACGTGCCGGCCACGTACACGATCCTCAACTTCCCGGTCGACGACATCGAGCAGGCGGTGGACGAGCTGGCCCGCCGAGGGGTGCGCTTCGAGCGCTACCCGCACATGAAGACCGACGAGCGCGGGATCTTCCGGGGCGGCGGCCCGCTCATCGCCTGGTTCACCGACCCGGCGGGCAACGTGCTGTCCGTGCTGCAGGAGTAGTTCTGTCGGTGCCGGGCGGCACACTCGGGCGCATGGACGTGCGTTTGCGAGATGTCACCGAGGCCGACCTCGACACCTTCCACGAGCAGGAGTGCGACCCGGAGGCGGCCTCCCGGGCCCGCTGGCGGCCCCGGGAGCGCGAGGCCTTCATGGCCCACTGGAAGGCCAACGTCCTCGGCGACCCCGGCTGCCTCGTCCAGGCGGTGACCGTCGACGGCGCGCTCGCGGGCAACGTGGTGGCCTGGTGGCACGGCGAGCGGCGGTTCATCGGCTACTGGCTCGGCCGCGAGTTCTGGGGCAGGGGCGTCGGCACGCTGGCCCTGACCCGCTTCCTTGAGCTGGAGCGGGAGCGGCCGCTGCACGCCGACCCGCACGAGGGCAACGCCGGGTCCGTCCGGCTGCTGGAGCGGTGCGGCTTCCGGCGGACCGGCACCGACCCCGACGGCCACGTCATGCTGGTGCTGAGCTGACCCGCCTATAGTCGGGCCACATGGGCATCGAGGGGTCGTTCTGGCGGGCCATCGCGGTCTATCGCTTCGCCTCCCTGGGCTACGCCGCGCTGCTGCTGGCCAGTGCCGGCGGCTACGCGCGGCCCGTCGCCGGGTGGCTCGTCCTCGGCGTGATGGCCGGGTGGACCGTGGCCACCACCATCGCCTACACGACCTCGCGCAGCCGTGCCCTCCTGGTGATCGACGTCCTCGTCACGCTCGGCTGCATGGCCGCCTCGCCGTACGTCCAGGGGGCCTACGCCGGGCCGGGGGTGATGCCCGTCACGGCAACCTGGGTCGGCGGCCCGGTGCTCGCCTGGGCGGTCCACGGCGGGCGGCGCGCGGGCGCCGTCGCGGCGATCGTGCTGTCGCTCGCCGACCTGTGGCTGCGCGGACCGCACGGTTTCGACCTCTCCGTCCCGGTCAACGGCGCGGTGCTGCTCATCCTGGCCGGCACCGTCGTCGGCCACGTGGCCAGGCTCACCAAGCAGGCGGAGGAGCGGCTGCAACGGGCCGTCGAGCGGGAGGCCGCCGTGCGCGAGCGCGAACGGATCGCGCGCGGCATCCACGACTCGGTGCTGCAGGTGCTGGCGCTGGTGCAGCGGCGCGGCCTGGAGATCGGCGGAGAGGCCGCCGAGCTCGGCCGGCTCGCCGGCGAGCAGGAGGCCGCCGTGCGCGAGCTGATCCGCAGCGGCCCCGCCACGGCCGAGGACGACACCGGCCTGGTCGACGTGGGCGCCCGCTTACGCCGCTTCACCACGCCCACCGTGACCGTCTCGGCCCCGGCCACCCCGCTGCCACTGCCCGCCGCCCGCGCCCGCGAGGTCGAGGCGGCCGTCGGCGCGGCGCTCGACAACGTGCGCCGGCACTGCGGAGAGGACGCCCGCGCCTGGGTCTTCGCCGAGGACGACGCCGGATCGATCACCATCACCGTGCGCGACGAGGGCCCCGGCATCCCCTCAGGCCGCCTCGCCGAAGCCGAGGCCGAAGGCAGGCTCGGCGTCGCGCAGTCGATCCGCGGCCGGATCGCCGGCCTCGGCGGCACCGTCACCATCGCCTCCGTGCCCGGCCAGGGCACCGAGGTCGAGATTACAGTGACCAGATGACCAGTGCCCTGCGCGTGATGGTGGTGGACGACCACCCGATGTGGCGCGACGCCGTCGCCCGCGACCTGGAGAACGCCGCCTACGAGGTCGTGGCGACCGTCGGCGAGGGCCGCCAGGCGCTGCGCGTCGCCGGCGCCATCCGGCCCGACGTGGTCATCCTCGACCTGCAACTGCCCGACCTGCCCGGCGTCGAGGTCGCCCGCGGGCTCGCCGCCACCGAACAGCCGCCCCGCGTCCTGGTCCTGTCGGCCAGCGGCGAGCACGAGGACGTGCTGGAGGCGGTCAAGGCCGGAGCCTCCGGCTACCTGGTCAAGTCGGCGAGCCGGGAGGAGTTCCTCGACGCCGTCCGCCGCACCGCCGAAGGCGAACCCGTCTTCACCCCCGGCCTGGCCGGGCTCGTGCTGGGCGAATACCGCCGTCTCGCCACCCAGCGCCCTGCCACCGACGGGCCCAGCCTCACCGACCGCGAGACCGAGGTGCTGCGCCTGGTCGCCAAGGGCCTGTCCTACAAGCAGATCGCCGAACGCCTCGTGCTCAGCCACCGCACCGTGCAGAACCACGTACAGAACACCCTGAACAAGCTGCAACTCCACAACCGCGTCGAACTCGTCCGCTACGCCATCGAACGCGGGCTCGACCAGGCCTGACGGTCAAAGACTGTCGACCTTGTACGGGTCGTGCTCGGTGAGCAGCTTGTCCAGGCGCGCCTGGTCGACCCGGCTGGACATGTGGGCGACCTCCTGCCGGTCACGGATGACCTTGGCCAGGCCGAACGCGGACGTCACCGTATACAGCACCGCGATCGCCAGGAACGCCCGCACCCAGGGGTCGATCGGCAGGAAGACGATGCCGAGCGCCGTGCTGCCGAGCGCCACGGCGAACGAGATGACACTCTGCGCGTAGTAGGCGGCGGTCATGGTGGGCTGGACTGGTTTGGTCATGCCCCCAGAATTCGCCACCGGGCAGGCGAGCACATGAGTACGCGTACCTGAGTACGTGCCGCCGTTCTCAGTAGCGCCAGCCGGACCAGCGGGTCACGGCCACGACGATCACCGGACCCTCCGGGCGTCGGCCCGCGTACTGGTCGTACTTGGCCACCAGCGCGTCGAGCGCCTCGGCACGCTCGGCCTCGTCGGCGATCTGCGCGCTGCCGTCGGCACGCGCCCACCACAGGCGCGTCCAGTCGTCCTCGTAATGGTCGACGAGCAGCGAGACGTTCGGATTCGCGCGGATGTCGCGCAGCCGCCTCAGGTCGGCGGTGCGCTTCGGCTTGTGGTCGACAGCCGTCACGACCCGTTCGCCGAGCACGGCGAACGTCACGGGCACCACACGCGGCAACCCGTCGGAACCGGCGGTGCCCAGCCGGGCGACCCGCGCGGCCCCGAACAGCCGGCGCGCCGTCCCGGCATCCAATCGCACCGCCTGAGCGGTCCTACAGCTTGTACAGCTTGTGGAAAGGTGTCGTGATCCGCTCCTGCCGTGACCCGAAGTCGACGACGACGGCGATCTCGTCTTCCACTCCGATGACGACACCCAGGCCGAAACGGTCATGGGTGACCCGGTCGTTCAGGCTGAGCTGCTCGACCGGTGGAGCGGGAGGCGGGGGTTTGAAGGGACTGGTAGGCAGGTGGCGGCGGGGCGCGCCGCTAGCTGGCTTCACCCCTCCAGTATGTGCCGCCCAAGCCACTACCCGCGACCGGGGGTAGGTTACTTGTCCGTGGTGAACACTGTTCGCACCAGGCTGGAGAAGGCTTGTGGGGCCGAATCCCCCTCCGAATCCGCCTATGTCGTAGGCGTGAGACCCCGCTCCGGCCGGTCCGGCCAGATCCGCTGAGCACCGGCGCCACCGTCATCTCGAACCGGTCCTGACCCGGCTCACCCCAGGCGACCTCCAGCACCCGATGCCCGCCCGGACGCCAGCAGGGTGTCGACGGGCCTCTGGATTGCCCGCCGTACGGTTCCTCGTCCGGGTCGCATGCCGCGCGTGATCGTACGGCTACGGGGTGAGGACGAGGCGGCCGCGGAGGGGGGTGGTGGCGAGGCGGTGGTGGGCGGCGGCCACCTGGTCGAGGGGGAGGGCGCCGGCGACGCGGAGGGTGAGGGCGCCCGCTTCGGCCAGGGCGGCCAGGCGCGACAGGTGGGCGCCGTCGGCGCGGATCCAGTGGTTGAAGACCCGGATGCCGCGCAGCGGGGGCGGCGCGCCTCCGGCGACCGCGACCACGCGGAGCCCGCGCGCGACGGCCAGCTGGACCGCGAACCCGCCGACGGCCCCGGCCGCCCCGGTCACCAGCAGCGTCTGCCCGTCGCCCAGCCCGAGCCCGTCGAGCGCCTGGGCGGCGGTCAGGCCGTTCAGGGGCAGCGTGGCGGCCTCCACGGGCGACAGGCCCGCGGGCGCGGCGGCGACCGCGTCGGCGTCGAGGACGACGTGTTCGGCCTGGGCGCCGAGGGGCACGTCGAGCCGGTCGCACAGCCCGATGACGCGGTCGCCGGGCTTGAACCCGGTGACGCCGGGCCCGATCTGGTCGACGGTCCCGGCGGCGTCCCAGCCGATGCCGATCACGTCGCGCGCCGGCAGCAGGCCCGCTCCGGTGAGCGCGCCGGACCGGGTGGCCAGGTCGACCGGGTTGACCGTCGCGGCCTCGACCCGGATGCGGACCTGCCCTTCCGCGGCGACCGGCGCCGGGACGTCGGCGATCCGCAGGACTTCGGCCCCGCCGAAGGCCCGGATGACAACGGCACGCATGAAGAATCGCCCCCAGTTCCGGATATTTCAGGAATCGCGGATTACCGTATGGAGAGCGGCTTTCTACCAGGAAGTACGCACTTCAAGGTGCCTTACGTACGCCCGGGTGCGACGATCGAGCCGAGACCGACCCCGTTCCGAAGGAGCGCGTCAAGCAGTGACGGACAAGCAAGATCTCCCCATCCTCGCCTTCGCCTCCCAGGCCGAGTTCGAGAAGTGGCTCGACGCCGAGCACGCCGTCTCGCCCGGCCTCTGGCTGAAGATCGCTAAGAAGGACTCCGGCATTCCGTCCGTCACGTACGCCGAGGCGCTGGACGTGGCGCTCTGCTTCGGCTGGATCGACGGGCAGAAGGTGAAGTTCGACGCCGAGCACTGGCTGCAGCGGTTCACCCCGCGCAAGCCGAGGAGCCGGTGGTCGAAGGTCAACTGCGGCAAGGTCGAACGGCTCATCGCCGCCGGGGCGATGCGCCCGGCCGGTCTCGCGCAGGTCGAGAAGGCGAAGGCCGACGGCCGGTGGGAGGCGGCCTACGAATCGTCGAGCACGGCGACCGTACCCGATGACCTTCAGGCGGCGCTCGACGCCGACCCCGTGGCGGCGGAGTTCTTCGCCACGCTCGACAGGGCCAACCGTTACGCGATCCTCTACCGCGTCGGCGACGCCAAGCGGCCCGCGACGCGGGCGGCGCGGATCGAGAAGTTCGTCGCGATGCTCCGGGAGCACCAGAAGATCTACCCGTGAGCACGCAGGCGTGCCGAGGACGGGTAAATGTCGCAATGGTGACGAACGGCTGAACATTGGCTTCAGCGGCACCGAATCACCCCACGGCCTTGATCCAAATTGGTAAAAACGAGGCCGTGTCGACCGATGACCCGTCCTCCCAGGCCGGCACGGTGCCGCCGCCGCTGGTGAGCCCGTGCCCGCACACTCCCGCGTGCCCGCCACCGGTCTGCCTCCCGCCCACCGTGCGCGCGCAGTCGGCGCAGACCGTACAGGCGTCGTCCGCGCCGCCGCCGTCCGTCGCCGACCCCGGAGGCGGCACCCCCTCGGGCGGCTACGAGGTCGACGCCTGGTACGTGCGCAAGTTCGCCGGAACGATGGGCGACTCGGCCATCGGCGTCGACAGCGTCAAGCAGTGGACGCCCCGCTTCGAAGGCTGGCACCTGGCCCCGATGGCCGGCATTCCGATCGTCGGACTGATGTTCGTCAACCGGCTCAACACCATCGCCGACACCTGGCGGGACAGCGCCGGCATTCTCACCGAGGTGCTGCGCACCGACAGCGGCAAGATCTCCACCGCCGCCGCGAACTACGTCGCCGCCCAGAAGGCCAGCACCATCAAGTAGGAGGAACCCCGCGATGACCACCCCATCCGGCGAACCGCCGAAACTGATCGTGCCGGGTCAGACCACGCCTCCTGCCGGCGGCCAGCAGTTGCACGTCGCCAACGCCCGGGGCGCCGTGCAGCGCACCATCACCGTCTCGCCGCCGCAGCCGCGCACCGACCCCGGCTTCTACCGGCGGCTGATCTCGCAGCTCAACCCCCTGCGCCAGACCACCCGGAGCGCCATGGTCATCTCCGGCCTCGGCGTCGCGGCACTCGCGCTGGACGTGGCGGCCACCCTCAACATGGGCAACCCGTTCCTGTTCTACGACCGGCGCGAACAGTGGAAGGACATGGCCGGGCAGCTCGAAGGCAGCCGCTCCGACCTGTGGCGGTCGTTCTTCGACGACATCGCGCCCAACTGGAAGGGCCGCGCGGTCGAAACCCTGCAGCAGTACGTGCGATTCAACGTCAACGGCCTCTACAGCCAGCTCGGCAAGATCTCCGGCGAGATGAGCAGCACCATGCACAGCCAGTTCAAGGAGGTGCTGGAGTACGACCTGTCGGTGTTCAGCCTGTACGCCTCCTCCGCGCCCGTGCTGCGCACCATCGCCTCGCTCAGCGCCCACCCGGTCGGCAAGGTCGCGCTGTGGACCCAGGTGGGCGTGTTCATGAGCATGGCGGGGAACATGGTCAAGCAGTTCGCCGACGTGTACAACTCGTACGAAGGTGATCTCAACAAGCTCGAACTCAAGCTCAACGAGCTGCGAGGCGCCTTCTACAAGAGCGGCAACCCCGACATGGGGGCGCGCGACCTCAACCTCACGCCCGCGATCGCCGACCCCTTCCGGCTGAAGGAATACTGGGTCCCGGCCTCCCAGCCGCAACAGCCCCAGCAGCCCAAGCAGCCGCAGGCCACGACATGAGGCACGTGGAATCGTTCGCAGATGGGCGGCCCGACAACCTCTCCGGGCTGCTGCGCGAGGCCGAGAGCTGGGCCGGCGCGCTGTCCGGGGCGATGAGCGACCTGCAGCAGGAACGCCTGGAAGGCACGGACCCGAGCGGGGCCGTACGCGCCGTGGTGTCCGGCGGCGGACGCCTGCGCGCCCTGACCATCGACCCGCGCCTCTCCCGCGACCTGGACCACCTGCGGCTCGCCCAGGCCGTGCTGGACGCGATCGCCGCCGCCCACGCCACGATGGGGGAGCGGCTGGAGGAGGTCATCGAGGGCCTGAGCGTCCCGGGCGCCGCCGGCAGCGCGGCCGACCCGCTGGAGGGCTACATCCGCAACGTGCTGAAGGGGGAGTGAACGCATGCAGGACGCGAACGCGCGCCTGGAGGAGCTGATCGCCGCCGCCGCACGAGCGGAGGCGCGGGTGGACGAGTGGAGCGCCGCCGAGTTCACCGGCCGGGCCGACGACGGCGGCATCGTTGCCGTCACCGACGCCCTCGGCGCCCTCACCCGCCTGGACATCTCCCCACGCACCCGACGACGCCTGGACGCCACCAACCTCGCCGCCGCCATCCTGCAGGCCATCAGCACGGCCGAGGAAGCCGCCACCGCCTCCAGGGACGCCCTGCTCACTGACCTGCACCCAGGACCCCGCAAGAAGCCCTGAAGGCTCATTCCGCCCCGACCACGAGCTGGGGCCTATGGGCGCGTTGCGCCCCTGTGTTCCCGTGCAGCTGCGGAATCACTCGCGGCGCGCAGGCGAGGGTGAAGGGTGAGCGCCAGGACCAGCAGCGCGAACACTACTGCGACCAGGAGAACGACCAGCGGAACACCGCCCAGGGCGAGGGCCACCACGCCGAACGTGAAGATGCCTGCCCAGGCGTAGAGAATGAGCACCGTCCGGGTGTGGGAGTGTCCGCTGTCCAGAATGACGTGGTGAAGGTGCCCCCGATCCGGGGCGAACGGGGATTTCCCGTGGGACGTCCTGCGTATGACGGCGCTCAAAAGGTCTATGAGAGGCACGGCGATCAGCGCAACGGGCAGGACAAGGGGAATGACCATCGGAAAGCGGTTCACCTCGGCAACCGCGTCCGGCGCGATATCCGATGTCACCAGCACCATGGAGGTCGCAAGCACCAGCCCCAGGAGCATGGAGCCTGTGTCGCCCATGAAAATCCGCGCGGGGTGAAAGTTGTGCGGCAGGAACCCTAGGCAGACGCCGATCAGAATGGCGGACATGATGGCGGTCACCTGAATGCGATCGCCGCTCAGATGCTGGGAAAGCATGATCGAATAAAGCCATACCCCGGCCGCGGCAATCGTTGTTATGCCCGCGGCCAGGCCGTCGAGCCCGTCGACGAAGTTCAGCGAATTGATGATGGCCACGACGATGCCGATGGTGACTATCGTGCTCAGCGTGCTGTCGAGTATGTACGTCGCCCCGTTGGGGAGCGGTATCCACGGTAGCCTGATTCCGAAGAAGGACAGCACTCCACCTGCGGCGATCTGCCCACAGAGCTTCGCGAGCGAGCCGAGACCCAGCCAGTCGTCAAGAAAGCCGAGAGCCACGATGACGACGCAGGAAATGACCAGCCCGTAAAGGAAATCGCTGTCCGCGAGCTTGGCGCCCGACTTGTCGAGCCGAGCGGCGATCAGAAGGGTCGTCACCAAACCCGCGCACATGGCCAGCCCGCCCAGCCGGGGCGTCGGGGTGGCATGCACGTCACGCTCTCTGACCTCGGGCATCGCGCCTATGGAGACGGCGAATCTGCGAACGAGTGGCACGAGGATGTACGTCGCCACCGCTGCCGTGAGAACGAGGTACAGATATTCGCGCACGCCGTGGAGTGTTTCACGCCGGTCGCCTCCTAATCCTCAGTCGAGCTGCGGGCGTTGGCCGGAGGGGTCCCATTCGATGGTGACGAGTCCGCCGTATTGCTTGGCGATCCGGCGGCGTAAGCCCTGATCGAAGGCATTGGTCTGGAGGACGATCCGGTTGAGCTCCGGCCTGATTCCCATGCCCCACACTTCCGGTTCGTCGATCGGACCGCGTTCCGCCTCCATCAGCGCGGTGAGTTCCGCCTGGCTGTTCTCCGCCGGCCGGACCTGGGGCACGATCACGTACGGAACGGGTTTCCCGTCCGACCGGCTCACCCCGGAGATCGGGGGAGAGGCCAGCGTGCGTCCTCGCGCGGTGACGTAGGGCGCGACCAGCCGGTACGGCTCGTACAGGATGTACGGCGGAGCCAGATCGTGCGGGTGGAGCTCGGCCCGTCGCAGGGCGGCTTGCTGGGCGTCCTGGAAGGGCTCGATGCCCTCGTGTGACCGGAGCAGCACGGGTGAAACCGGTTGGTAGTAGACCTCGGCGGCGTCGCTCGTCGCGGGCTGCACGATCACCCGCCACTCGCCCGGCAGGAACTCAGGCGCCGCCGTGACGGCGTACACAGCGAACAGCGCCAAGATCGCCTTCAGTCGCATGCGCGCCGAGTGTAGGCCCGCCCTCACTCGGAAAAGGCTCCCCGGTGCGCTGACATAGTGGATCCTCAGGCTCTTACGCTGCGCCTCATGGACAACGGCGGAACACATCCCCAACTGGCGGACATCACTGCGGCGCTGGACACGGTGCTCACCACCATGCGAGCTGCTGGCGCCGACATCACCTACCGCCTGGGGGGCACGAGCGCGGCCCTTCTTCAGGGGGTTCACCTTCCTGTCGGTGACATCGACCTTCTGGTGGCGCGGCGGGAGGACGTCGACACGTTCGGCGCCGCGCTCGCCTCGTTTCCCTGCCTTTACGCCGCCTCGTGGATTCCGGAGTCCTCGCAATACTTCGCCAGGTACGAGGTGCGCGGGGTCAAGGTGGAGATGAGCACCGTCGAGAAACCGTTCGACTCCGACGGGATGGAATGCATCGGGCGCGGCCCGTGGCAGCACTACGTATGGGTCGCATGCGGCTCGCACCGGGTCCCCGCGGTTCGGCTGGAGCTACGGCTGGCGACGGAGCTCGTACGGGACAGAGCCGACCGGTACGAGCCCCTTCTCCGCCACCTGAGCGCGCACGGGTGTGAGGTGGACCTGCTGGATCGGGCCATGAGAGACCAGGGGCTGCCAGCGGAACGCCGGCGCTTCGCCTGGGATCGCCTCCACCGCTCTGCTCCCTCCGCCTGACAGCCGAGAATGTCGGGGCCGGATGGCAGCATCATCGCCGTGACGAACCTGGACGACCTTCTTCAGCGGGTGCGGGCGAAGGCGTACGCGACCGCGGAGCAGCAGCTGCCTCCCCCTGCCACGGCCGAGGAGGTGGCGCAGGCGGAGAGCACCCTGGGGTTCAGCCTTCCCCCTCTGCTCGTCCGGCTCTACCGCGAGGTGGCCAACGGCGGCTTCGGCCCCGACTACCAGCTCCTTCCGCTCGTGGGCGAAGGCCGTACCGCGGTCAGTGTCTACCGCGAGGAACGCGAGGAGCTTGCGGACGGGGCTCCGCACTGGCCTGCGGACGTCCTGCCGGTCCTCGACTGGGGATGCGGCATGTTCGCCGCCGTGGACTGCCGCAGCGCCGAGGGCGCCGTGCTGCTCTTCGAGCCGAACGGCGTCGACGACGAGTGGTCCCAGGCGTGGTACGTCGACGCCGAAGGGCTGGCCGGCTGGCTGGAGACGTGGCTTTCGGGGACGGGCTGGTACGAGGAGGACGCCGGCGAAGACGGCGGGATGCGGCCGTGGGAGGCGGCCCGGCAACGACTTTCAGCGAGTAGCTGACCTGACCGGCTGTGCCTCGTCCTCATCGAACCGGCCGAAAGGACGATCCCGGACGCGCCGGATCCTGCTTTGGACCGGTGCCGTCCCCCGGGAGGCCGTACAGGATGAGGCCCCATGCCACGCGAAGACCTCCCCGAGGCCCCGTCCAGCCACCGCCTCCCGTCCCTGGGGCGGCCCCGGATCATCGCGCTCGACGTGCTGCGCGGGTTCGCGCTGTGCGAGATCCTGCTCGCCAACATCCAGCTCATAGCCACCGGCGCCTCCGCCGTCGTGGTGCAGCCCATGGGCGACTGGGACCCCTGGCTGGGGTTGCCGATCTTCTCGCTGCTGTTCGGCATCGGGTTCGCGCTGCTGCTGAACTCCGCCGCGAACCGCGCCCCCCGCCCCCGCCTGGTCCTGCTGCGCCGGCTCCTGGCGTTGCTCGCGATCGGTCTCGTACACATGCTGCTCTGGCCAGGCGAGATCCTCACCATCTACGCCATCGTCGGCATGCTGGTGCTGCTGCCCTCGACCTGGCTGCCGCGGTGGGCCATGGCCAGCCTCGCCGCGGCACTCATCCCGGCGGCGATAATTTTCGGCATGGGCGGGCCCCTGCTGATCGCCGGGCTCTTCGTCCTCGGCTCGGCCCTGGTCCGCTATGGCGTGATCGAGCGGATCGAGCAGTCCACCCGAGGGCCGCTCCTGCTGGGCCTGCTCTTCGCGGCGGCACTGGCTACCGCCCTGTGGGCGAAGGCCGGCCTGCGGGCCGTGGGCGCCACGACGCACCTGCCCTCCGTGACGAGCCTCGCCGACCTGCTGCTCGTCGGCGTGTACGTGTGCGGCCTGCTGCTCCTGCTCCGAACGCCGCTGCGACCGGTGCTGCAGTTCGTCTTCGCGCCACTGGGCCGGATGGCGCTGACCAACTACCTGACCGCCACACTCCTCGTACTGGTTGCCAGTCGTGTCCTCGGCCTGCCGATCGGCCAGTCCTTGGAGACGGCGTACTGGACCGCGGGGGCCATCCTCCTGACCCAGTGGCTGTTCAGCGCCCTCTGGCTACGCCACTACCGCCAGGGGCCCCTGGAGTGGCTCTGGCGCTGGACCACCTGGCTGCACCGCCCGCCCTTCAGTGGAGCCCGGACGTCATGAGCCGGTGACGACGAGCACGCCGTCGCCGACCTCGTGCAGGAAGCTACGGCGGGCACACCTGAGTTGTCAGGGCCCGGACATATGGGGTGTTGCATGTCAACCGGAAGGATGCCTGAGGCGTCTCACAGGGCCATCCCCACGCTTGGAGTCGCGCCATGGGCTACCCGCAGCAGCCGCAAGATCCGTACGGGCAGTCCGGCCCGCAGTACCCCACCCAGCATCCATACGGCCACAGCGGCCCGCAGCCGGGCTACGGGTACGGCTATCAGCCGCCCACCATGCCTCCGCCTCCGCCGCCGCGGCGGAACAACACCGCGCTGATCGTTCTGCTCGCGATCGGGATTCCACTCCTGCTGCTGGGCGGGTGCGCGGCCGTGGTGGCGGTGCTCGGGCAGTCCGCCAGTAGGGAAGTAGTCGTGACTCAAGCGGACGAGCCGCTCAACGGGGTGCTCTCGTCCCAACCGGAGACGGCCGCCCCGGGACAGGAGACGGATACGGCGGAGCCGCCGGCCAGTGTGCCGGAGGAACAGCCGGCGGGCCCGTCTTCTGCGACGGTTGGCGGCTCCCTCACCCTCGAGGGACGGGACCCGGGCCTGAAGATGACGGTTACGGTGACCAGAGTGGTGGACCCGGCGACTCCGGACCAGTTTTCGAAGCCGGAGACGGGCAGCAAGCTGGTTGCCATTGAGCTGACGTTGGTGAACTCAGGTCAGGCGGTGTACGACGACTCTCCGACGAACGGTGCGACGCTGATCGATGCGGAGGGGCAGCAGTACCGGTCTACCTACTCGGATGTGCGGGAAGGGCAAGAGTTCGGCGGTTCTTCGACGATCAATACCGGCGATACTCGTAAGGGTGTGATCGTGTTCGAGGTGCCGGAGAAGGCGGGTTTGGGCAAGTTCCAGTTCGCGCTGGACTCTGGGTTCGCTGATCAGAAGGGCGAGTGGACGCTCAGCTGACGGAAGCGTCGGCGGTGCGGCCCATGGCCACCGGCAGGGCTCTCGACTGCCGCCGTTACAGGCGTTGAAACTCATGCCAGTGAACGCTTTTCATCCTGCTTCACGGAGTTGAAGAACGAGGATGGCTTTGACGAGCTGACCTGCGAGAAGAGGGCAACACCGTAGCTTGCGA
>NZ_JBEZZG010000029.1:0-54471 GCF_040639085.1 Nonomuraea sp. NPDC023979
GCCAGCGCCGCCTGCTCGGGCGAGAGCGTGGGCGGCTGCGGCGGCGGCGAGCCCGCCAGCACCGAGCGCACCCGGCGCACGAGGTCGGCGACGAGCCCGGCCTTCCAGGCGTTCCAGGCGGCGGGGCCGGTCGCGGCGCCGTCGGCGACGGCCAGCGCGGCCAGCAGGTCCAGCACGTCGCGCGAGCCGACGGTGGCGGCGACCTTTTCGATCGTGACCGGGTCGTCCAGGTCGCGGCGGGTGGCCGTCTCGGGCAGCAGCAGGTGGTGGCGCACCACGGTGGCCAGCACGTCCACGTCGGCCGGGGGCAGGCCGATGCGCGCGCCGAGGTCGCGCACCACGACCTCGCCCGTGACCGAGTGGTCGCCCGGCCAGCCCTTGCCGATGTCGTGGAAGAGCGCGGAGATCAGCAACAGGTCGGGCCGCGAGACCTCGCGGGTGTGGCCGGCCGCGTTCGCGGCGGCCTCGATCAGGTGCCGGTCGACGGTGAAACGGTGGATCGGATGGCGCTGCGGCCGGTGCCGTACGCGCTCCCAGTCAGGAAGCAGTCTGACAAGGATGCCCGCCTGGTCGAGCTCCTCCCACACGGGCACGGCGGCGCGCCCGGCGCCGAGGATCGACACCAGCGCGTCACGCGCCTCCTCCGGCCACGGCACCGGCATCGGAGGCGACTGAGCTGCGAGAACGGACACCGTGGCGGGCGCCAGCGGCAGCCCCGCCCCGGCCGCCGCGGCGGCGGCCCGCAGCACCAGCACCGGGTCCTTGCGCGGCGACACCCCCCGGGCGAGCACCACCTCCCCACCGTGCTCCACCACCCCGTCGGCCAGCGGACGCCGCCCGCGCGGCACCGGGCCTGACAGCAGCCTGTCAACGGAACGCCAGGTGCCGTCGAAGGCGTGCGAGATCGTCCGGCCCGCCTCCGCGAGCCTGCGCATGAGCGCCTCCGCGTCGAGCAGGCCCAGCAGCCCCGCCACCGCGTCCTGCTCCTGCAGCACCAGCCGGTCCGCGCCGCGCGCGGTGACCACGTGCAGCGCGTGCCTGACGTCCAGGATGAACTCGTACGCCTCCCGCGCCCGCGGGCCGGGGGCCGAGGCCACCCACGCCGCCGCCACCGCCTGCATCGCCTGCACGTCGCGCAGCCCGCCCCGGCCGTCCTTGAGATCGGGTTCGAGGAGGAAGGCCAGCTCGCCGCTGACCTTGGCCCGCTGGTCGGCCGACTCGCGCAGCTCGGCGAGCCGCCGCCGCGAGTCGGCCCGCCACTCGGCCAGCACGCCCTCCCTGGCCCGGCGCGTCAGCTCCGGGTCGCCGGCCACGTGCCGGGCCTGGATGAGGCCCAGCACGGCCTTGAGGTCCTGCCTGGCCACCGAGACGGCCTCGTCCACCGTGCGCACCGAGTGGTCGAGCCCGGCGGCCGAGTCCCAGATCGGGTACCAGATCCGGTCGGCGATCCTGGCCACGTCCGGCCGGCCGTCGTGCAGCAGGACCAGGTCGAGGTCGCTGCCCGGGGCCAGCTCGCCGCGGCCCAGACTGCCGACGGCGACGAGGGAGACGCGCTCCCCGTCGCTCGCCGTGCGGAAGAGATCCCTGAGCCAGCGGTCGGTGTCCGCGGCCCGCTCCTTGCGGGCCGCGGCGTAGGACCGCGCCTCTCCCCTCGTCACAGGGCTTCCGGCCCCCGCTCCCCGGTGCGCACCCGGACCACCGTGTCCACCGGGACGGACCAGACCTTGCCGTCGCCGATCTTGCCCGTCTGGGCCGCCTTGACGATGACGTCGATGACGTCCTCGGCGTCGTCCTCCTCGGCCAGCACCTCCAGCCGGACCTTGGGCACCAGGTCGACCTGGTACTCGGCGCCCCGGTAGACCTCGGTGTGGCCGCGCTGGCGGCCGTAGCCGCTCGCCTCGCTGACCGTCATGCCCTTGATGCCGAACTGCTCCAGGGCCGCTTTCACGTCATCGAGCTTGAAGGGCTTGATGACGGCTGTGATGAGCCTCATGCTTCCACCTTCTTGGGGGCCGGCTTATTGGGGGCAGGGGTGACGGTGACGGGGCCGTTGGGGGAGGTCACGCCCGAGGCGTAGACGGTGCCGAGGTCGTAGCCGGTCTCGGCGTGGCTGGTGACGTCGATGCCGGTCACCTCGTCCTCGGGCTTGACGCGGAAGCCCATCGTCTTGTCGATGACCTTGGCGATGACCCAGGTGACGGCGAACGAGTAGGCGCCGACCACGACCGGGCCGAGCACCTGCAGCCCGAGCTGGCCGAGGCCGCCGCCGTAGAACAGGCCCTTGCTCTGCTGCGGCAGGAACGGGTAGGCGGCCACGAAGCCGAGCGCCACCGCGCCCACGACGCCGCCCACGAGGTGCACGCCGACCACGTCGAGCGAGTCGTCGAAGCCGAGCCGGTACTTCAGGCCGACCGCGTAGGCGCAGGCCGCGCCGGCGAGCAGGCCGATGAGCATGGCCGCCCACGGGTCGACGAAGCCGCACGCCGGGGTGATGGCGACGAGCCCGGCGACCGCGCCGGAGGCGACGCCCAGGCTGGTGGCGTGGCCGTCGCGCAGCTTCTCCACCACGAGCCAGGCGCCCGCCGCGACGGCGGTGGCGATCTGCGTGTTCATGAACGCCAGCGCGGCCGTGCCGTCGACCGCCAGCTCCGAGCCCGCGTTGAAGCCGAACCAGCCGAACCACAGCAGGCCCGCGCCGAGCAGCACCAGCGTCAGGTTGTGCGGCCGCATCGGCTCCTTGCGCCAGCCCTGCCGCTTGCCGATCACCAGGGCGAGCGCGAGCGCGGCGGCTCCGGCGTTGATGTGGACGACGGTGCCGCCCGCGAAGTCCTCGATGCCCATCGCGTTGAGCCAGCCGCCGGTGCCCCACACCCAGTGCGCGACCGGGACGTACACGATCGTCGCCCACACCACGGTGAACAGCACCCAGGCGCCGAACTTGGCCCGGTCCGCGATCGCGCCGCTGATCAGGGCGACCGTGATGATGGCGAACGTCAGCTGGAAGGCCGCGAACAGCAGGCTCGGCATGCCCGTGCCGTCGTCCTTGGTCGCGGTGTCGACCAGGCTCTGCAGGCCGAGCGCGTCGAACCCGCCGACGAGGTTGTTGAGCGCGGGGCTCGGGTTCTCGGTGAAGGCCAGCGAGTAGCCGAACAGCACCCAGATGACGGTGACGGTGATGATCGCGGCGAACGACATCATCATCATGTTCAGGACGCTCTTGGCCCTGGTCATACCACCGTAGAAGAACGCGAGGCCGGGAGTCATCAACAGCACCAGCGCGGTGGCCGCGAGCATCCAGGCCGTGGTGCCGGTATCGATCTGCACGGCGACCCTCCTTAAATGTGACGTGTCGCCACAGCGTGTTCGCCGCCGGTTTCGGCCCTCCACCTGGTGTGTTTCGCATGGGTGAATCTCGCCGCGCCGGTGTTTCACCCGCGTTTCGGACAGTTCACGCGGCCCGTTGCGGTCCTATGAGCCCCGCCCGCAAGGGGCTTCAGCGGGCCAGGCGCACCGGATCGCCCTGCGCGATCGTGCCGGGGCGCAGCACGCGCGCGTACACGCCCGCGCACGGCTGGGGGCCGGTGCCGAGCACGTCCACCCGGTTGTGCCGGGCCGGGGTGCGCAGCGCGTCGGTGTCGCGCCCCAGCTCGCCGTGGGCCAGCGTCGGCACCGCGCAGCGCGGCGTCGGCGCGATGACGCCGAGCACCAGCTCGTCGCCCACCGCCAGCTCCGCGCCCACCCAGGCGTTCTCCGGGAACCCGGGCTCGGGCGTCGTGATCACCAGGTTCGGCCGGTAGCGGGCCGCCTCGACCACCCCGCGGGGCCCCAGCTCGCCGATCCTGGCCAGCGCCGACGTGGTGATCAGATGGACGGGCGCGAAGTCGAAGAACGTGCCCTCGGGCGCCGCCCCGCCCAGCCCGCCGACCGTGAACGGCACCTCCGCGTCGACGCCCCGGTCCAGCACCTCGTCCGGCACCGACCGCTCCAGCTCGGCGCCCTCGGGCGGCGTGTCCACCAGCCGGACCTCGCGGCCCAGCAGCTCCGACAGCTCCGCGTCACCGGGCGCCGCGCCGCCGCACAGCGTCAGCAGCCCGCGCCACAGCCTCGGGTTCTTGGCACTGGCGATCTTCCCGGTCGCCACGTCGAGCACGGCCTTCACCCGGTCACCGGCCAGCCCGCGCTCGCTCACGCTGCTGGCCGCGACCTCCTCGCCCAGCATCGACTTGACCGGATAACGGAACAGGGACGCGATCTCACCAATCTGCATGCCCGGAATCCTAGGTACCCGGTGCGGCGAGCTCAGGCGGCGGCGTCGGCCATCCGCCGCAGCCGCGCCAGCGCGTCACGCTCGATGCGCCGCGCCCGGTCACGGCCGATGCCGTAGCGCTCCCCCACCTCGGTCAGCGTGTGCTCGCGCCCGTCGACCAGCCCGTAACGCCACCGCAGCATCTCGCTCGCGTCACCCTCCAGCCCGGTCAGCCACTGGTCCAGCCGCTCGCGCTCCAGGATGTCGATCGCCTGCTGCTCCGGATCCGCCCACGTCTCGTCGGCGATCATGTCGCCCAGCTCGGTCTCGTCCTCGTCACCCACGCCGAGCTGCAACGACACCGGGTCGGACGCCCAGCGGCGCAGCTCGCGCACCCGCTCGATGGGCAGCTCCAGCACCGCCGCGAGATCCTCGTCGGTCGGCTCCACGTCGAACTCGGCCAGCATGTCGCGCCGCACCCGCATCAGCCGCGTCATCTGCTCACCGGCGTGCGTCGGCAGCCGCACCGGCCGCGCCTGCTCGTGAATCGCCCGGCCCACCGACTGCCGGATCCACCACGTGGCATAGGTGGAGAACTTGTAACCCCGCTTGTAGTCGAACTTCTCCACCGCCCGGACCAGCCCGAGGTTGCCCTCCTGGACCAGGTCGATGAGCGGCATCCCGCGCCCCGAATACTTGCGGGCCACCGCCACCACCAGGCGCAGGTTCGCCTGGATGAACTCGTCCTTCGCCCGCTGGCCGGAGACGGCCAGCCGCTCCAGCTCCTCGTCCGCCGCGTCCCCGATCCGCGGCTCCGCGCCCCCGCTGTCGAGCAGCACCTCGGCGAAGAGGCCCGCCTCGATCCGCTTGGCGAGCTCCACCTCTTGCTCCGCCGTGAGCAGCGGGACCCTGCCGATCTCCGCCAGGTAGGTCCCCAGCAGATCGCGGTCGGCGACCGCCTGCTCCTGCGCGCGACTCCCCGTAGGCCTTGCCATCCCCAGGCACCTCGTTCCGCAGCTGCGTTCTATATCCGGCCAACGTCCGGCCAGGGGCAAAGATTCCCTAAAGGACTACGACCAGCGGACGGTTCTGGATGTCCTCCTAAAGGAGGAGGCCGTCCTGGAACACCTGGTGAACAAGGGGAACGCCGGGCCGGTAAGCCAGATGAACGTAGGAGGGCGCGTCGAGGATGACGAGGTCGGCACGCGCGCCGGGACCCAGCCAGCCTACGTCCGTCCGCCGCAGCGCGCGCGCCCCGCCCACCGTCGCGGCCCGCACCGCCTCCAGCGGCGTCATCCCCATCTCCCGCACCGCCAGCGCCACGCAGAACGGCATCGACGAGGTGAACGACGAGCCCGGGTTGCAGTCGGTCGCCAGCGCCACCGTCACCCCCGCGTCGATCAGCCGCCTGGCGTCCGGGTACGGCGAGCGCGTGGAGAACTCCGCCCCCGGCAGCAGCGTCGCCACCGTCTCCGAGGCGGCGAGCGCGTCGACGTCGGCGGCGCTCAGATGCGTGCAGTGGTCGGCCGAGGCCGCGCCCAGCTCGCACGCCAGCCGCACCCCCGGCCCCTCGCCGAGCTGGTTGGCGTGCACCCTGGCCTGCAGCCCCGCCTTCAGTCCGGCCCTGAGGATCTCCGCCGACTGCTCGCCGTCGAAGGCGCCGCGCTCGCAGAAGACGTCCACCCACTTCGCGTACGGGGCGCAGGCCGCCAGCATGTCACCCGTGACCAGCCGGACGTAGTCGTCGGCGTCCACGCCCGCCGGCACCACGTGCGCGCCGAGGAACGTGGTCTCGTCGGTCAGCGACGTGGCGATCTCCAGCGAGCGCCGCTCGTCCTCCACGGACAGGCCGTAACCGCTCTTGATCTCCACGGTCGTCGTGCCCTGCGCCAGCATCTCGGCGACCAGCGCGGCGGCCCGCGTGGCCAGCTCCGCGTCGCCCGCCGCCCGGGTGGCCTCGACCGTCGTCCTGATGCCGCCGCCCGTGTAGCGCTCCCCCGACATGCGGGCCCGGAACTCGGCGGTGCGGTCGCCTCCGAACACCAGATGCGCGTGACTGTCCACGAACCCCGGAATCACCGCCCTGCCCCCGGCGTCCACCCGCCGATCGGCCGCCGGGGCCCGCCCCGCCGGTCCCGCCCAGGCGACCAGGCCGTCCTCCAGCACGAGCGCCGCCCCGGCGACCTCCTCCCGCTCCGGATCCCCCGTGTAGAGCAACCCGATCCCGTCGATCACCGTCGTCGTCATCGCACCCGTCCCGCCCTCGTCGCCGTCATCGTCACCGTCATGCCGTCATGCCGTCATGCCGTCATCGCCGTCCCGCGCGGGTCGTCCCGCGCGGTCATCTCACGCGGCCGATCGCGTCGGCCAGCATCGCGCCGACGTCCCCCAGCTCGTGGCGGCCATCGGACACCACCCGGCGGCCCCCGGAGATCACCGAGCGCACGTCCGCCGCCGTCGCCGCGAACACCACCGCCTCCAGCCCGCCCGCACCCGCCGTACGCACCGAGTCCAGGCCCACCGTCACCAGATCCGCCCACGCCCCCGGCACCAGCAGCCCCGCCTCCGGGAACCCCAGCGACGCGTGCCCCGCCGCCGTCGCCGCGCCCAGCAGCTCGGCGGCGCTCCAATGGCCGCGCCGCTCCGTCGCCAGCCGCTCGTCCAGCTCGACCGCCCGCGCCTCCTCGAACAGGTCCACGACCGCGTGACTGTCGGACCCCAGCGTCACCGGCGCCCCCCGGTCGTACACCCTCCTCGCCGGCCCGATCCCGTCGGCCAGATCCCGCTCCGTCGTCGGGCACATGCACACGTGCGTCCCCGACTGCCCGAGCAGCTCCACGTCCACCTCCGACAGATGGGTGGCGTGCACCGCCGTCGAACGCGGGCCCAGCGCCCCCTGCTCGTGCAGCACCTGCACGGGGGTCGCCGCGTACGTCTCCACGCAGGCGGCGTTCTCCGCCCGCTGCTCCGACACGTGCGCGTGCAGCGGAGCGGCGTGCCGGTGCGAGAACTCCACCACCACCGGCATCTGCTCCGGCGGCACCGCCCGCACCGAATGGATCGCCGCGCCGATCTCCACGTCCGGCTGGCCCTCGTACGCGGCGGCCAGCTCCTCCGCCCGCACCGCCCACCCGTCCGCGTCACCGTCGCCGAACCGCAACTGCGCCCCCGCCAGCGCCCGCCCCGGCCCGCCCGCCACATAACAGGCGTCGATCAGCGCGATCCGCAGCCCCGCCTCCCGCGCCGCCTGCACCAGCGCGTGCCCCATCGTGTTCGGATCGATGTACGGCGTGCCGCCCGGGCCGTGGTGCAGGTAGTGGAACTCCCCCACACTCGTGATCCCTGCCAGCGCCATCTCGGCGTAGACCGCCCGGGCCAGCGCCAGATACGCGTCCGGATCCAGCCGCGCGGCCACCTCGTACATCTGGTCGCGCCACGTCCAGAAATCCCCCTTGCCGCCCTGTGTCACACCCCGCATCGCCCGGTGGAAGGCGTGCGAATGCGCGTTGGCCAGGCCCGGGATCGTCAACCCCGGCAGCCGGTGCGCGCCCCCGGGCTCACCCCGGCGCACCCCGACGATCCGGGCGCCCTCCACCTCGACCAGCACCCCGGCCGCCACGCCGTCGGGCAGCCAGGCCTGCTCGCACCAGTAGGTCAGCGGCACAGCTCCTCCAGCACGTTCGCGAGTGCGGCGACTCCCGCCTCGCAGTCTGCCTGCTCGGCATGCTCATCCGGGGCATGGGACACGCCGGTGGGGTTGCGCACGAACAACATCGCGCTCGGCACCCCGGCCGCCGCCAGGATCCCCGCGTCATGCCCGGCCCCGGTCGCCAGCACCGGCACCTCACCCCCCACTGCCCGCCCCACCCGCTCCCGCAACCCCACATCGAACCCGACCAGCGGCGTCCAGGACTCCTCCCGCACCACCACCCCACCCCGCAAGCCCGACCCCTCACCCGGAGCCAAACCGCCCTCCTCGAAGCCCCGACGCTTCACCGAACCCACGTAACCCCCCGAGGAGCCCGCACCGCCGTACGGGGCTGCGGCCTCCCCCGAGGAGGAGCCACCCACCGAAGCCACCCCACCCTCCGGGACCGCACCGCCCTGGGAGGCCGCGCCCCCCGTGGAGGCCGCGCCGTACGGGGCCGGGGCCTGGCCCCGGACCGAGTTGCCCGGCGGGGGCTGGGGGCTGGGGGAACCGGCTGGGGTGCGGGGTTCGGGGGGTTGGGGGGCGGCGGGGTGAACGGGCGGGGCGGTGAGGTGGTGGAGGTCGGCCACGAGGGCGCGGACGTCGGCCTCGGCGGGCCCGCGGGCGTCGAGCCAGGCGGACACGAGCCCCGGGACGGCGTTGGCGTTGTTGGGGGAGACGAGCACCTTGCCCACGGTGGCGACGACGCCGCGGCGGGCGGCGTGCTCACGGGCGGCGAGGACGAGGCGGGCCAGCGCGAGCATGGGGTCGTGCCGGTCGGCGAGCCGGGTGGTGCCGGCGTGGTTGGCCTGGCCGCGCAGGTCGAAGCGCCACCGCCCGTGGGGCCAGATGCCGCTGGCGACGCCGACGGGCCGGCCGTGCTCGACGAGCCCCTTGCCCTGTTCGACGTGGAGTTCGACGAAGACGCCGATGGCGCGCAGGGTCTCGGGGTCGGGGCCGAGGGCGCGGGGGTCGCGTCCGAGGCGGGTGAGGACGTCGGCGAGGGTGTCGCCGTGGTCGTCGGTGAGCCCGAGCGCCCGTTCGGGGGTGAGCGCGCCGGTGAGGAGCCGGGATCCGACGCAGGGGACGCCGAATCGGGCGCCTTCCTCGTCGGTGAAGCAGACGACGCCGAGGGGCCGGCGGGGCTGGAAGCCGCGGCGGCGCAGCAGGTCGATGGCGGCGAAGGCGGACACGACGCCGAGCGGCCCGTCGTAGGCGCCGCCCTGGCGGACGGAGTCGAGGTGGCTGCCGGTGACGACGCCGGGCTCGCGGGCGGGGTCGCCCCACCAGGCCCACAGGTTGCCGTTGCGGTCTTCGCGCAGGTCGAGCCCGCGGCGCGTGGCCTCGCCGGCGAACCATTCGCGCAGTTCCTGGTCGGCGTGCGACCAGGCGTCCCGTACGTAGCCTCCGGTGGCGGGGTCGCGGCCCACGCGCGCGAGATCTTCAAGCATGGACCCACTGTAGTGAATGGATCCATTCAGGCGGTCAGGTGAGGGGTCCCGCGCTCGGCCGGAGGGTGAGTTCGGTGAGGTGCGCGTCGGGCCCGGCGGTGCAGGCGGCGTGGATGGCGCGGGCGACGCTCTGCGCGGTGAGGTACTTCTCGGGCTCGTACGCCCCGCGTTCCTGCTCGCGTACGCCGCGCTGCATGTCGGTGTCGATCCGCCCGGGGTAGACGGTGGTGACGCGCAGCTCGGGCTCTTCGAGGCGGAGCGCGTCGGCGAACGAGCGCAGCGCGAACTTGCTGGCCGAGTAGGCGGCCCAGCCGGGGTTGGCGCGCTGGCCGGCGCCGGAGTTGACGCAGATCACGTGGCCTCGGGCACGGCGCAGGGCGGGCAGGAGGAGCCGGGTGAGCTCGGCGACCGCGAACAGGTTGAGCTCCATGGTCTCGCGCCACACGGAGGCGGGCAGGTCGCCGATGCGGCCGAGCCGGGTGAGGCCGGCGCTGTGGACGAGCACGTCGAGCCGGTCGATCCCGGCGACGTCGGCTTCGGTGACGGAGGTCAGCTCGACCGGCCAGGCCCGCGCGCCGGGCAGCTCGGCGGCCAGCGCCGAGAGCGCGTCGCGGTCGCGGCCGCCGAGGATGACGTGGTGGGTCGGGGCGAAGGCCCGGGCCACGGCCGCGCCCACCCCGCGTGAGGCCCCGGTGACCAGGGCCGTCGGTCGTTCGCTCATGACGGGAAGCCTCTCACGCTTGACAGGCATTCAAATTTGAATACAAACTTGAGTGTGTCCACAGCATCCACGACCCGCATCCTCATCCTCGGCACCCTCCTCGACGGCCCGCTCAACGGCTATCAGGTGCGCAGGCACCTGGAGACGTGGGGCACCGACACCTGGGCCAACGTCAAGTTCGGCTCGATCTACCACGGCCTCGGCAAGATGGCCGACGAGGGCCTGCTGGAGGTGGTCGAGGGCGGCAAGGGCGGTTCCACGGTCTATCAGCTGACGGAGGACGGCCGGTTCGAGTTCCACCGGCTGCTGATGCAGACCTGGCACGAGCTCCAGCCGATCGTCGACCCGTTCCAGGTGGCGGTCACGTATCTCGACCGGCTCGAGAAGTCCCAGATCCTGGCCGCCATGGAGAACAGGATCGAGCAGCTCAAGCTGGGCATCGCGACGACCGAGCGGGCGCTCGGCGCCAAGCAGCGTTACGGCGCCCCCCGCCACATCGACGAGAACCTCAAGCTCAACATCGGCACGCTGCGCGCGCAGCTCGAATGGTGCCAGCAGGCGATGCGGAAGGTGGAAGACGACGAGCTTCCCTAGGGAGAAGCATGATCATTCAGGCACATGGGTTAAAGAAGACCTTCACCACCAAGAGCCGCAAAGGACCCCAGACGGTCGAGGCCGTCCGAGGCGTGGACCTGGAGGTGAAGGCCGGCGAGATCTACGGCGTGCTCGGCCCCAACGGCGCCGGCAAGACCACGACGATCCGGATGCTCGCCACGCTGATCAGGCCCGACGCGGGCACCGCCACGATCACCGGCCACGACCTGCTCAGGGAGCCGGCGATGGTCCGGCGCAACCTCGGCTACGTGAGCCAGAACGGCGGCGTCGAGGAGCAGAACACCGCGCGGACGCAGATCGTCTTCGCGGCCAGGCTGTACGGGGTGCCGCAGCCGGAGAAGGCGACCGCCGCGGTGCTGGAGCGGTTCGGCCTGGCGGAGATCGCCGACCGGCCGGGCCGTACCCTCTCCGGAGGCCAGAAGCGGCGCGTGTCGATCGCCCTCGGCCTGGTCCACACGCCGCCGCTGCTGTTCCTGGACGAGCCGACCACCGGCCTCGACCCGCAGAACCGCGCCAACCTGTGGGACCGCATCAGGGAGTTGCGCGACGGCGGCACCAGCGTGCTGCTCAGCACCCACTACCTGGAGGAGGCCGACGCGCTCTGCGACCGGCTGGCGATCGTCGACCACGGCGTGGTCGTCGCCGACGGCACCCCGGCGGAGCTGAAGCGCGAGGTGTCCGGCGACGTGGTGACGCTCAGGCTGGCCGAGCCGGAGCGGGCCGCCGGCACGCTGGCGCCGCTGGCCAAGGACACCCGCGTGGACGACGACGTGCTGCGCGTGTACGTGGACGACGGCGAGCACACGCTGCCGGTGCTGCTGCGCACGCTGGAGGAGCAGCGGCTGGGCATCACGTCCGTCTCGCTCGACCGGGCGACGCTCGACGACGTCTTCCTGGCCAAGACGGGCCGGTCCCTGCGTGACACGGGGGTGGCCGCGTGATCAGGGACACCGCGCTCTTCCTGGGCCACGAGATGCGCGGCACGCTGCGCAACCCGATCTGGCCGCTGTTCGGCATCATGCAGCCGGTGATGTACCTGCTGCTGTTCGGCCCGCTGTACGCGGGCATGGGGGCCGGGGGCGACCTCGGCCGGGCGCTGACCTCGTTCGCGCCGGGCATGCTGGTCATCACGGCGCTGTTCAGCTCAATGGGCGTCGCGTACGGGACGATCTACGAGATGCGCAGCGGCGTGCTGGAGCGGATCGCGGTCACGCCGGCGTGGCGGCCGGCGATCGTGCTCGGCCGGATGCTGCGCGACGTGGCCGTGCTGATGGCGCAGTCGCTCGTGGTGATCCTCATCGCGGTGC
Source organism: Nonomuraea sp. NPDC023979 (assembly GCF_040639085.1). Classification (NCBI taxonomy): domain Bacteria; kingdom Bacillati; phylum Actinomycetota; class Actinomycetes; order Streptosporangiales; family Streptosporangiaceae; genus Nonomuraea; species Nonomuraea sp. NPDC023979. Next base: position 12,029 of record NZ_JBEZZG010000029.1, read on the forward strand.
TCATGGGCCTGCGCATCGGCGTGGCCGGGCTGCTGCTCATGCTGCTGCTGCTCGGCGTCACGGGGCTGTTCTCCTCCGGCGTGGCGTACGGGCTGGCGTTCGGCTTGAAGGACGAGAACGCGATGGGGCAGATCATGCAGTTCTTCGCGCTGCCGCTGATGCTGCTGTCGGGCGCGCTGCTGCCGATGGCGCTGGGCCCCGACTGGCTGGAGCGGGTCGCCTGGTTCACGCCCTTCTACCATCCGGTCGAGGCCGGCCGGGCGCTGTTCGCCGGTGACCTGACGGACCTGTCGATCCCGCTGGCGTTCGCCGTGATGCTGGGCCTGGCGGCGCTGACCGTCACCTGGTCGGTGCGCTCGCTACGGCGGATCGCCGGTTAGGAACGTGCCGGTCTCGTCCGTCATCCGCTCGTACTCCTCCAGCCGCGCCTGGGTGCGCAGCGGCGCGGCGTCGGCCATGGCCTCCACCAGGGCCATCGCCAGGGCGAGCGGGGCGGCGTGCGAGTCGAACACGAGCCGGTCGCCGACGGGCGCGTCGAGCACCACCTCGGCGGGGAAGTCGGCCCGGTCGCAGATCGCCGCCACCCGGTAGCCGAGCTTCCCGGCGTACTCCAGCGCCTGCATGACCTCGGCCGGGTAGCGCGGCAGCACGACGGCCACCAGCCATTCGGCGCCGGCCCGGCGCGCCGCGTGCAGCCCGTCGGCCAGCTCGGACCCGCCGTGGGTGAGCAGCCGGACGTCGGGGTGGATGCGCCGGGTGTAGTAGGCGAACGTGGTGGCGAGCCCCGCCGAGACCCGCAGCCCGAGCACGGGCAGCGGCTCGGCGGCGGCCAGCGACGCGCCGAGCTCCTTGAGCGGCAGGCTGCCGAGCCGGTCACGGACCAGCGACAGGTTGCGGATCTCCCGGTCGATGGCCCCCTTGATCAGGCTCTCCTGCGGCCGTTCGGCGGGGGCGCCGAGCACCAGCGGGCGCAGCGCCTGCCGCAGCTCCGGGTAGCCGGCGAACCCCAGCACCATCGCGAACCTGGTCACCGACGGCTGGCTCACGCCCGACCGTTCGGCCAGCTCGACGCTGGACAGGAAGATCGCCTCTTCGAGGTGCTCCGACAGGTAGTGGGCGATCCTGCGCTGCACCGGTGACAGCCTCCGGCCGTCGAGCAGCCCGTCCAGCCCGCCGTGGTATGCGCCCGTCACGCCTCCTCCAACACCGCGGCCACGGCAATCTCATCCCGTAACGGGAAAACTCACTTTCCCGCCTCGGGACGCTCGCGCATGGGGATGCGGACGCCCCGCTCGTCGGCCACCGCGGCCGCCTCCTCGTAACCGGCGTCGACGTGACGCATGACGCCGGTGCCGGGGTCGTTGGTGAGGACGCGGTTGAGCTTCTCCCCCGCGAGCGCGGTGCCGTCGGCGACGGTGACCTGCCCGGCGTGGATGGAGCGGCCGATGCCGACGCCGCCGCCGTGGTGGATGGACACCCAGGAGGCGCCTGACGCGGTGTTGAGCATGGCGTTGAGCAGCGGCCAGTCGGCGATCGCGTCGGAGCCGTCGGCCATCGCCTCGGTCTCGCGGTACGGGGAGGCGACCGAGCCGCTGTCGAGGTGGTCGCGCCCGATCACGACGGGCGCGCTGAGCTCGCCGGAGGCGACCATGTCGTTGAACCGCTCGCCGGCCCGGTCGCGCTCGCCGTAGCCGAGCCAGCAGATGCGCGCCGGCAGCCCCTGGAAGTGGACCTTCTCCCCCGCCTTCCTGATCCACCGGGCCAGCGGCTCGTTCTCGGGGAACAGCTCCAGGATGGCGCGGTCGGTGGCGGCGATGTCGGCCGGGTCGCCGCTCAGCGCCGCCCACCGGAACGGCCCCTTGCCCTCGCAGAACAGCGGCCTGATGTACGCGGGCACGAACCCGGGGAAGTCGAAGGCCCGCTCGTAGCCGGCCAGCTTGGCCTCGCCCCTGATGGAGTTGCCGTAGTCGAACACCTCGGCCCCGGCGTCCTGGAAGCCGACCATGGCCTCGACGTGCCGGGCCATCGACTCGCGGGCCCGGCCGGTGAAGCCCGCCGGGTCCTTGTCGCGCTCGCCGGCCATGTCCTCGAAGGCCACGCCGGACGGCAGGTACATCAGCGGGTCGTGGGCGGAGGTCTGGTCGGTCACGATGTCGATCTCGGCGCCCCGGGCCAGCAGGTCGGGCAGGGCGTCGGCGGCGTTGGCGACCACGCCGATCGACAGCGGGCGGCGCGCGTCGCGGGCCTCGTACGCCAGCTCCAGCGCCTCGTCGAGGGAGCCGGCGCGGACGTCGAGGTAGCGGTGCTCGATGCGGCGCTCGACCGAGCGCGGGTCGCAGTCGACGCAGATGGCCACGCCGCCGTTCATGGTGACGGCCAGCGGCTGGGCGCCGCCCATGCCGCCGAGCCCGGCCGTCAGCGTGATCGTGCCGGCCAGCGAGCCGCCGAACCGCTTGGCCGCGACGGCCGCGAACGTCTCGTAGGTGCCCTGGAGGATGCCCTGGGTGCCGATGTAGATCCAGGAGCCGGCCGTCATCTGCCCGTACATGGTCAGCCCGGCCGCCTCCAGCCGCCGGAACTCCTCCCAGTTGGCCCAGTCGGGCACCAGGTTGGAGTTGGCGATGAGGACGCGGGGCGCCCACTCGTGGGTGCGGAAGACGCCGACCGGGCGGCCGGACTGCACGAGCAGCGTCTCGTCGCCCTCCAGCGTGGTGAGGGTCCTGACCAGCGCGTCGAACGAGGGCCAGTCACGCGCCGCCCGCCCCGAGCCGCCGTAGACGACCAGCTCCTCAGGATGCTCGGCGACCTCGGGGTCGAGGTTGTTCTGGAGCATGCGGAGGGCGGCCTCCTGCGGCCAGCCCTTGGCGGTGAGCGTGGCGCCTCGCGGCGCGCGGACGGTGCGGCCCATGGTGACCCTCCTGAATGAACACATTCACCTTTGTCACCCGAAGAGTACAACGGCTCAGGTCACGAGGAACTGGGTGGCCGCGAGCTCCCGGTAGAGGCCGTCCTGTCCGACCAGCTCGTCGTGGGTGCCGACCGCGCGGACGCCGCCGCCCTCCATGACCACGATCCGGTCGGCGTTCGTCACGGTGGACAGCCGGTGCGCGATGACGAGCACGGTCGTCTCGGTCGCCACCTCGGCGATGACCTCGCGCAGCCGCAGCTCGTTGACCGCGTCGAGCTGGGAGGTGGCCTCGTCGAGCAGCAGCAGCCGGGGCTTGCGCAGCAGCGCGCGGGCGATCGCGACCCGCTGCCGCTCGCCGCCGGACAGCAGCACGCCGCGGTGGCCGACGGCGGTGTCGAGCCCGTCGGGCAGCCGGGCCACCAGGTCGTCGAGCCGGGTGCGGGCGACGGCGCGGAGCAGCTCCTCCTCGGTCGCGTCGGTGGCGGCGAACATCAGGTTCTCGCGCAGCGTGCCGGCCAGCACGGGGGCGTCCTGCTCGACGTAGCCGAGCGCGGCCCGCAGCTCGGCCAGCGGCCAGTCGCGGATCTCCCGGCCGTCCAGCGTGATCGTCCCGCCCTGGTGCTCGTAGAAGCGTTCGAGCAGGGCGAACACGGTGGACTTGCCCGCGCCGGACGGGCCGACGAGCGCGGTGAGGCCGCCGGGCGGCACCTCGAACGTGACGCCGTCGTGCACGACCGGCCGGTCCTCGCCGTACGAGAAGACGACGCCGTCGAAGCGGACGCCGAGCGGGCGCGCGTCGCTCGCCGGGACGGCGCCGACGGGCTCGCCGGGCAGGTCCTCGATCTCGCGGATGCGCTTCATCGCGGCCAGGCCCTGCTGGAGCTGGACGGCGCCCTCGACGAGCTGGCCGATCGGCGCCACCAGGTAGAACAGGTAGAGCAGGAACGCGATCAGCGAGGAGACCTCCAGCGTGCCCGCGGCGACGCGGGCGCCGCCGACGGCGAGCACGGCCAGGAAGGCGATCTGCACGGCCATCCAGGTGGCGACCCCGGCGAGCGAGGTCCAGCCCGCGACCTGGAGACCGCGATCACGGGCGCGTTCGGCGGCCTCGGCGACGACGCCGATCTCCCGCTCCTCGGCGCCGCTGGCCTTGACCGTGCGGTAGGACTGCAGCGCCCGGTCCAGGACCGCGCCCATCTCGCCCACGGCCTCCTGCGCGTCCTTCTGGGCCCGCTGGATCTTCGGCATGACCAGCCCGGTCAGCCCGCCGATCACCACGATCACGAGCAGCGTGACGAGCAGCAGCACGCCGTCCATCGTGGCCATCATGACGATGGCGCCGACCAGCATGAACACCGAGCTGACCGAGTCGACCACGCCGTTGGTCAGCACCGCGCGCAGCAGCGTCGTGTCGCCGGTCACCCGCGACAGCAGGTCGCCGGGCTTGAGCCGGTCGACGTCGGCGACCCGCAGGCGCAGCATCCGGTCGACCAGCCTGCGCCGGGCGCCCAGCACGATGCCCTCGCCGGTGCGCTCCATCAGATAGCTGCCACCGGCCGACACGACGGCTCCGACCAGCACCGCGACGGTCAGCCCGATGAGCGGCCCGGCCATGGAGGCGTTCTCGCCGAACGCGTCGACCACGTACTTGGCCAGCAGCGGCATCGCGAGGCCCGCCGCCGAGCCGATCAGGCCCAGCACCCCGCCCACGACCAGGATGCCCCTGTGCGGTCGCAGGTAAGCGAGCAACTCCTTGATCACGCGATCTCCTCTCGCGACATATCCCGAAAAAACCCAACGAACGACGGAACGGAATCCGCACCGGTCAACCTAAATTGACGACCAAAGTATGTCAACTTTGATTGACGACTCCTCCCTGAGGAGGAGAACACCCCCCACGGGAACGCGCGCGCCCGGGACCGAGGAGAGGCGGGGACGGGGGCAGGGCAGAGGGCGGGGCCGAGGAGAGGCGGGGGCGGGGGGCGGAGCCGAGGAGGGGCGGGGCGGTGATCTAGTCGAGGGCGGGGGTGTCGGGCCAGTCGTGGTCGGCGTCCCCGTCGTCGGCCCGCCGCAGCTTGACGTCCTCCACCCAGGCCGCGGCGAACCGCCGGACCGCCGGCCCGTCGCCGTGCGGCGCGTACTCGTCGTCGGGGATGAACTCGGCGTACTCCAGCCGCATGATCAGCTCGTCCAGGCCGAACGAGGCGTCGTGCGCCCGCGCGTGCGCCTCGAACTCGCGGAAGCTCCAGCGCCCGGCGAGCGCGGCCACGGCGGCCAGGTCTTCGGCGAGCCCGCGGTCGTGCAGCGCCAGCACCAGGGCCCCCACGCCGCCGGGGGTCACGGGAGGCGGCGGGCGCGGCGGGTGGACGGGAGGTCGTGGCGGCCCGAGAGGAACTCCTGGAAGGCGATCTTGGCCCGGATGACGGGACGCCGCCAGCGCTCCTCGCGCCGGATCGCCCTGGCGAGCTTGCGCGGCGAGCGCCCGGCGAAGAACCAGTGCGCCCACGGCGAGCCGGGCCGGGCCAGCCGGACGACGCCGACCGCGAGCAGGATGGGCACGAACATGCCCACCATCCCGGTCCAGATCTTGCCCTTGAGCAGGGTGATGACGACCATGGCCAGGTGGGCGGCGATCAGCGGGACGGGGCTGATCGGCAGCGCGTAGTCCCAGACGAGGGGCCGCAGGCCGGTCAGGAGCAGGCCGGTGATCCCGACGGCGATGAAGACCGCGTCGACCGAGGTGCGGCCCTCCTCCTCCCAGTAGACGTCGTGCAGGTGCAGGATCAGCGCGAACTCGTCGAGCACGAGCGCCGAGCCCATGCCGAAGACGGAGGCGGCCACGGCGTAGCCGGTCTGGGAGCCGCCGGAGACGATCAGCCCGGCGACGCCGCCCACCAGCATGAGGATGACGCCGAAGACCACGTGGTGGATGTGCATCTCGCCCACGTTGACGTTGCGGAACCAGCCGATCTTGGCCCGGATGAGCCGGACGTTGATGCGGGTGGCGATGAACGTGACGATGAGCGCGACGAAGAAGCAGAACAGCGGAAGCCGTCCTGTCGCGATGATGCTGTGCTCGAACCAGTTCGCCATGACCTTGAAAGAGACTCTACGAGCTCTGCCCGAGTGGAGTGTCCGTCAGGAGAGGAACGCCCGGAGAAGCGCGGCGGTGCCCTCCAGGTGTTCGGCGACCGCCCGGCGGGCCGCGTCCGGGTCGCCGGCGACGACGGCGGCCACGATGGCGCGGTGCTGCGTGGCGGCGTGGTCGAGGTTGACCTGGAGCATCGGGATGGCGTTGAGCAGGTCGGAGACGCGCAGCCGGGCGTCGGCGCAGGCGGCGGCCAGCAGCGGGGAGCCGGTCAGCTCGGCGATCGACAGGTGGAAGGCGGTGTCGAGGCGCCGGTAGTCCTCCAGCGAGGCCGCGTTCAGGTCGGCCAGCCGGCGTTCCAGCACGGCACGGCGGTCGGCGGTGAGCGGGGTCCCGGCGAGCACCTGGGCGGCGCCGCACTCGACGGCCATGCGGAAGGTGAGCGCGTCGGTCAGGTCGGCGGTGCCCATGTCGGCGACGACGCGGCGCAGGTCGCCGTCGGCGGGCCGGGGCGGCACGTAGGTGACGAACGCCCCGCCGTAACGGCCGCGCCGCACGTCGAGGTAGCCGGCCTCCTGGAGGGCGCGGATGGCCTCGCGCAGCGTGACGCGGCTGATGCCGAGCCGGACCGCCAGCTCGCGCTCGGGCGGCAGTTTCTCGCCCGGGGCGACCACGCCGAGTTTGATCGCCTGCAGGAGCCGTTCCACGGTCTCCTCGAAGGCGTTGCCGGCCCGCACCGGGCGCAGCACCGTCATCAAACGCGCCGACTCGTCCAACATGTCCTCAGGTCTTGACAGATGATCCCGCTATACACATCAATGGTCTGAGACTAGCCCAATCAACGGGAAAGCGGGATGGGCGTGAACGAGCGGGCCGGGTTCCTCGCCGTTGGCGAGCTGCGGGACGAGGTGGCCGCGGGGCGGATCGACACGGTCCTGCTCGCCGTCGCCGACATGCAGGGCAGGCTCCAGGGCAAGCGGCTGTCGGCCCGCTACTTCCTGGACGAGGTGCTCCACCACGGCTCCGAGGGCTGCAACTACCTGCTCGCCGTGGACGTCGACATGAACACCGTCGCCGGCTACGCAATGTCGTCCTGGGAGCGCGGCTACGGCGACTTCGTGATGAGGCCCGACCTGTCGACGCTCAGGCGCGTCCCCTGGCAGGAGGGCACCGCCATGCTGATGGCGGACCTGGCCTGGGAGGGCGGCGCCGACGTGACGGCCTCGCCGCGCCAGATCCTGCGCGCGCAGCTCGCCCGCCTGGCCGAGCGCGGCCTGTGCTCCCAGGTGGGCACCGAGCTGGAGTTCGTCGTCTACGACGACACCTACGAGGACGCGTGGCGGCGCGCCTACCGCGATCTGACGCCCGCCAACCTCTACAACGTCGACTACTCCCTGCTCGGCACCGCCCGCGTGGAGCCGCTGCTGCGCCGCATCAGGCTCGGCATGGAGGGCGCCGGCCTGTACGTCGAGTCGGCCAAGGGCGAGTGCAACCTGGGCCAGCACGAGATCGCCTTCCGCTACGCCGAGGCGCTCGTCACCTGCGACAACCACGCCATCTACAAGAACGGCGCCAAGGAGATCGCCGCCCAGGAGGGCAAGGCGATCACGTTCATGGCCAAGCCGAACCAGCGCGAGGGCAACTCCTGCCACATCCACCTGTCGCTGCGCGGCCTTGACGGCGAGCTCGTCATGGCGGGCGAGGGCCCGCACGGGCTGTCGCCGCTCGGCCGCGCGTTCGTCGCCGGTCAGCTCGCCTGCCTGCGCGAGCTCACCCTCATGTACGCGCCCAACGTCAACTCCTACAAGCGCTTCGTGCCCGGCAGCTTCGCGCCCACGGCCGTCAAGTGGGGTGTGGACAACCGGACCTGCGCGCTGCGCCTGGTGGGCCACGGGCCGTCGCTGCGGATCGAGAACCGGGTGCCGGGCGGCGACGTGAACCCGTACCTGGCGGTGGCGGCGATGGTGGCGGCGGGGCTGCACGGGATCGACGGCGGGCTGGAGCTGGAGGAGGCGTTCGAGGGCAACGCCTACGCCTCCGGCGCGCAGACGGTGCCCGCCACGCTGCGGGACGCGCTGGCGCTGTTCGAGGGGTCCAAGCCGGCCAGGGAGGCGTTCGGCGAGGACGTGGTGGCGCACTACGCGAACAACGCCCGGGTGGAGCTGGCCGCCTTCGACGCGGCGGTGACCGATTGGGAGCTGTTCCGAGGTTTCGAGCGGATGTGAGCATGCGGATCATCAATCCGGCGACCGAAGAGGTCGTCGCCGAGGTCGAGTTCGCCGGGGCCGCCGAGGTGGACCTGGCCGTGGAGCGTGCCAGGAAGGCGCAGGCGGCCTGGCGCGAGGTCGCGCCGGGAGACCGGGCGCGGCTGCTGCGCGCGTTCGCGGACGTGGTGGACGCGCACGCCGTGGAGCTGGCGCTGCTGGAGGTGGCCAACTCCGGCCACCCGATCGGCAACGCCCGCTGGGAGGCGGGGGCCGTCCGCGACGTGCTGCACTTCTACGCCGCCGCGCCGGAGCGCAACCACGGCAAGCAGATCCCGGTGGCGGGCGGCGTGGACGTGACGTTCCAGGAGCCGCTGGGCGTGGTGGGCGTGATCGTGCCGTGGAACTTCCCGATGCTGATCATGAGCTGGGGCGTCGCCCCGGCGCTGGCGGCGGGCAACACGGTGATCGTCAAGCCGGCCGAGTGGACGCCGCTGACGGCGCTGCGGCTGGCCGAGCTGGCGCTGGCGGCGGGGCTGCCCGAGGGCGTGCTCCAGGTGCTGCCGGGGGCGGGCGAGGTCGCGGGCGCCCGGCTGGTCGAGCACCCGGACGTGGCCAAGATCGTGTTCACCGGCTCGACCGAGGTGGGCAAGGAGATCGCCGCCAAGGCGGCGCACCACGTCAAGCGCCTCACGCTGGAGCTGGGCGGCAAGTCCGCGAACATCATCTTCGCGGACGCCGACCTGGAGAAGGCCGCCGCCGCCGCGCCGTACGCCGTCTTCGACAACTCCGGCCAGGACTGCTGCGCCCGCTCCCGCGTCCTGGTCCAGGCCGAGGTGTACGACGAGTTCCTGGAGCGCCTGTCACGGGCCGTGCTGGCCGTGCGCGTGGGCGACCCGCTCGACCCGGCCACCGAGATGGGCCCGCTCATCAGCGCCGAGCATCTGGCCAGGGTCAGCGGCTTCGTCGAGGCCGAGCCGTACCTTCAGGGCTCCTGCCCGCAGGGCAAGGGCTTCTGGTTCCCGCCGACGGTGCTGACGCCGGCGGTGACGGACCGGGCGTTCACCGAGGAGATCTTCGGCCCGGTGGTGTCGGTCGTCCCGTTCGCCGACGAGGCCGAGGCGGTGCGCGTCGCCAACGACACCCGTTACGGCCTGAGCGGCTCCATCTGGACCCGCGACGTGGGCCGGGCGCTGCGCGTGGCCAGGGCCGTCGAGGCGGGCACACTGTCGGTGAACTCCAACTCGTCCGTACGCCACTGGACCCCGTTCGGCGGCTTCAAGCAGTCGGGGCTGGGCCGCGAGCTGGGCCCCGACGCCCTGGCGGCCTTCACCGAGACCAAGAACGTCTTCATATCCACGGAGTAGCGCATGCAGCGTTTGCAGGACCGCGTCGCCGTCATCACCGGGGCGGGCAGCGGCATCGGCCTGGCCACCGCGCGCCGGTTCGCCCAGGAGGGCGCCCGCGTGGTGTGCGCCGACATCGACGAGGAGGCGGGCGTCAAGGCCGCGGCCGAGGTCGGCGGCCTGTTCGTCAAGGCGGACGTGACCAGCGAGGAGGACGTCGAGCGGCTGTTCCGCACGGCGTTCGAGACCTACGGCAGCGTGGACGTCGCGTTCAACAACGCGGGCATCTCGCCGCCGGACGACGACTCCATCCTGGAGACCGGCCTCGACGCCTGGCGGCGGGTCCAGGAGGTCAACCTGACCAGCGTCTACCTGTGCTGCAAGCACGCCCTGGAGTACATGCGCCGCCAGGGCAAGGGCTCGATCATCAACACGGCCTCGTTCGTCGCGGTGATGGGCTCGGCCACCTCGCAGATCTCCTACACCGCCTCCAAGGGCGGGGTGCTGTCGATGTCGCGCGAGCTCGGCGTCCAGTTCGCCCGCGAGGGCATCCGGGTCAACGCGCTGTGCCCGGGGCCGGTCAACACGCCGCTGCTCCAGGAGCTGTTCGCCAAGGACCCGGAGCGCGCCCAGCGCCGCCTGGTGCACGTGCCGATCGGGCGCTTCGCCGAGGCGTCGGAGATCGCGGCCGCGGTGGCGTTCCTGGCCAGCGACGACGCCTCGTTCATCACCGCGTCACAGTTCCTGGTCGACGGCGGCATCTCCGGCGCGTACGTGACGCCGCTGTGAGCCGTCCGGTCATCGGCGTCACCTGCTACGTCGAGCCCGCGCGCTACACGGTGTGGGAGACGACGGCGGCGCTGCTGCCGTACGCGTACGTGGAGCAGGTCGTGCGGGCGGGCGGCCAGCCGGTCGTGCTGCCGCCCGCCGGCGCGCCCGCCGGGCTGGTCGCGCGGCTGGACGGGCTGATCGTGGCGGGCGGCGGCGACATCGCCCCGGCACGCTACGGCGCGCCGCAGGACGAGCGGACGGGATACGTACGGGAGTTCCGCGACGAGGCGGAGTTCGCGCTGCTGGCGGCGGCGCTGGACGCCGGGCTGCCGTTCCTGGGCGTGTGCCGGGGGCTCCAGGTGCTGAACGTGGCGCTCGGCGGCACGCTCCACCAGCATCTGCCTGATGTCGTCGGGCACACCGGCCACTCCCCCGCGCCGGGCGCGTTCGGGTGGTCGCCGGTCCGGCCGGTGGCGGGCAGCCGGGTGGCGAAGGCGCTCGGCGACGGCCCGGTGGACGTGCCGCACTATCACCACCAGGCCGTGGACCGCCTGGCGGCCGGGCTGGCGGTGACGGCCACGGCGGACGACGGCACGGTCGAGGCCGTCGAGCTGGACTCCCGTCCGTTCGCCGTGGCGGTCCAGTGGCATCCGGAGGCGGCCACGGGATGCGAGCTGTTCGAGGCTCTGGTCGCGGCCTGTCCCTGATTGGGCCTTACTGGAAAGCTTCTTTACTTTTAAGCTCGAAGCGTGGAACTCGAGGTGCGCCACCTCCGGGTGCTGTGCGCGATCGCCGACACCGGCAGCATTTCCCGCGCCGCCGGCGCCCTGGGGATGTCCCAGCCCGCCCTGGCCGCCCAGCTCCAGCGGATCGAACGACGCCTCGGCGGCACGCTGTTCGAGCGCGGGCCGGACGGCGCGACGCCCACCCCGCTCGGCGCGTGGCTGCTGGTCAGGTCGCGGTCGCTGCTGCCCGCCTTCGAGGAACTGGAACGCGACACCCTGCGCCGCGCCGAGGCCGCCGGGCACGCCCGCATCCGGGTCGGCTGCGCGCCCACCCGGCTGGCGATCTACGTGGCCAAGAGCCTGCGCACGCTGCTCCCCGACGCCGACGTCAGCCTGCGCACCGAGCAGTCGCTGGACCCGCTGCCCGGCCTGCTGGCCGCCGAGCGGATCGAGCTGGCCACGCTGGACGACTACCCGGGGCACGAGCTGTCGCCGCCGCAGGGCGCGGTCTACGCGGTGGTCGCCACCGAGCCGCTGTTCGTGGGCCTGGCGCACGACCACCCGCTGGCCGCGCAGGAGGAGGTGGAGCTGGCCGACCTGGCGGACGCCGACTGGGCGCTGCCGCCGCTGATCGAGGCGGGCCCGCGCGAGCACTTCTGGGCCGCCTGCGCCGAGCGCGGCTTCGAGCCCCGCATGTCCTACGGCGTCAACCTCGACGTGGCGCTCGACCTGATCTCCGAGGACCGGTGCGTCGGCCTCTTCCAGGCGACCGCGCCGCCCCGGGGCCGGGTCACGCTGCGCCCGCTGGCCGGGACCCCGCTGCGCTTCCGGCACCTGCTGGGCTGGTCGGCCCGCGGCCCGCTCGCCGCGACCGCGGCCGACCTGGTCCAGGCCGTGCGGAAGACGTACTGGGCGGAGTCGGTGCGGGCGCCCGCCTATCGGGCCTGGTTGAAGCGCCACGGGCCACTTGATCATGGCCATAGCGTGACGTTATAGGAAAATGTTGGGTACCAGTTTTCGTACTGGCGGTGGCATGGTTTGAGTGACCCCAGCCGGCCGGGGCTCTTCCACTCCACACCCCCGTAGGAGCCAGAGAGTGAACCCCAGACTCAGGTTGGGGGCTGCCGCCACGCTCGCGTTAGCCCTGATCACCAGCACGCTCGCGGGCGCCACCAGCGCCCAGGCGATGCAGGTGGCCGATCCCCCCGGTCCGGACGAACGCCGCAACGCGCTCACCACCGCGACCAGCCTCATGCTCGCCGAGCCAGCGGCGCTCAAGGCGGCGGCGCAGGACGAGTTCACGCTCTCGTCCGCCGTCACCGGCGTGCGCGGCCTGCAGTTCCTCACCTACTCCCGGACCCACCAGGGCCTGCCCGTCTACGGCGGCGACGTCGTCGTGGGCACCGACGAGTCCGGCGCGGTCGTCAACACGGTCACCACCGGCCAGCGCGCCACCATCGACGTGAGCGTCAAGGCGCGCGTCACCGCGGCCGCCGCGGCCGTCGCCGCCAGGAAGCACCTCGGCACCGAGGCGGCCAGCGTCGCCACGCCGAAGCTCGTCGTGCACGCCGCCACCGCGACGCCCAAGCTCACCTGGGAGGTCGTCGTCACCGCCGCCGACCGCCCGAGCATCCTCCACGTGTTCGTGGACGCGCGCACCGGCAAGGTCGTCGACTCCTGGGACGAGGTCAGGGCGGGCACCGGCAACGGCCACCACGTCGGCACCGTCTCCATCGACACCACGCCGTCCTACACGATGCGCGACCCGAACCGTCCCGGCGTGCAGTGCGGCGGGCAGAACGGCCAGCCGTTCACCAAGACCACCGACACCTGGGGCAACGGCAGCGGCACCAACATGGAGACCGCCTGCGTGGACGCCCTCTACGGCGCCCAGAAGCAGTGGGACATGATGCGCGAGTGGCTCGGCCGCAACGGCGTCAACGGCTCGGGCGGCGGCTACCCGGCGCGCGTGGGCCTGTCGGCGGTCAACGCCTACTGGTACGGCTCCTACGCCAACTTCGGCCGCAACCAGGCCGGCAGCTCCCAGCTCACCTCCATCGACGTGGTCGCCCACGAGTTCGGGCACGGCGTCTTCCAGTTCTCCGGCGGCGGCGGCGCCGGCAGCGGCAACGAGGCCGGCGGCCTGAACGAGTCGACCGGCGACATCTTCGGCGCCCTGACCGAGGCGTACGCGAACAACGCCAGCGACCCGGCCGACTACCTGGTCGGCGAGAAGGTCAACCTGGCCGGCAACGGCCCGATCCGCAACATGTACAACCCGCAGGCGCTCAACCACCCCAACTGCTACAGCGCCCAGATCCCGAACACCGAGGTGCACGCCGCGGCCGGGCCCCAGAACCACTGGTTCTACCTGGTCGCCGAGGGCACCAACCCGGCGGGCAAGCCCGCCAGCACCCGCTGTGACGGCGGCGGCGCGATCACCGGCATCGGCATCCGCAAGGCCGGCGAGATCTTCATGACCGGCCTCAACGCCAAGACGCAGCCGTGGACGCACGCCAAGGCCCGCGTCGCCACGCTGAACGCCGCCAGGACGCTCTACACCGGCTGCGCCGAGTACAACGTCGTCAAGGCCGCCTGGGACGGCATCAACGTCCGCCCGCAGGCCGGCGAGCAGCCCTGCAACCAGGGCAACGAGTTCTCGATGACGCTGAACCCCGCCTCCGGCAGCACGCAGCCGGGCGGCACGGCCACCACGACCGTCAGCACGACCGTGACCAGCGGCTCGGCGCAGTCGATCACGCTGCGGGCGAGCGGCCTGCCCTCGGGCGTCACCGCCTCCTTCAGCCCGGCCACCATCCAGGCCGGCCAGAGCTCCACGCTCACGCTGACCACCTCCGCCAACAGCCCGCAGGGCGCCCACGCGATCACCGTGACGGCCGACGGCGCCGACGTGGACCGGACCGCGACCTACAACCTGCAGCTCGGCGAGGTCGCCGACGACTTCTCCGTCACCGTGACCCCGTCCTCGGCGTCGGTGCAGCCGGGCAGCTCCGCCACGACCACGCTGGCCACCCAGATCACCTCGGGCGACGCGCAGAGCGTCGCGCTGACGGCGAGCGGCGCGCCCGCCGGCGTCACCGTGACCTTCAGCCCGCAGACGATCAACTCCGGCCAGTCGTCCACGGTCACGGTCGCCACCACGGCGAACGTCACGCCGGGCACGTACCCGATCACGCTGAACGCCGACGGCGTCAGCGTCGACCGCACGGCCACGTTCACCCTGACGGTGGGCAGTGACCAGGGCGGCGACGCCTGGGCTCCGTGGACCCCGTACGCGGCCGGTGACGTCGTCACCCACCAGGGTTCCAGCTACCGATGCCTCCAGGCGCACACCAGCCTCCCCGGCTGGGAGCCGAACCTGGTGCCTGCTCTCTGGCAGCGGATCTGACCCCTCAAGACCGGGCGGCCACGCCGGGGTGGCCGCCCCCCTTTTCTCAGACAGGCGGGACACCGTGAAACTCACCATGGGCGCAGTCGCGACGCTCGCGCTGACGCTGACCTTCTTACAGCCGCAGACGGCGAACGCCGTCGCGGAGACCGCCCCGGACATCCCGATCTCCAACGTGACGGCGCATCTGGCCCAGTTCCAGCAGATCGCCAACGCCAACGGAGGCAATCGGGCCTCGGGCCGGCCGGGCTTCACCGCCTCGCTGAATTACATCAGGGGCAAGCTCGACGCGGCCGGGTACACCACCCGGGTGCAGAGCTTCAGCGGCGGCAGCAATCTGATCGCCGATTGGCGAGGCGGTCCGGCCGGCCCGGTTCTCATGCTCGGCGCGCACCTCGACGGCGTCAGCGCCGGAGCGGCCATCAACGACAACGCCTCGGGCTCCGGGGCGCTGCTGGAGGTCGCGCTCACGCTGGCCGCCAGGAACCCGACGCTCACCAAGCACGTGCGTTTCGGCTGGTGGGGCGCGGAGGAGCAGGGCCTCGTCGGCTCCCGCTACTACGTGCAGAACGGCGGCGCCCAGGGCGTCGAGGCGTACCTGAACTTCGACATGATCTCCTCCAGGAACGCCGGCTACTTCGTCTACGACGACGACGCCACGCTGCGGCAGGCGTTCACCGAGTACTTCACCTCGATCGGCGTCCAGCCGGACCCCGACCGCGAAGGTGACGGGCGCAGCGACCACGCCTCGTTCAAGAACGCCGGGGTGCGGGTCGGCGGCCTGGCCACCGGAGCGGGCGCGATCAAGACGGCGGCCCAGGCGGCCAAGTGGGGCGGCACCGCGAACGCGCCGTTCGACAGCTGCTACCACCGGGCGTGCGACACCTACCCGGCCAACGTCAACACCACCGCGCTCGACCGCAACACCGACGCCATCGCGCACGCGCTGTGGAAGCTCGCGGTCGGCTCGGAGAACCCACCCGCCGACGACTACACGATCTCGGTGAACCCGGCGTCGGCGTCGGTCGACCCGGGCGGCACGGCCACCACGACCGTGAGCACCCAGGTCAGCTCCGGGCAGGCGCAGAGCGTCACGCTCTCGGCGAGCGGCGCGCCCGCCGGCGTCAGCGTCACGTTCAGCCCGGCGACGATCACCGCGGGCCAGTCGTCCACGGTCACGATCGCCACCACCGCCGGCACCGCGCCGGGCACCTACCCGATCAGCGTCAACGGCGACGGGGCGAGCGCCGACCGGTCGGCCTCGTTCTCGCTCACCGTGGCCGGCGACACGGGCGGCGGCACCTGGGTGGCGTACACCTCGTACGCGGCCGGGGACGTCGTCACCTACCAGGGCGCCAGCTACAGGTGCCTGCAGGCGCACACCAGCCTGCCGGGCTGGGAGCCGTCCAACGTGCCCGCGCTGTGGGCGCGCGTCTGATCACTCCTGGACACCGCGTGCGGGCCGCCTCTGCCATGACCGGCCCGCACGCGGCCACCACCTAACCGGCCGGCTTCAGGACGTCCTCCACCACGACGGCGTCCCCGTAGGCGGCCGCCAGGCGCTCGCGCTGCTCGGGGGTGGCCAGCCACATGGTGGCCTCCACCCGGTTGCGCGTCTCGCTGGTGGCGGCCTCCAGCACGCCCTTCTCGTCCATGACCCGCTCCTGGATCCCGTAGAGCTCGGCCCGCGTCCGCTTCGCGCCGGTGACGCAGAGCGCGCCGCCCCACACCTCCCGGATCCACGCCTCCCGGCCTGACAGGTCGCCGGTGAAGGCCAGGTTCAGCACGACGTCGCGGGCGTGGTCCTCGCCCTCCTCCGGCGGGTCCGGGTCGAGCCGGTCGATCCACGCCCCGGCGAACTCCTTGGCCGATCCGGCCCTGGCGATGGCCTCGTTCATGGCGTCCGGCGTCGTCCTGGCCGGGTCGACCGGCTTCCAGCCGCCCTCGGGCGCGGGGCACGGCGTCCCGATGCGGTCCGGCCGGTCCGCTCCCCCTTCGGCAGGGCGCGGCGGCTCGGTGAGCGTGAGCCGCTCACCGTCCCAGGTGCCGGTGACCACGTACAGGCCCCAGCGGGTGCTCGCGGCCGACTCGTGGCGGACCTTGCTCCAGTCCCAGCCCACCACGTCGGGGCCGCCGCACTGTGGCGGCATCGACTCCAGCAGCGCGCGGCACATCTGCGGGCCGTGCGTCCCGTCCTCCAGCACGGTCACCGTCGCCGTGTAGCGCGGGGGCGGCCCGGTGGGCCCGGTGGCCCCGGTGGGCCCGGCGGGCGCGGCGCCGCCCTGGGCGCCGCAGGCCGCCAGGCCCACCGCCAGCGCGAGGAACGCGGTCATCCGTCTCATACCTCTACGACGGGTACGGCGTCCGCCCGGTTCAGGGCGCGACAACACCGCCGTCACCCCACTAGGCTTGCGGACATCACCGACGAAACCGTGCGGGAGAGCGCCCTGACAGCCGGTCAGGGCCCCTGAAGGAGCAAGCCCTCCCCGCGAACCTCTCAAGGCAAAGGACCGCACGGCCGAGGTGACCTCTGGAAAGCAGGCCGGTGGGCCTCGCCGAAGGTGAAAGTCCGGCAAAACCCGGGCGAAGCTCTCAGGCATCGATGACAGAGGGGGAGGATGCTGGCATCCGACTCTGCCCTGAGGTGCGACCCATGTCCCGACCGACACCGCTGCGAGACGTCCACGAGGCTCTCGGCGCCACGCTCACCGACTTCGCCGGCTGGCTGATGCCGCTGCGCTACGGCAGCGAGTCCGCCGAGCACAACGCGGTCCGCCAGGCAGCCGGGCTGTTCGACCTCTCCCACATGGGCGAGATCTTCGTGACCGGCCCCCAGGCCGCCGAGGCGCTGGACTACGCGCTCGTGGGCCACCTGTCGGCGCTGGCGACGGGCCGGGCCCGCTACACCATGATCGTGGACGAGCGCGGCGGCGTGCTCGACGACCTCATCGTCTACCGGCTCGGGGACGAGGAGTTCATGGTCGTGGCCAACGCCTCCAACTACCCGAAGGTCGACGCGGAGCTGAAGAACCGCGCCAAGTCGTACGACGCGGTGGTCGAGGACCGCTCCGAGCAGTACGCGCTGATCGCGGTGCAGGGCCCGCGCGCGCAGGAGATCCTCGCCACGCTCACCGACGCCGACCTGGCCGGGCTCAACTACTACGCCGGCCTGCCCGGCGTCGTCGACGGGCGCCAGGCGCTCATCGCCCGCACCGGCTACACCGGCGAGGACGGCTTCGAGCTGTTCGTGGCCAACGAGGACGCCGTGCCGCTCTGGCACGCCCTGACGTCGGCCGGGGCGCCGTACGGGATCAAGCCCGCCGGTCTGTCCAGCCGCGACACGCTCCGCCTGGAGGCGGGCATGCCCCTGTACGGCAACGAGTTGAGCGCGGAGCTGACCCCGTTCGACGCGGGGCTGGGCAGGGTGGTGAAATTCGACAAGCCGGGCGACTTCGTCGGCAGGTCGGCGCTGGAGGCGGTCAAGGACACCGCTCCCGCGCGCCGGCTCGTCGGCCTGGTCGCGCGGGGCCGCCGGGTGCCCCGCCACGGGTACCCGGTCACCAAGGACGGTGCCGTCGTCGGCGAGGTCACCAGCGGGGCGCCTTCCCAGACCCTGGGCAAGCCCATCGCGCTGGCGTACGTCGACACCGGGGTCAGTGAAGGTCTGGCCGTGGACATCCGGGGCAGCCAAGAACCTGTGGACCTGGTTGAGCTGCCCTTCTACAGGAGGAACAAGTGAGCAACATCCCTGACGACCTGAGCTACACCAAGGAGCACGAGTGGGTTGCCGGGATCGACGACGGGATCACCGTCACGATCGGCATCACGGCGTTCGCCGCCGAGGCTCTGGGTGACGTCGTCTTCGTGCAGCTCCCCGACGCCGGGTCGGTCATCGAGGCGGGCGACTCGGTCGGCGAGGTCGAGTCGACCAAGTCCGTGAGCGAGATCTACAGCCCGGTCGGCGGCGAGGTCGTCGAGATCAACCAGGCCCTGGTGGACGACCCGTCGCTGGCCAACAGCGACCCCTACGGCGACGGCTGGATGTTCCGGGTGCGCGTGGACGGCGACCCGAAGGACCTGCTGACGCCCGAGGAATACACCGCCCTCACCTCGGGCGACTCCTGACAGCACCGCCGGGGCCCGGTAGCGGGCCCCGGCCCTCCCGAAAGGCGCGTCAATGGCGATCAGCGTCTTCGACCTCTTCAAGGTCGGCATCGGCCCGTCCAGCTCCCACACGGGCGGCCCGATGGCGGCCGCGCACAAGTTCGCGCGCGGCCTGAACGACGACGGCCTGCTGGAGCGCACCGCGCGCGTCGAGGCCATCCTGTACGGCTCGCTCGGCCTCACCGGCAAGGGCCACGGCAGCGACAAGGCCGTCCTGCTCGGCCTGTCGGGCGAGAAGCCCGAGCTGGTGGACGTCGACAGCATCGACGAGCGGCTGGCCGCCATGCGCGACTCCGGCACCGTCACGCTGTACGGGGTCCGCGAGATCCCCTTCGTCGTGGGCCAGGACCTCGTCTTCGAGCGGAAGATCTCGCTGCCCGAGCACCCGAACGGCATGCGCTTCACCGCGTTCGACGAGTCGGGCGCCAAGCTGCGGGAGAAGGTCTACTTCTCCGTCGGCGGCGGCTTCGTCGTGGACGAGAAGGCCACCGGGGCCGACCGCATCAAGCCCGACGACACCGTGCTGCCCTACCCGTTCACCACGGCGGAGGAGCTGCTCAAGCACTGCTCCAACACCGGCCTGTCGATCTCCGCGCTCATGCTGGAGAACGAGAAGGCGTTCGGCCGCTCCGAGGCCGAGATCCGCGCCGGCATCCTGCACCTGTGGCAGGTCATGTCCGACTGCGTCCAGCGGGGCATCTCGCAGGAGGGCGTGCTGCCCGGCGGCCTGAAGGTCAAGCGCCGGGCCAACCGCCTGCACCGGCGGCTGCAGACCGAGTCGGCCGAGCGCGACCCGCTCCAGGCGATGGACTGGGTCTCCCTGTTCGCGCTGGCCGTCAACGAGGAGAACGCGGCCGGCGGCCGCATCGTCACCGCCCCGACCAACGGCGCGGCCGGCATCATCCCCGCCGTGCTGACCTACTACTCCCGCTTCACCCCCAACGCCGACGACGAGGGCGTGGTCCGCTTCCTCCTCACGGCCGCCGCGATCGGCGTGCTGTTCAAGGAGAACGCCTCCATCTCCGGGGCCGAGGTCGGCTGCCAGGGCGAGGTGGGCTCGGCCTGCTCGATGGCCTCCGCCGGCCTCACCGAGGTGCTGGGCGGCACCCCGGAGCAGGTGGAGAACGCGGCCGAGATCGGCATCGAGCACAACCTGGGCCTGACCTGCGACCCCATCGGCGGGCTGGTGCAGATCCCGTGCATCGAGCGCAACGCGGTGGCCTCCATCAAGGCCATCACCGCCGCCCGCATCGCGCTGCGCGGCGACGGACGCCACCACGTGTCGCTGGACAAGGCCATCAAGACCATGCGCGACACCGGGCGGGACATGCTCGACAAGTACAAGGAGACCTCGCGCGGCGGCCTCGCGGTCAACGTCATCGAGTGCTGAGCGCGTGATGACCGGCGCGGTCGTTCAGCGCCGGACGTGGATGCGGACGACGGCGCCGAGGTCGTCGTCGCGCACCTCGCGGCGGATGCGGCTGACGATCTCGCGGTCCAGCTTGGCCACGACCGCGCCGACGTCCGTGGCGGCCGGGCAGGTCAGGCCGATGCGCAGCCTGGCCCCCTCGCCGACGACCCGCACCCCCGCCCTGGCCAGGCCGTCGACGTCCTTGAGCCCCACGCAGAGCATCGCCGTCCCGGTGCCCGACCGGGAGCCGTAGCGCCCCCAGCCCAGGCTCAGCAGCAGCCAGCGCAGCGTGACCAGGGCGAGCACCAGCAGCACCAGCGCCACCACCCACAGCGCCCACGGCTGCTCGGCCAGCGCCCGCGCGGTGCGCTCCGGCAGCACCTTGGCCTTCGGCGGCAGCCCCGCCAGCTTGTCGTGGCCGCGCAGCCAGGCGTAGCCGCCCGCCACGAGCAGCACCGCGCCGACGACGGCCAGGCCGATCCGGTTGCCCGCGTACTGCCGCATCACAGCCCCCTCCTGCGCAGCCGCACCACGACCTCGCCCGCGGCCAGCGTGCCCACGCCCGCCAGGCGGTCGCCCACCGCGTTGCCGACCTGCCTGAGCATCGTGCCCGAGCTCTCCCCCTCGGTCACGACGGTGACCTCGATGCGCCGCCTGCGCAGCCGTACCTGGGCCCGGCGCACGCCGTCCACCTCCTGGGCGACGGCCCGCAGCGTACGGCGCAGGCCCGAGCGGGTGATGCCGATGACGATCAGCGGGTCGGTGGTCTCCACCGGGACCAGCCGGGAGCGGCCGGGCAGCAGCGCGAGCAGCAGCAGCACCGCACCCGTGCCCGCCAGCGCCACCGCGACGGCGTCCAGCTCGCTCCAGGAAGAGGCGGACGCCAGCTCGGCGGCCTCGTTGACCGGCACCCAGCCGAGCGGCCGGCCCATCAGCGACGCCACCACCTCGGCGCAGGTCAGCCCGAGCGCGGCCGTCAGCACCAGGGCCACGGCCACCGCGGCGGGCGTGCGCGCGGGTCTGAGCACCCGGTTGGACCTGCGGAGCGGGGTGTCCTGCGCGGCGACGGCCGCACCGGGCAGGATCTGCTGGAGCGTGGTCATCACAACGACCAGAGGTACACGGGTCCCCGACCGGCTCGACCGCGCCCCCGCCGCCCGTTTGCAGGATCATTACGGGCCCGGCGATCAATGGGCGGATATGCCGTGGTTGCCCGCCGGGGGCGCGCACCCCTGCCGTGCCCGTTTTACCTGGATTACGCTGCCGGTATGGATGACCGCCAGCGCTACGACCGGGCCACGGCCGCTCTTGAGCCGCCGTTCGCGATCCTCGACCTGGAGGCGCTGCGCGCCAACGCCCGCAGCCTGGTGCGGCGGGCCGCCGGCAAGCCGATCCGCGTCGCCACCAAGTCGGTGCGCTCGCGGGCGGTGCTGGAGCGGGTGCTGGCCCTGGACGGGTTCCGCGGGCTGATGGCCTTCACGCTGCCCGAGGCGCTGTGGCTGGCGGAGCAGGGGTTCGGCGACATCCTGGTGGCCTATCCGACGGCCGACCGGCGGGCGCTGGCCGCGCTGGCGGGCTCGGCGGAGGCCGCGGCGGCGATCACGCTGACGGTGGACTCGACGGAGCATCTGGCGTTCATGGACCATGCGGTGGCGGGTGTCCACCCGCGCCACGAGATCCGGATATGTATGGACATCGACGCCGGATTTGTGGCCTTTGGTGGGAAATTTCGGGCGGGGGCGCTCCGCTCCCCCATCCGCGAGCCCGACCAGGCCGCCGACCTGGCCGCCGCCATCGCCAAACGCCCCGGCTACCGTCTGACCGGGCTGCTCGCGTACGAGGCCCAGATCGCCGGCGTCGGCGACGCCCCCCAGGCCCGCGCCGCGTACGCCCGGCTCGTCAAGGCCATGCAGACCCTGTCGGCCCGCGAGCTCGTCGTGCGCCGCGGCCGCATCGTCAACGCCGTGCGCCAGGTCGCCGACCTGGAGTTCGTCAACGGCGGCGGCACCGGCTCCATCGAGCGCACCGTACGCGAGAAGGCCGTCACCGAGGTCGCCGCCGGGTCCGGGCTCTTCCATCCCCGGCTGTTCGACTTCTACAGCCGCTTCAGCGGCCACCCGGCGGCCCTGTTCGCGCTCCCCGTCGTGCGGCGGCCCGCGCGCGACATCGTCACCGTGCTCGGCGGCGGCTATCTCGCCTCCGGCGCCCCCGGCCCCAGCCGCCTGCCGCAGCCCTACCTGCCCGCCGGCCTGCGCTACGCGCCCGACGAGGGCGCGGGCGAGGTGCAGACCCCGCTCATCGGCGCGCCCGCCGAGGACCTGCGCACCGGCGACCGCGTCTGGTTCCGGCACGCCAAGTCGGGCGAGCTGTGCGAGCGCTTCGACGCCCTCCACCTCGTCGAGGGCGACACGCTCACCGAGACCGTCCCCACCTACAGAGGCGAGGGCCGCACCTTCCTCTAGAGGCCCCTAGAGACGGGTCACCGGCGGCGACGCCGGAGCCCCTAGGGACGGGTCACCGGCGGCGACGCCGCCACAGGACCACCGCCGCGCCGATCACCAGCGCCGCGCCCACGCCGATCAGCACCGGCGCCAGGCTCGGCGCCTCGTCGTCCCACAGCCGGTCGGGGTCGTCACCGAACTCCACCGGCCGAGGCGACATCCCCAGCGCGTCGCTGACCGAAGCCGCGAGGCTCCCCGCCCGGGACTTCACATCCGCCACCGTGCGCTCGGCCACACGCTTCGGGCTCACCCGGTCGGCGATCGCGTCGACCGTCTGCGCCAGCTCCGCCCGCGTCCGCGCGATGCGCCGCTCCAGCTCATCGGGATCGGTGTCAGCCATGACTCTCCTCTCGGCCGCGCTCCTGCCCGTGCCCTCACATGTCCTGATCAGTCTGTCAGGTCCGCACGCCGTACGGCACGGCGGGCGGCCAGGTAGGTTTTCCTGGAGAAACTCCTGGAGGACCCATGACCGAGACCAGGCTCGCCCCCGGCGACGCCGCCCCCGAGTTCGCGCTGCCCGCCGCCGGCGGCGACGAGATCTCCCTCGACGCCTACAGAGGCAAGCGGGTGATCCTCTATTTCTACCCCGCCGCGATGACTCCCGGGTGCACCAAGCAGGCGTGCGACTTCCGCGACAGCCTCGCCCAGCTCACCGCCGACGGCTTCGTCGTCCTCGGCGTGTCGAAGGACAAGCCGGAGAAGCTCGCCAAGTTCGCCGAACGCGACGCGCTCACCTTCCCGCTCCTGTCCGACCCGGGGCTGGAAATCCACAAGGCGTACGGCGCGTACGGCACCAAGAAGCTCTACGGCAAGGAAGTCGTGGGCGTCATCCGCTCCACGTTCGTCATCGACGCCGACGGCAAGATCGAGCAGGCCCTCTACAACGTGAAGGCCACCGGGCACGTGGCGAGCCTGAAGAAGAAGCTCGGCCTCTCCTGACCACTCCCCGCGGGCTCCGATCCGGGAGCCCGCCCGGGGTGAATTGACACGCACCGCGCCTTGTCCGTGCCGGTAGGTGACGTGGCACCGGTGCGTGGCCGGAGCGCTAAACTACTCACGGCCCGCCTTTGGCGGGATTGCGCGGGCGTGGCGAAATCAGGCATACGCGGCAGGTTTAGGTCCTGTTGGTGGAGACACTGTGGGGGTTCGAGTCCCCCCGCCCGCACATCAATGACACCGTCCGGCAATTGGCCGATATGTGTTCGCCCGGAATTGCGATGCGCCGAAACCCGGCCGGTTATTCGGCGCGGCGGCACCCCGAAATACGGACGCGAAGAATTGGCGTCAGCCGACCAGATTCGCGGGTTGCTCACCCCGGGCGAATTGGGCGAGCTGGTCGGCCGCGACCTGCCACGAGCGTTCGTCCGCCTGCGGGACCGTGCCCGCGACGTGCGGGGTGATGATGACGCCCGGCGTGTGCCACAGCGGGTGGTCGCCGGGCAGCGGCTCGGGGTCGGTGACGTCGAGGACGGCGCGCAGCCGCCCGGAGCGGGTTTCGCCGAGCAGCGCGTCGGTGTCGACGACGGGGCCGCGGGCGGCGTTGACGAGGACGGCGCCGTCGCGCATGCGGCCGAGGAACCGCTTGTCGGCCAGGTGGTGGGTGGCCGGGGTGTGCGGGAGCATGAGCGCCACCACGTCGTGGGCGGGCAGCAGGCCCGGCAGGTCGTCCAGGGCACGCACGCCGTCACGGGCGCGGCGGGCCACCATCGTGACGCGGGCGCCGAACGGCTCCAGCCGGACGCGGAGCTGCGTGCCGAGGTCACCGGCGCCGAGCACGAGCACGCGCTTGCCCGCCAGCGACTCGGCCATGCGGGGACGCCAGCGGGCGGCGGCCTGGTCGGCGGCGAAGCCCGGCAGGTCCCTGTAGAGGGACAGGAGGGCGGCGACGGCCCATTCGGCGACCGCCGCGCCGTGGGCGCCCCGGGCGCTGGACAGGGCGACGTGGGCGGGCAGGCGGCCCTGCCACTGGTCGGTGCCGGCGCTGAGCGTCTGGACGAGGCGCAGCTCGGGCAGCTCGCCGATCAGGGCCAGCACGCGGTCGACCGGGCGCGAGGGCACCACCATCGCGCGGGCCTCGGCGGCTCCCGGCGGCAACGGGGCCCCGACGTCGTACAGGAGGGGCCGCAGGCCGGTGACGGCGGACAGGGCCGCGCGGCCGCGCTCTTCGGGCACCAGGACGACGAGGTCCTGCGGACGGTTGCGGTGCGCTGACATGCGGGTCCCCGGTCTCGGATCTTTCGGCCGGGGGAGACTCTAGCCCAGCGGCCCGCAAGCGGATCGGGTCGCGCGGAGCTTCCTCGTCTCCGCGCGACCCGGCTTCGCGATCATGATCGCCATCACGATCTCTCCCTTTACTCACCCCAGAGGGTGCTCCCGACGACTACTTTGCCTGCCGGGCCGTAAGACCCGCGTAAGACCGGAGCCGTGTAAGACCAGGGTCGTAGGCGTACTTCACTCTCAAGGCTGAGCCGCCCCACTCCCGGGTTTACGTATCGTGATGGTTGTGTTCGGCAGGGTACGGGCGTGGTCGAGGCGCCATGTGAAGCTGATGGACGCCCTGCGGGTGGCTCCTCTCGCGCTGCTGTGCCTGCTGCCCGTCGTGCCCTACCTGACCTACGCGCCCGACGGGTCGCTGCCGCCGCTCAACGCGCCCGTCTACGCGGTGCTGACGCTGGCGCTGCTGCTGCCGTTGCTGTGGCGGCGGCGTCCGCTGGCGGTGTTCGCCGTGGTGTCGCTGGTCAGCTTCGCGCAGTGGGCGGCCCAGATCGAGGTGCTGCCGGCCAACATGGCGGTGCTGGTGGCGCTGTGGTCGGTGGTCTACCAGTGCGCGTTCCGGTGGGCGCTGGCGGCGCTGATGGTGGCCGAGCTGGGCGTGTTCCTGGCGCTGGTGCAGTGGGACACGCCGACGCTGGGCATGTTCACCACCAGCACGATCTTCGTGATGGCGCTCTGGCTGACCGGCCTGTACGCGAGCACGCGCCGCCGCTACCTGGAGGGCCTGGAGGAGCGCGCCGAACGCGCCGAGCGCGAGCGCGACCAGCAGGCCCGGATGGCGGCCGCCGCCGAGCGGGCCAGGATCGCCAGGGAGCTGCACGACGTGGTGGCGCACAACGTGAGCGTCATGGTCGTGCAGGCCGACGGCGCGGGCTACGCCATCGACAGCGACCCCGAGCAGGCGCGGCAGGCCGTACGGACGATCTCCAGGACCGGCCGGGAGGCGCTGGCCGAGATGCGCCGGCTCGTCGGCGTGCTGCGGCAGGACGACGGCGGCACCGACTACACGCCGCAGCCCGGCCTGGCGCAGCTCGACGAGCTGGTCCGGGCGGCGGGCGTGCCCGCGCGGCTGCGGGTCACGGGCCGGCGCACCGAGCTGACCGAGGGCAAGCAGCTGGCGGTCTACCGGATCGTCCAGGAGGCCCTGACCAACGCGCTCAAGCACGGCGGGCCGGGCGTCCGCGCGCAGGTCGAGCTGCGCTACAGCGGCCCCGAGCTGGTCGTGCGGGTGACCGACGACGGGCGCGGCGCGGCCGCCCCGGCCACCGAGACGGGCGGCCACGGGCTGGTGGGTATGCGGGAGCGGGTCACGATGTACGGCGGCGCGGTCACGGCCGGGCCGCGCGCGGGTGGCGGGTTCGAAGTGCTGGCGCGGCTGCCTACGGCCGAGTCGAAAGCGGCTTAGGGGGAGCGTCGGATGATACGGGTCATGCTGGTCGACGACCAGCAGTTGCTGCGGGCCGGGTTCCGCATGGTGCTGGGCGCGCAGCCCGGCATCGAGGTGGTGGCCGAGGCGGGCGACGGCCAGCAGGCGATCGAGGTGCTGCGCACGGTCGAGGTGGACGTCGTCCTGATGGACGTGCGGATGCCGCGCATGGACGGCGTCGAGGCGATCAAGCACATCACCGGCCCGAAGGTGCTGGTGCTGACCACGTTCGACCTCGACGAGTACGCGTTCGCGGCGATCAGGGCGGGCGCGTCGGGGTTCCTGCTGAAGGACGTGCCGACGGCGGAGCTGGTGACGGCGATCCGGTCGGTGCACGCGGGCGAGGCCGTGATGGCGCCGACGACGCTGAAGCGGATGCTCGACCGGTTCGCCACGTTCCTGCCGGCGGAGGAGCCCGCGGCGGCGACGGAGCTGACGCCGCGCGAGCGCGAGGTGCTGCTCATGGTGGCGCGCGGCCGCTCCAACCTGGAGATCGCCGCCGAGCTGGAGGTGGCGGAGGCGACGGTCAAGACGCACCTGGGCCGGGTGCTGGCCAAGCTGGGGCTGCGCGACCGGGCGCAGGTGGTCGTCTACGCCTACGAGGCCGGGCTCGTGGTGCCCTCGCATCGGCCGAACGGCTGACCCGGGTCATCCAGGGTCCTACACGAAGTCCGTCCTCAAGGCCCAGGTCCGGCGGGTTTCGCGCCCCTAGCGTGAGTCGCGTTGTTTTCGCACGACGAGGAGTGAACGTGACTCTCACCGAGACCCCGCGCCAGGCGCCGCCGGCAGTGGTGGCAAAGGGGCTGTCCAAGGTGTACGGCCAGGGCGACGCCCGGGTGCACGCCCTGCGCGAGGTGGACGTGGCCTTCGCCACCGGCGCCTTCACCGCGATCATGGGCCCGTCCGGATCCGGCAAGTCCACGCTGATGCACTGCCTGGCCGGTCTCGACAGCGCGACCGCGGGCACCGTGCACATCGGTGACGTGGAGCTGACCGGGCTCGGCGACAAGCAGCTCACGCTGCTGCGCCGGGAGCGGATCGGCTTCATCTTCCAGGCGTTCAACCTGCTGCCGACGCTGACCGCCGAGGAGAACATCCGGCTGCCGCTGGAGATCGCCGACCGGCAGGCCGACCAGGTGCTGTTCGACCGGGTCATCGAGACCGTCGGGCTGAAGGACCGGCTGCGCCACCGGCCCAACGAGCTGTC
The DNA here is from genome assembly GCF_040639085.1 of Nonomuraea sp. NPDC023979. Taxonomy (NCBI): domain Bacteria; kingdom Bacillati; phylum Actinomycetota; class Actinomycetes; order Streptosporangiales; family Streptosporangiaceae; genus Nonomuraea; species Nonomuraea sp. NPDC023979. Next base: position 39,463 of record NZ_JBEZZG010000029.1, read on the forward strand.
CGGCGGCCAGCAGCAGCGCGTGGCCGTGGCCAGGGCGCTCATCAGCAAGCCGCAGGTGATCTTCGCCGACGAGCCGACCGGCAACCTCGACTCGCGCAGCGGCGCCGAGGTGCTGTCGTTCCTGCGCACGTCGGTGCGCGAGCTGGGCCAGACGATCGTCATGGTCACGCACGACCCGATGGCCGCCTCGTACGCCGACCGGGTGGTGTTCCTGCGGGACGGCTCGCTGGTCACCGAGATCACCTCGCCGACGCCGCAGTCGGTGCTCGACACGCTGATGAAGCTGGAGGCGTGAGGTGCTGAAGACCGCCAGGGCGGGGCTGCGCGCGCACAAGGTGCGGCTGCTGCTCACCTCGCTCGCGATCATGCTGGGGGTCGCGTTCATCACCGGCACCTTCGTGCTGAACGACACGGTCCAGGCCGGGTTCGAGGAGCGCGTCACGGCCGACGCCGGCAAGGTCGCGGTGGCCGTGCTGCCCGGCAAGCCGGACAAGGGCATCGCGCCGGAGACGCTGGAACGGGTGCGCGCCGTCCCCGGCGTCCAGGAGGCGCACGGGCTGGTCCGCGGCAGCGCGCCGCTGCTCGGCAAGGACGGCAAGGCCGTCGGCAGCCTGCCCACGACGGCGATCTCCGTCGTGCCGGGCGTGCTGGCCCGCACCTCCATCGTGAGCGGCACCGGGCCCGGCAGCGACGACCAGGCGGCCGTGCTCGACGAGAACACCGCCAAGGCCGAGGGCTTCCAGGTCGGCGACACGATCACGGTGCTCGACGCCAAGCAGCGCGAGCACACGTTCAGGCTCGTCGGGCTGTTCGACCCGGGCGTGGACCAGGAGCTGGCCTTCACCGGGGCGCTCGGGTTCACCACGGCGACGGCGCAGCGGATGACCGGCGAGCGGGAGTTCGCCGAGATCGACGTCGCGGGGGCCGACCCCGTCGCGCTGAAGCGGGCCGTCGCCTCGGCCGCCGGCGCCGGGCTCGTCGTCAAGACCGGCGACGAGCTGGCCTCCGACCTGGCCAAGTCCGCCGGGCTGCAGATCGAGATGCTCACCCTCGGGCTGCTGATGTTCGGGTTCGTGGCGATGCTGGTGGCGACGCTGGTCATCTACAACACCTTCAACATCCTCGTCGCGCAGCGGACCCGGGAGATGGCGCTGCTGCGGTGCATCGGGGCGACGCGCGGCCAGGTGTTCGGCTCGGTGCTCGTCGAGTCGGCGGTGGTCGGGCTGATCGCGTCGGTGCTCGGGCTGGCCGCCGGCTACGGCCTGAGCGCGATCACGCTGGCCGTGCTGCGCGCGGTGGACGCGCCGCTGCCCACCGAGGCGGCGATGCGGCTGACCCCGGCCACGATCGGCATCGGCCTGGCCGTCGGCCTGGTGGTCACGGTCGGCGCCGCGGTGCTGCCCGCCCGTACCGCCACCCGGGTCGCGCCGATCGCGGCGCTGCGCACGCAGACCGAGGAGCAGACGTTCCGGGCTGGGATGCTGCGCGTGGCGTTCGCCGCGCTGTTCCTGCTGGGCGGCGTCGGGCTGGCCGCGGTCGGCGCGCTGGTGATGACGCCCGGCGAGCAGATCTCGCTGCTCGTCGTCATGGGCGGCGGCGTGCTGACCTTCCTGGGCGTGCTCATCATCGGGCCGCTGCTGGTCAGGCCGCTGAGCGCGCTGGTCGGCTGGCTCCCGGCCCGGCTGTTCGGGGTGCCCGGCAAGCTGGCCGTGGACAACTCCGGGCGCAACCCCAAGCGGGCGGCCACCACGACCGTGGCGCTGACCATCGGCGTGACGCTGATGACGCTCATCTCGGTGATCACCGCGTCGACCCGGGCCACCGTGACGGTCAAGCTCGACGACCAGTTCCCCGTCGACTACCAGCTCACCTCCCAGTCGCGCGAGTCCAGCATCCCGCGCTCCATCGCCGACGAGCTGCGGGCCGCGCCCGAGCTGTCGGGCGTGGTGCAGATCCGCGACACGATGAGCACGTCAGGCGACGTCAAGGTCCAGGTGGGCGCCTTCCAGGGGCCGCTCAAGCCTGAGGTGACGTCCGGCTCGATCGGCGCGATCGGGCCCGGCACGGCCGCCATCGCCGACTACGCCGCCACCGACCTGGGCGTCAAGGTCGGCGACACCGTCCCCGTCAAGGCCAAGCGGTCCGGCACGGTCAACCTGCGGGTGGTCGCCGTCTTCCCGGGAAGCGACTCGCCGCTGCCCACGATCACGATGTCCGCGCCGCAGTTCGACGAGGTGTTCGGGGCGGTGCCCGACAGCACCGTCGTGCTCAACATCGCCGACGGCGTGACCGCGGAACGGGCCCGCGCCGTGGTCGACGCCGCGGCGGCCGGCCACCCGACCGTCCAGGTGATGAGCTCGACCGAGATCCGCGGCGAGTTCGACCAGACGCTCGACATGGTGCTCATGATCATCACGGGGCTGCTCGGGCTGGCGATCCTCATCTCGCTGCTCGGCATCGCCAACACGCTCTCCCTGTCGGTCCACGAGCGGACCAGGGAATCGGCGCTGCTGCGGGCGCTCGGGCTCACCAGGCCGCAGTTGCGGCGGATGCTCTCCGTGGAGGCGCTGGTGCTCGGGCTGATCGGGGCGCTGGTGGGCGTGGTGCTGGGCATGTCGTTCGGCTGGGCCGCGGTGCGGGCGATGCTGTCGGGGGCCGTCTTCTCGGCGTCGCCGTGGCAGATCGCGCTGTTCGTGGTCGTGTCAGGGCTGGCCGGGGTGCTGGCGGCGGTCGTGCCGGCTCGGCGCGCCGCCCGGGCGTCGATCGTCGGGTCGCTCGCCACCTGACGCCGGGGAATTGGATAAATGCGGATAGAGATGGATAAAAGCCGCTAAATCCGGATAGGGCACTTGTAGGTCGGGCGTCCATGGGGGCGGCGCCCGGCCTCACCCGTCCCGCGCCGCCCTGGGCCCTGGGCCGTCAGCCGAGCCCCTGGGCCGTCACCGGGGCCGATGCCCCGGCCACAGCTCCGCCACCGACTCCGGATCGAGCAGCGGCCGGGCCACCACCTCGCCCGTGGCCCGGTCGATCACCACACAGCCCCCGCCCACCGCGTCGGGCAGCCGCGCCGGATCGTCAGGCTCCAGATCCCGCACCCACGCCACGTACCCCTCGGCGAACGCGTGAATGCCCACCGACAGCGCCTCCCCCGCCGGGCGCACCCCGTTGAAGTACTCCTCCGCCAGCGCCCTGGCCTGGTCCATGTTCACCGCGGCTGCCCCTGCCTGTCGAGAATCACGCAGAACACCCCCGTCACCGTCAGGTACGGCGGCTCCACCGCCATGTGCCCCCGCTGCGCGTCGATCCAGATCACCTCACCGTGGGAGTTCACCGCGTTCCACGCGTGCGTCCCGCCGCCCGGCCAGCGCACCACGATCACCGCCGACGCGCCGTGCCCCGCCTCCAGCAGCCGCCGCGCCACCATCGGGTACGCGTGCCGCCCCTGCCCCGCATGCTGGAACCGCTGGCCGACCCAGCGCTCCATCCGCGCCGTGCTCCCCGCCTCACCGGTCAGCAACGGCCGCCCCACCCGGTCGTACTCGGGCATCCTCGGCGCCGACGCCGCCGGCTCCCCATGCCACGTGGACAGCACGGCCAGCGCGCAGTCGGCGGCATTCGACACGCGGAACGGATCATCCGCCGGGCCGCCGCCGTTGATCAGCCGCACCCACGTGCCGCGCGGATCCGGGAACCGCGTCCCCATCGTCACCGCCGCCGCCAGATCCCGCTCCACCTGCGGATCCGGCGGCACCAGCCCACCCGGCACCCCGTACGGCCTGCTGTCCACGAGCTTCGGCGGCCGATGCGGCCAGTCGAACCAGTCGTACTCCGCCGTCCCCCGCCGCCCCTCCCCCGCGAGAACCGCAGCCCCCCTGCCCTCACCGGCGCTTCGCCCCGGCCCAGAGTGACGAGCACCCGCCTGCGTAACGGACTGCGCCGCCTCGCCCGGCCATACAGCGGCGCGCGCCTGCGCCTCACCCGGCCGCGCACCGGTACCCGCCGCCGCCTCCCCGGACCGACGGGCCGGGTCCTCAAACCCCGGTCCTGGCCGTACAGCAGATCGCGCGGACGTATCGCCCAGCCACGTGGCAGGAGGAGCCGCCGCCGCTCCCCCAGCCCGGTGCGCCGCCCCCTCGGACCGCTCGCCCGGTCGCGCGGGCGGATCGCCCGGGCGGACGGCGGGTGGCTCTCCTGGCCACGTGGAGGAGGGGGGACTGTCCGGCCACCTGGCAGCGGACGCTTCGCCGGGCCAGGTCGTCGGGCGGGACTCCGGCGGCTCCTCGCGTCGAGCGGCCGGCCTCGTGGGCGGCTCGTTGGGGTGCGTGGCCGGTTCGGACGGCAGGTGGCCCGGCCAGGCGGGCAGTTGGCCGAGCTCCTGTGGGGAGCGGGGTCGCTTCGACGACGGCGCGGGGCCGTTCGGCGCGGCCCTCCCGGCCTGCGGAGAGGCGGCGCCGTTCGACGAGGCGCCGGTGCCGTTCGAGGACGGGACAGTGCCGTTCGGTGGGGCGGTGGTCCCGTGTGGCGGGGTGGTGCCGTGTGGCGGGGTGGTGCCGTGTGGCGGGGTGGTGCCGTGTGGTGAGGCGGTGGTGCCATTCGGTGGGGCGGGCGTGCCTGGCCATGCCGAGCAGCCCGGCATCGCGCCCGTCGCAGCGCCGTTCGCCGCACCGGGCATCCCTCCGCCTGCCGCCGCGCCGTTCGGTGTGCCGTTCGAGCGCCCGTGCGGTGAGCCCGGCATGACGGTGCCGAGCGACGGGCCGGGCCAGGTGTGCTGGGCGTGGTGGGCCCCGGACGGCGGGGCGTTCTGGGTTTCGGACGGCGGGCTCTGGCCGGCGCTCGGCGGCCGGCTCTGCGGGAAGGAGCCGTTCGGGTGGGAGGCCGGGGCCGACGACCCTGGGGTGCGCGACTCCCCGGTCAGCCACCGGCCGTCGTACGGGGTGCCGCCGGGCGCGGGGCCCGTGCCGTTGGGTGCGGGTGGCTTGCCACCGGGCGCGCGTTCCCCGCCCTCCGGTGAGGGTGAGCCTTTCCGCAGGTCGAAGGGCGCGCTCGGGCGCGGCTGGGCCGGGTCCGGCCGGGTGCCGCCCCCGGCTCCCGTGGAGGTGGCGTCGGACCAGATGGTGTCGGCCCACGCGACCTCCTGCCGAGGGGCCTCGGTACGGGCCGCGTCACCCGGAGCGACGTCACCCCGAGCGCGGGCACCTCCAGAACGGTCACCTCCAGCGCGGCCGTCTCCGAGGTGGCCACCCCGGACGTCGCCGCCTTGGGTGCGGCTGTCCCGGGCTTCGCCGCCGTATGGGCGCCACGCGTCCCAGGGATCGCCACCCTGGGCATCGTCGCCTCGGGCGCGGTCACGCCGTGCTTCACCGCCCCATGTGCGGCCACCCCAGGCGGTGGCACCTCGCGCGCGCTCACCCGAAGCGTCGTCGCCCGGGGCGGCGCCGCCCCGGGCACGGTCCCGCTGAGCGTCGTCGCTCGGGACAGCGCTGCCTCGGGTGCGGTCGGGGTGGGCGTTGGCGTGGGTTGGGGGTGGTTGGGTGGGATTGGGGGATGGGGAGTTGGGCTCTGGCTGGGTGGAGTCGGGCGGGCCTGGGTCGGCGGCGCGCTCGTATTCGAGCCATCGGACACCGTCAGCGACCACGGGGTTGTACTGCCCCTCGGGAAGGACCCACCGGACGCCGGACTTGCGGTCGCGGAACACGTCCTGCCTCCTGTCATGCTCGACGACCGATCGTAGGGCTGGTCGCCGCGGATGAGGGGCCAAAGTCAGGAAGATTGTCGGCCATGACTACCCATCTGACCTGCGCAAACGCGGACGTATCGGGACGGGTCGTCAGGCGGTGTGGACGGTGACGGTGTGCAGGCCGGTGGCGCCGTCGGGGGTGATGGGGCGGCGTTCGGCGGTCTGGGTGCGCCCGGCGGCGTCGGTGGCGCGTACCTCGATGGTGTGGTCGCCCGGGGTGGCGTCCCAGTCGAGGACCCACTGCCGCCAGGTGTCGGGGCCGGGGACGGCGGCGAGCCGGGCCTGCTGCCAGACGCCGCCGTCGACGCGGACCTCGACGGCGTCGACGCCGGTGTGCTGGGCCCAGGCGACGCCCGCGATCGTGGTGCGGCCGGCGGGCAGCGTTGCGCCCGGCTTGGGAAGGTCGATGCGCGATTGGGTCTTGATGGGCCCCTTGGCCGCCCAGCCACGCGGCGTCCAGTACGCCTCGTCCGTGTCGAACCGGGTCACCTTGAGGTCGACCACCCATTTGGTCGCGGACACGTATCCGTACAGGCCGGGCACCACCTGACGTACAGGGAAGCCGTGGTCGACGGGCAGCGGTTCGCCGTTCATGGCGACGGCGAACAGGGCGTCGCGGCCGTCCATGACGACGTCGAGCGGGGTGCCGCAGGTGAACCCGTCGGCGGAGGTGGACAGCAGCATGTCGGCATCGGAGCGGAGGCCGGCTTCGCGCAGCAGGTCGGCCATGCGGGCGCCGAGCCAGCGGGCGTTGCCCGCGTAGGGGCCGCCGACCTCGTTGGAGACGCAGGTGAGGGTGATGTCGGCCTCGGTCAGCGGCCTTCTCAGCAGGTCCTCGTACGTGATCTCGATGGGCCGGTCGACGAGCCCGTGGACGCGCAGGGTCCAGGTGGCGGGGTCCACCTGGGGGACGATCAGCGCGGTGTCCACCCTGTAGAAGTCGGCATTTTTCGTGATGAAGGGGGTGAGTCCGTTGAGCTTGAAGTCGGTCCCCGGCGGCAGCGGCGGCGCGGGGGTCGCCGGAGCGGGCAGGGCGAGGGCGACCCGGGCGGCGTCCACGGCCCGGCGGCTGCCGAGCCCGTGCCCGAGCAGCGTCCCTGCGCCCGCGGCGACCACGCCCCCGGCGGCGCCGGTCAGCAGCCGCCGCCGGTCGAACGCGTACGGCCCCCCTCCGCCCGCCCGCATCACGGCGGGCAGCTCAGGCGCGACAGAGGACACTGCGGAGGACACTGCAGAGGGCGTGGCGCGGCCGATCAGCCAGGACAGCGTCCACATGCCCGCCACGACGCCCACCACGGTCGGCAGCGTGTCGACCGCGCCCGCCCCGGGCCGGGTGAGGACCGCAGCCAGCCCCACGGCGCCGAACGCCACCAGCCCGGCCAGCCCCCGCCCGACGCCGTCCCGGGCGAGCACGCCGAGCCCGGCCGCGACCAGGGCGAGCACGACGAGCACCCCGCCGAGCAGGACGACCCTGTCGTACACGCCGAACGCGGCGACGGCGAACTCCTTGAGCGCCGCCGGCGACAGGTCCACGACGGCGTCGCCCACCGCGACCACCGGGGAGGCGTCGCCGCCGACGACCCCCGCCACGAGCTGGGCGGCGCCGAGCGCCACGCCCCCTGCCACGATGCCCGCCAGCGCGCCCGCCCAGGCCGGGATGACCGAATTCCTCTGCACATGAACGACGCTACGCCGCCCGGCGGCCGAGGGTTCTTACGCGGTGGTTACGCCGAGAGCAGTTCGCGGACGATCGGCGCGAGGGCGCGGAAGGCGCGGCCCCGGTGGCTGATGGCGTCCTTCTCCTCGGGTGACAGCTCGGCGGTGGTGCGCGTGTCGCCGTCGGGCACGAGGATCGGGTCGTAGCCGAACCCGTTGGTGCCCCGGGGCGTGGTGACGAGGCGGCCGGGCAGCGTGCCCTCGGCGACCCGCCACTCCCCCGACGGCAGCGCGAGCGCGGCCACGCAGGCGAAGTGCGCGGTCAGCTTGTCGGCGGGCACGTCGGACACCTGGGCGAGCAGCAGCCGCAGGTTGGCCTCGTCGTCGCCGTGGCGGCCGGCCCAGCGGGCGGACAGCACGCCGGGCATGCCGTTGAGCACGTCGACGCAGAGGCCGGAGTCGTCGGCGACGGCGGGCAGCCCGGCGGCCTGGGCCACGGCGTGCGCCTTGAGCAGGGCGTTCTCCTCGAACGTGACGCCGGTCTCGGCGACGTCGCCGATCGAGGGGAACTCCTCCAGCCCGACGATGTCGAAGCCGGCCAGGATGCGGCGCAGCTCGGCGATCTTCCCCGGGTTGCGCGTGGCGAGAACGATCTTCATGAGCTCAGCGCCTCCTGCTGGATCAGGGTCAGCTCCTCGCAGCCGGCCACGGCCAGGTCGAGGAGCTGGTCGAGCACGGCCCGGTCGAACGGCGCGCCCTCGGCGGTGCCCTGCACCTCGACGAAGCTGCCCTCGCCGGTCATGACGACGTTCATGTCGGTCTCGGCGGCGACGTCCTCGACGTAGCAGAGGTCGAGCATCGGCACCGAGCCGACCACGCCGACGGAGACGGCGGAGACGGAGCCGATCAGCGGGTCGCCGGGGCACATCTTGCGCTCGCGCATCCACGCGACGGCGTCGGCGAGCGCCACGTACGCGCCGGTGATGGCGGCGGTGCGGGTGCCGCCGTCGGCCTGGAGCACGTCGCAGTCGAGCACGATGGAGTTCTCGCCGAGCGCCTTGTAGTCGACGCAGGCGCGCAGCGAGCGGCCGATGAGCCGGGAGATCTCGTGGGTGCGCCCGCCGATCTTGCCGCGGACCGACTCGCGGTCGTTGCGGGTGTTGGTGGCGCGCGGCAGCATCGCGTACTCGGCGGTCACCCAGCCCTGCCCGCTGCCTCGCCGCCACCGGGGCACGCTGTCCTGGACGGAGGCGGCGCAGAGGACCCGCGTGCCGCCGAACTCCACCAGCACCGAACCCTCGGCGTGAGAAAGCCACCGTCTTGTGATGTTGATGGAACGGAGCTGGTCAGAATTGCGGCCATCCTGTCGAGACATGCAGATCACCCTATCTCCGCGCCACCACGCTCTTGACCGACGGTGTCCGACACAGGGATCCTGACGCAATGACAACGGGGGTGTTGCGTAGCCCTGACTTTCTCCGCTTCTTGAGCTCGCACGTCGCCAACGAAATGGGCGCCAACATCTCGCGTGTGGCGCTCCCTCTGGTCGCCGTGCTGACGTTGCACGCCTCCCCTCTCTCCTTGGGAGTCCTGTCGGCGTTACAGAGCGCGGCCTTCCTGCTGATCGGCCTGCCCGCGGGGGTGTGGGTCGACCGGATGCGGAAGCGCCGCGTGATGATGGCCGCCGACCTGGCCAGGTGCCTGCTGCTGGCGAGCATCCCGGCGGCGAGCGCGCTGGGCCTGCTGTCGATGGCGATGCTGTGCGTGGTGGCGCTGCTGGTGAGCGTGGCCGGGGTGTTCAACGACGTATCCGACCTGAGCTACCTGCCGGAGCTGGTGACGAAGGACCGGCTGGCCGACGGCAACGCCAAACTCGAAGTGGTCCGCTCCGGCGGCGCGCTGGCCGGTCCCGGCCTCGGCGGCGTGCTCGTGCAGCTGCTCGGCGCGCCGCTCACGCTGCTCGCCACGGCGGCGGCCTCGCTCTCCTCGGTGCTCTTCCTGGGCACGATCAGGACTCCCGACCACCCTCCGGCGAGCACCGCCGACCGGGGCATGCTGTCCGGCATCCGGGAGGGGTTCGCGTTCGCCTGGCGTGACCGGCTGCTGCGCACGTTCATGACGACCACCGCGCTGACGAATCTGTGCCTGAGCGCGGTGCTCGGCCTGTCGGTGCTGTTCCTGGCGGACGTGGTGCTGCTGCCGCCCGGCCTGGTCGGCGCGCTGCTCATGTCGGGCGCCGTGGGCGGGCTGATCGGCGGGCTGATCGGCGGGCCGCTGTTCAGGAGGTACGGGACGGCCCGGGTGTCGTGGCTGGCCCTGGCCGTCACCTCGCCGTTCGGCCTGCTGCTGCCGATGACGGAGGCCGACTGGCGGGCCTCGTTCTTCGCGATCACCTCGGTCGCGCTGTCGCTGGGCGCGATCCTCTACAACGTGGGCGAGCTGACCTACCGCCAGACCGTCGCGCCGGAGCATCTGCTGGGCCGGGTCAACGCGACGGTCAGGTTCGTCGTGTGGGGCACGATGCCGCTCGGCGCGCTGCTGGGCGGCATCGTGGCGCAGCAGATCGGCGTGCGCGAGGCGTTGTGGGTGTTCATGGCGGGCAGGCTGGTGTCGTTCCTGCCGCTGGTGTTCTCTCCGCTGGTGCGGATGCGCGACTTCTCCGAGCCTCAGCTCAGGTCGTAGCAGGCTCCGCTGCGGGCCAGCTCGACGGGCCCGCCGAAGCCGCCGCGGGCGGCGTCGTCGAGCACGGTGGCCTCGTCGTTCCAGGGCACCAGGTGGGTGAGCACGAGCCGGCCGGCTCCGGCCCTGGCGGCGTGCTCGGCGGCCTGGCGACCGGACATGTGCAGGCCCTCGGGCAGGTCGGGGGCGTCGAGCAGGGACGCCTCGCAGAGCATCAGGTCGGCGTCGGCGGCCAGCTTGACGACCTCGTCGCACTCGCCGGTGTCGCCGGAGTAGGCGACGCTGCCGCCGCCGCTCTCCACGCGGAACCCGTACGCCTCGACGGGGTGGGCGACGCGGGCGGCGGTCACCCGGAACGGGCCGACCTCGAAGCTGCCGGGCGCGAGCGGCGAGAAGTCGTAGCTGGACTCCAGGCCGGGCTCCTCGGGCATGCCGTAGGCGGCGGCCAGCCGGCGCGGCGCGTCGGCCGGCGCGTGGACGGGCACCCGGGGGTAGGGCGCGGCCGGGCCGTAGGTGCGCACGACGTGGTACGGGCACAGGTCGAGGCAGTGGTCGGCGTGCAGGTGCGTCAGGCAGATCGCGTCGACGTCGTACAGGCCGATGTGGCGCTGCAGCGCGCCCAGCGCCCCGCTGCCGAAGTCGAGCAGCAGCCTGAAGCCCTCGTCCTCGATGAGATAGCAGGACGCGGGGCTGTCAGGGCCGGGAAAGCTTCCCGAGCAGCCGACTATGGTCACCTTCATGTGGGCCTCCCTCGTAGGTGGTACCCCCCACTGGTGCGACTTCGACCGCGTCGATCTCCGGGCCCAGGAAGCGGCGCCCGAGCCGGGCGAAGAGCAGCGAGTCACCGGTCGCGCGGAAGCGGTGCCGGGGGGTGGCCTCGCTCCCGGCCGCCAGGCCGCGGTCGTGCAGGATGCGGTAGACGTCCTTGGCCGTCTCGTCGGCGCTGGACACGAGCGTGACGCCGTCGCCGGCGACGTAGGAGATCGCGCCGGTGAGGAGCGGGTAGTGGGTGCAGCCGAGGATGAGCGTGTCGCACCCGGCGGCCTGGATCGGCTCCAGGTAGCCGCGGACCACGTCGATGAGCTCCTGGCTCATGGTCTCGCCGCGCTCGACGTACTCGACCAGGCGCGGGGCGGCCACGCCGGTGAGCAGCACGTCGGGCGCCGCGGTGAAGGCGTCGTGGTAGGCCATCGAGTCGATGGTGGCGCGGGTGGCGATGACCCCGACCCTGCCGGTGCGGGTGGCGCGGACGGCGCGGCGGGTGGCGGGCTGGATCACCTCGACGACGGGCACGTCGTAGCGTTCGCGGGCGTCGCGCAGGACCGCGGCGCTGGCGCTGTTGCAGGCGATGACGAGCATCTTGACGTCGTGCTCGACGAGGTGGTCCATCACCTCCAGGGCGTACGCGCGCACCTCGGCGAGCGGCTTGGGCCCGTAGGGCTGGCGGGCCGTGTCGGCCACGTAGGTGATGGACTCGTGAGGCAGCTGGTCGATGATCGCCCGGGCGACCGTCAGGCCGCCGACCCCGCTGTCGAAGATCCCAATACTCGCGTCCGGCACGCTTCGAGGGTAGGCGACCTGCGGCGTCTTCACCGCGTAAGAATGCTCACACCGGGTGTGTCATCCTCGGCCGACGCGGGCGAGCTGGCGTGACTGGGCGACCAGGCGGCCGGCCGAGTCCCACACCTCGACCTCCTCGTCGAACCAGCCGTCGGAGATGAGGCGGCCGCCGCCGATCAGCGTGAGCAGGCCGGGGGCGGGCAGCGCGCGCAGGTGCCAGGTGAGGTCCACGGTGGGGGCCCAGCCGCGCAGCCCGGCGCTGAACACCACGGGCGGCAGCGCGTCGACGGCCAGCGCGAGCACGAACGGGTCGGGGTCCTGCGGCTCGGCCATGCGGAAGTAGGCGCGCGACTCGGGCCTGCCGGTGGGGCCGCCGTTCAGCCAGGCGATGGTGGGCGGGTCGAAGCTCAGCTCCACCTGGGCGTTGAGCGTCATGTTGGACTCGGGCTTGGGATTGGGCAGCTTGACGCACTCCTCAAGCGGAGGCATGACGTGTCCGGGTTTGTCACTGTAGAGCGGGTCGGCGCCGGTGAGCGTGGCCGTGGTGACCAGGCTCTCGATCTGCGGCACGCCGTCCTGGACGAGCGTGGCCCGGGTGAACGCGGCGGTCCGGCCGGCCTTGAGCCGCTCGACGCGGACCTGCGCGGGCCCCGGCGCCGGGGACCGGTGGAACTGCGAGGTGGTGCTCACCGGGTGCTCGAACGGCGAGTCGTCCACCACGGCGCGCAGCACCACGGCCATGAGGTAGCCGCCGTTGAGCGGCCCGCCGATGGAGTAACCCGGGTCGAGGCAGACGTCGTAGGTGGTCTCGTCGATGCGGATCGCCTGCGTGGCCTCGTCGAACTTGGTCATCAGCCCCTGCCCTCAAAATGGAACTATATTCTAGTAGGCCATACTCTACGGCATCCGTCCATCAGCGCGCCTACCTGCGAAAACGCGACCAGGCTGCGAAAGTTCGATCATGGCTAATGTCACCGAACTCATCGGTCAGTCCGTCTGGGACGCCAACGGGGTGTGGGTCGGTCACGTCGTGGACATCCGCGTGGTGCGCAACCGGGGAGAGTTGCAGCAGGCGAGCACGGTCTACGGGCTCATGGTCTCGGCCCGCCGGGGCCCGGTGCTGCTCCGGCTCACGCGCGACCGGCACGGCCGCGCCTCCTGGCTCTCGCGCGCGGTGGGCCGCGTGGTCTACGCCGGCTGCACGTTCGTGCCCTGGTCCCAGGTCGAGGAGTACGGCGACGGCGAGGTCCACATCAACGCGCTGCGCCGCCAACTGAACAGGGCATAACGGCCTACTTCAGCACATTGCAAGCGGCTGTATAGCAACATCAGCTAACTTCTACGTGGTCATAAGTCCACACTGTGAGTTGAGTGATGTCTGCGAATAATCCCCCACCTGGCCAGGATCCTGACCGGACCACGGCGTACCGCTGGAACGAGCAGCAGCCTGAGCCTCCTCAGGCACACGGCCAGCCATACCCGCCACAGCAGCCGTACCAGCAGCCGCAGCAGCCGCAGTACGGCCAGCCGCAGGACCCGTACGCCCAGCAGGGCTACGGCCAGCAGGGGACTCACGGTCAGCAGCCCGGCTACGGGCAGCAGCAGCCCTACGGCCAGCAGCCCCAGTCCCAGGGCTACGGCCAGCAACAGCAGGGCTATGGCCAGCAGCCGTCCTACGGCCAGCCGCAGGACCCGTACGCCCAGCAGGGCTACGGCGGCCAGCAGCCCGGTTACGGCCAGCAGGGCTACGAGCAGCAGGGTTACGGCCAGTACGGCCAGCAGCCCGGCCAGGGCGGTGGCGGCGGCTGGTCCGGCCAGGGCCCCGAGATGCTCGGCCAGACCCCCGCCGACCCGCCCGCCAAGGGCCGCAAGAACCTGTTCATCGCCATCGCGGCCGCGCTGGCCGTGATCCTGCTCGGCGGCGGCGCCGTGTGGGCCGTGGGCGCGATCGGCGGCGGCGGGACGCAGCCGCACGACGTGCTGCCCGCCGCCTCGATCGCCTACGTCCGCCTCGACCTGGACCCGGCGGCGAACCAGAAGCTTGCGCTGTTCGAGATCGGCAGGAAGTTCACCGTCACCAAGGACACCTTCCAGGGCGAGGACCCACGCCAGGCGCTGTTCGACGCGCTGAAGAAGGACAGCCCCGAGGGCCTGAAGGACGTCGACTGGGCCAAGGACGTCGACCCGTGGCTCGGCAGCCGCGTCGGCGTCGGCATCCTGCCCTCCGGCGGCGAGGACCCCGACTTCGCCGTGGCCGTCCAGGTCAAGGACGAGGAGGCGGCCAGGGCGGGCATCGCCAAGATGATGGGCAAGTCCGAGTACGGCATCGCCTTCCGCGAGGACTACGCGCTCCTGACGGCCAACCAGCAGCTCGCCGACAAGTACGGCGCCGAAGCAGGCAGCCTGGCCGACAACGCCGACTTCAGCGACGACCTGAACGCGATCGGCGAGCAGGGCGTGCTGTCCTTCTGGGGGCACCTGGGCAAGCTGGCCGAGCTGTCGAAGGACACGCTGACGCCCGACCAGAAGCTGCTGATGGAGCAGATCAAGACCGCCAGGTTCGCGGGCGCGCTGCGCTTCGACGGCTCCTACGTCGAGCTGGCGGGCGCGGTGCGCGGCGGCCAGAACCTCACCAACGGCGAGGACCTGACCGGCACCTCCCTGGCCGCGCTGCCCGACAGCACCGTGGGCGCGTTCTCGATGTCCGGCCTCGACAGCCTCATCACGAACAAGTGGGGCGAGATCGAGAAGTCGGCGGCCAAGACGTCCAGCGGCGCCCAGTTCCAGCAGTTCGTCCAGCAGGCCAAGTCCCAGTTCGGGCTCGACCTGCCCGGCGACCTGGCGACCGTGCTGGGCCAGAACCTCACCATCGCGCTCGACGGCGAGGGCCTGGAGTCGCAGCAGTACAAGGCCGGTGTCCGGGTCGCCACCGACGCCGCCAAGGCGCAGGCCATCCTGGACAAGGTCCAGGGGGCGCTCACCGCGCAGGGTCAGCAGGTGAAGATCGCCAAGGTCGCCGGTGACGGCGTCCTCACGGTGGCCACCGACGACGCCTACGCCAAGAAGCTCGCCGAGGACGGCGCGCTCGGCGACAGCGAGACCTTCCAGACCGCGATCCCGGAGGCGGACCAGGCCACGTTCGGCCTGTTCGTCGACCTGGACAAGGTCGAGAAGCTCTACCTGAACAACCTTCAGGGCGAGGAGAAGGCCAACCTGCAGGTGCTGCGCGCGGTGGGGCTCAGCGGCAAGCAGACCGACACCGACGTGTCGTTCTCGCTGCGGGTCCTGTTCAACTGACATCACACGACAAAGAGGGAGGGGCGGTGCCGCCCGGGGGACACAGCACCCGATCGTTTCGGTAGAGCACACGTCGGAAC
>NZ_JBEZZG010000029.1:54481-60660 GCF_040639085.1 Nonomuraea sp. NPDC023979
CTTGCGCGGGGCGGGCCTGGTTCACCTCACAACACCCCCCACCGCGGGGGGGGCGGCCCGGCCGGGCCGCCCCTCCCTCTTTGCGTCTCAGGCCCAGAGCTGGCCTTCGAGCCGCTGCTCGGCCTCGTCCAGCGTGCCTTCGTACGCGCCCGTGGACAGGTACTTCCAGCCGCCGTCGGCGACCACGAACACGATGTCGGCCCGCGCGCCCTCCTTGACGGCCTTGCGCGCCATGCCCAGCGCGGCGTGCAGGGCGGCCCCGGTGGACACGCCGGCGAAAATGCCCTCCGACGCCAACAGCTCGCGGGTGCGGCGCAGCGCGTCGGCCGACCCCACCGAGAAGCGCGTGGTCAACACGGACTCGTCGTACAGCTCAGGGATGAAGCCCTCGTCCACGTTGCGCAGCCCGTAGACGAGCTCGCCGTAGCGCGGCTCGGCGGCCACGATCCGCACGTCCGGCACCCGCTCGCGCAGGAAGCGGCCGACGCCCATGAGGGTGCCGGTCGTGCCGAGCCCGGCCACGAAGTGCGTGACGGACGGCAGGTCCGCCAGGATCTCCGGCCCGGTCGTCTCGTAGTGGGAGCGCCAGTTGGCCGGGTTGCCGTACTGGTAGAGCATCACCCAGTCGGGATGCTCCGCCGCCAGGCCCTTGGCCACCCGCACCGCCTCGTTGGAGCCGCCCGCCGCGGGCGAGGAGATGATCTCCGCACCCCACATGCGCAGGAGCTGGCGGCGCTCCTCGGAGGTGTTCTCCGGCATGACGCAGATCAGCTTGTAGCCCTTGAGCTTGGCGGCCATCGCCAGCGAGATGCCGGTGTTGCCGCTGGTGGGCTCCAGGATCGTGCAGCCGGGGGTGAGGAGGCCGTCCTTCTCCGCCTGCTGCACCATCCACAGCGCCGGCCGGTCCTTGATCGAACCGGTCGGGTTGCGGTCCTCCAGCTTGGCCCACACCCGCACGTCAGCGCTCGGCGACAGCCGGGGCAGGCCGACCAGCGGGGTGCGGCCCACCGAGTCGATCAGCGAGTCGAAGCGCATGTCACCCGCCGGCGACGGCCGGCAGCACGGTCACCGTGTCGCCGTCGGACAGCGGGGTGCCGAGACCGCCGAGGAAGCGCACGTCCTCGTCGTTGAGGTAGACGTTGACGAACCGGCGCAGGCCGGACTCGTCCACCAGCCGGTCCTTGATGCCCGGGTGGCGGGATTCCAGGTTGGTGATCAGGTCGTCGAGGGTGGCGCCCTCGGCGTCGACGGCCTTGGCGCCGTCGGTGTAGTTACGCAGGATGGTCGGAATGCGAACCTCGATGGCCATCGCTGTCAGTCTCCTCGGATCAGGGTCGTCCCATCGGCGGCAACGCCGAATGCTGGCTGGCGAATTCCGGCTCAGCGACAGTCGTAGACGACAACGGCAGGGGTGTGCGCGAAGAGGAAACTCTGCACCGGCCTGACCATCATGGGATGAACCTTACCTCTTCCTCGGAAATCTCTCCGTCGAGGATCCGGTACGAGCGGAACTCCACCTGGTCCTCGTCCCGCGTGGAGACCAGAACGTAGTGGGCGTTCGGCTCGGAGGCATAGGAGACGTCGGTGCGCGACGGGTAGGCCTCCGTCGCGGTGTGGGAGTGGTAGATGACGACGGGCTCCTCGTCGCGGTCGTCCATCTCCCGCCACACGCGGAACTGCTCCATCGAGTCGAACCGGTAGAAGGTCGGCGAACGCTCGGCGTTCTCCATCGGGATGAACCGCTCCGGCACCCCGTTGCGCCCCGCGATCACGCCGCACGCCTCGTCGGGGTGGTCGGCCCTGGCGTGGGCAACGATCTTGTCAACCAGTTCCTGCGAGATCGTCAGCATGCTGCGGAAGTTACCAGAGCGCGCGCACCAGGCTGTCCTGGAGGTAGGTCAGCCAGTCATAGGTGACGAACGCCGGATAGCGGGGATCGTCCTCGGACATCTTCTCGATCTCCTCGTGGATCTCCTCCGTCACGCCCAGCTTGGTGCCGAGCGTCAGCCGCACGTCGTTGAGCGCCCGCAGCCACGCCTGCGCCTGCTCGGGCGTCAGCTCGCCGCGCCCCGGCTCGGCCGTGTCGAGCAGCGTCTGCGCGTCGGCCCGCTTGCCGTCGCGCAACGTCGCCTCGGTGTAGCGGCGGAACTCCGACGCGTCCTGCGCGTCCTCGTACGCCGACGGGAACAGCCGGGCCAGCACCGGATCGGACGGCGCCACTCCCCCGCCGATGCCCAGCGCCCGCTCCAGCGGGTCGTCGCTCGTCTCGCCCGGCGCCACCAGGCCCAGCACCATCGACACCAGCGAGCGCAGCAGCGCCACCTCGCCCGCCTCGAACGTGGCGACCACCTTGCCGCCCCGGCCGGCGGAGAACCCGGAGCTCACGTGGCCGAGTCCGGCTGGACGGTGGCCCACAGGCCATAGGAGTGCAGGATCTGCACGTCGCGTTCCATCTCCTCGCGGGTGCCGCTGGACACCACGGCCTTGCCCTTCTGGTGGACGTCCATCATCAGCTTCTCGGCCTTGGCCTTGGGGTAACCGAACACGGTCTGGAAGACGTACGTCACGTACGACATCAGGTTGACCGGGTCGTTCCAGACGATCGTGACCCATGGCAGATCGGGCCGGACGTCCGTTGCCGGGCGCTCGACGGTGGTTGGAGAGGTGCTACCCACATCCAGCAGTCTGCCCTATGTGAGCCGTAGTCTTCGACTCGTGAGGATGAGCATGAGCACCGCGTTGCTGACGGATCACTATGAGCTGACGATGCTCCAGGCGGCCTTGCGGAGCGGCGCCGCGCACCGGCGGGCGGTCTTCGAGGTGTTCGCCCGCCACCTGCCCGGCGGGCGCCGCTACGGCGTCGTGGCCGGCACCGGACGCGTCCTCGACGAGCTCGAACGCTTCCGCTTCGGCGAGGAGGAGCTCGCCTTCCTGCGCGACAACCACGTAGTCGACCAGCCCACCCTCGACTTCCTGGCCGACTACCGCTTCTCCGGCGACGTCTACGGCTACCGCGAGGGCGACCTGTACTTCCCGGCCTCCCCCATCATGGTCGTCGAGGGCACGTTCGCCGAGGCCGTGCTGCTGGAGACCGTGATCCTGTCCGTTCTGAACCACGACTGCGCCATCGCCTCGGCCGCCTCCCGCATGAGCGTCGCCGCCGGCAAACGGCCGCTCATCGAGATGGGCTCGCGCCGCACCCACGAGCGCGCCGCCGTCGCCGCCGCCCGCGCCGCCTACCTGGCCGGCTTCGCCTCCACCTCCAACCTCATGGCCGGGCACGTGTACGGGGTGCCGACCGCGGGCACGGCCGCGCACGCCTTCACCCTGCTGCACGACTCCGAACGGCAGGCGTTCGAGACCCAGATCGCCTCACTCGGGCCCGAGACCACGCTGCTCGTCGACACCTACGACGTGGCCGAAGCCGTCCGCACCGCCGTCGAGCTGGCCGGCCCCAAGCTCGGCGCCGTCCGCATCGACTCCGGCGACCTGGCCGCCGCCGCCCAGGAGGTCCGCGAGCAGCTCGACGCCCTCGGCGCCTTCGACACCCGCATCCTGGTCACCTCCGACCTGGACGAGTACGCCATCGCCGCGCTGGCCGCCGCGCCCGTCGACGGCTACGGCGTCGGCACCTCCCTGGTCACCGGCTCCGGCGTGCCCACCGCCGCCCTGGTCTACAAGCTCGTGGCCCGCGAGACGGCCACCGGCAAGCTGGAGCCCGTGGCCAAACGCTCGGTCGGCAAGCCGTCACGCGGCGGGCGCAAGGAGGCCTACCGGCTGCTCGACGACACCGGCCACTACGAGACCGAGCTCGTCACCACCTCCGGCCTCGTCCCCGAGGGCGGCATCCCGCTGATGCACGAGCTGGTGCGCGACGGCCGGGTCGTCGGCCGCGAACCGCTCGACGAGGCCCGCGCCAGGCACGCCGACGCCGTCGCCCGCCTGCCGCAGGACGCCCTCCACCTGGGCAGGGGGTACGCGGCCATCCCCACCGAGTTCGCCTGACGTATCGTGAGCCGTATGGGAACCGCGCTGATCATCGTGGACGTGCAGAACGACTTCTGCGAGGGAGGCAGCCTGCCCGTCGCGGGCGGCTCCGAGGTGGCCGCCGCCATCACCCGCCACGTCGCCGAGCACGGCTACGACCACGTCGTGGCCACCCGCGACTACCACGTCGACCCGGGTGACCACTTCTCGGCCGCGCCCGACTTCGTCGCCTCCTGGCCCGCCCACTGCGTCGCCGGCACCCCCGGCGCCGACTTCCACCCCGCCTTCGACGTCGCGGCCGTCGAGGAGGTCTTCAGCAAGGGCGCCCACGCCGCCGCCTACAGCGGCTTCGAGGGCACCAGCGGCGACGGCGTCCCGCTCGCCGACTGGCTGGCCGAGCACGGCGTCCACGACGTCGACGTGGTCGGCATCGCCACCGACCACTGCGTCCGCGCCACCGCCCTCGACGCCGTCAAGCACGGCCTCGCCGTGCGCGTCCTGCTCGACCTGACGGCCGGGGTCGCCCGCCAGACCACCCAGGCGGCGCTCGCCGAGCTCGACGCCGCCGGCGCCACGCTCCACGGCGCCCCGATCGTCCGCTGACACCCGGGGGGACCGGCCTCCGGCGGGCGGCAGGTCCCTGGCGGCGAACTGCGCCGGCCCTAGTTCAGGTCTGCGGGCAACACGGTGAAGCAGTCACCCCACAGCGGCTTCATCGCCCGGAAATGCCGCTGATCCAACGTCAGCACCCGGGTCGTCCTGTGGCGGGCTCCCAGCACCGCGATGGAGGCGTCGGCCAGGCCGATCTCCATGTCGGCGTAGCGGCCGATGAGGTCGGCCGCCTCCATGACCTCGTGCCGCGTCATCGGCATGAGGTCGTAGACGCCGTCGGCCACCTCGCGCAGGTAGTCGAGCTCCGCGCGCGGGCCGATCCTGGTGCGGAGCATGTAGTCGAGCTCCCCCAGCACGAACGGCGAGAGCAGGATGGGCCCCCGCTCGGTCTGCAGGACGCTCCTGGCCGCCTCGTGCTCGGCGGCGGCGCGGTCGATGGCGGCGAACAGGCCGCTGGTGTCGACGATCAGCATCAGCCGATACCGTCCCGTCCGAAGCCCTCGGCCAGGACCTCGTCGACGCTGCGGGCCATCCCCGGGTCGTTGCTGTCGAAGAGCGGCAGGCGTGGCCGGGGACGCTCACCGACGATCTCGTCGCTGAGCACGCGCGCGATCGCGTCGCGCATGTAGTCCTCCTCGGACAGGCCGTGCGCCCGCGCCGCCTCGGCGACGCGGTGCTTCATGTCCTCGGGCAGGTACAAGCTCACCTCTGGCACCTTTCTACGTTAGCTCGGCACCCATGTGCCGTCACCGATCACGAAGAGTACGCATTCGGCAACGCTCTGGTCGGGCGAGTTTCCAGATACGCGAAAGGTGCTCCCGATACGGGAGGAGGATCGTTCTACCGGGGTGGCAGTTTCTCCAGCCAGGGATGATCCCCCAACTCCTCGGTGAGGGCCGCGGCCAGCCAGGACCGCTGTTCGCCGGTGAGCAGGGGCGCCAGGTGGGCGAAGTCGGCGTCGTCCTTGGGGCGGCGGTGCTTGGCCTTGTAGAGGAGCTGGATCTCGGGCGCCAGCCGGGGCGGCCCGGCGTCGCGGACGACGACGGTGTCGAGGGGCCGCCGGATGCCGGGGGCGCGCCGGTAGACCCAGTCGTCGCCGTCGGACTCGTCCAGCATGAGCTGGAGCCGCCACGGCCCGCCGGTCGCCTCGCGTACCCAGATGTCGTGCACCCGGGCGGGCAGCGTCTCGTCCACGGGCCAGGGGCGCAGGGAGCCGGCGGGGTCGGCCGCCCAGCAGTCCCAGCCGGACAGGAGCCGCCGCACGGCGAGGTGGTCGCGCCGCAGCACGCCGACGTCCACGTCGCCGTGCTCGCGGAAGGCGCGTCCGACGGCGAGTTCGACGGCGTGGCCGCCGCCGATCCACCAGGGCGCGTCCAGGCCGGCGAAGATCCGGGCGACCTCGGACACCGAAATCGGCTCCCAGGGGTGGTCGACAGGGGACATGCGGATCACCTCCAGCGAGGGTCCAGCCTAACGGCGGACCGGCGGCCCCGCGCGGGGCCGCCCGGGCGGGGGGGGGCACGGTGACCCGGTTTAAGGTCCGGCCGGCGGGCGCGCCGCCCGGGCCCGAGCGGGCCCCC